>RGFZ01000047.1 GCA_010024875.1 Oxalobacteraceae bacterium | reverse complement strand
CCAGATACTTCAGCGAGGTCAGGCCTTCGAGACCGACCGGGCCGCGCGCATGCAGCTTGTCGTTTGAAATGCCGATCTCGGCGCCAAGCCCGTATTCAAAGCCATCGGCAAAGCGGGTCGAGGCATTCACCATCACTGACGCGGAATCTACCTCTCGCAGAAATTTCATGGCACGCGTGTAGTCCTCAGTGATGATGGCATCCGTATGCTGCGAAGAATAGGTGTTGATATGGTCAATTGCTTCATCGACATTGGCGACAATCTTCACGGACAGGATCGCATCCAGATATTCGGTGCGCCAGTCTTCCTCAGTCGCAGATTTCAGGTGCGGATAACCGGCCAGTAGTGTCAGAGACTCCGGATCGCAGCGCAGCTCGACCTGTTTGTCTGCATACAGCTTCGCTAGTTCAGGTAGCACTTTCGGTGCGATCTCGCGGGCGACCAGTAGGGTCTCCATGGTGTTGCACGTACCGTAGCGATGGCACTTCGCATTAAAGGCAATCGGCAGTGCTTTGTCGATATCTGCTTTGTCATCGATGTACACATGGCAGATGCCATCGAGGTGCTTGATCATCGGTACTTTAGATTCTTTCATCAGCCGTTCGATCAGTCCTTTGCCGCCACGCGGGACAATCACATCCACGTATTCCGGCATCGTGATCAGCGCGCCGACCGCCGCACGATCCGTTGTTTCAACGATCTGTACCGCTTCAGCGGGCAAGCCAGCGCCGGACAGACCCTCTTTCACCAGCTTGGCCAATGCCTGGTTACAGTGAATTGCTTCCGAGCCACCGCGCAGTATCGTGGCATTGCCACTTTTGATGCAGAGTCCTGCGGCATCGATGGTGACGTTCGGCCGTGCTTCATAGATGATGCCAATCACGCCCAGCGGCACGCGCATCTGACCGACCTGAATGCCAGTGGGGCGGTACTTCATGTTGCTGATCTCGCCAATCAGGTCGGGCAGTGCGGCGATCTGCTCCAGTCCTTCAGCCATGGTGGCGATCGCTTTGTCTGATAAGG
Organism: Oxalobacteraceae bacterium; assembly: GCA_010024875.1. Taxonomy (GTDB): domain Bacteria; phylum Pseudomonadota; class Gammaproteobacteria; order Burkholderiales; family Burkholderiaceae_D; genus Pernthalerella. The sequence continues at coordinate 16,864 of RGFZ01000047.1, read as the reverse complement.
TCAGCCGATCTACCATTGCCGCAGCAAGACCATTGGCGCGTGCTGCTTCAAGATCTTTTTGGTTGGCTGCGGTCAGCAACGCTGAATCGCGACGTATGCCGGCAGCGATCAGTTCCAGCGCACGGTTCTTCGCAGAGGTGTCGGCCTTGGCCATTGCACGCGAAGCTTTGCGTGCGGCTTTTCCAATGTGACTCATGTACTCTTGAATGTCCATCCTGGTATTCCTGTTGATGCGATTGATACGATTGATACGGTGTAACGTCCGTTATGCGTGCTTTGCGATTTTCAGTGCTAGCTGAAGCAGCGCATCCCAGGGATCGCCGGCAAACTGCTTGCTGCGCAAACCTTTGATCATTCTGTCGACCTGCGCGGCTTCGCGCATTGCAGATTGCAGTACCGAGAGCTTTAATCGGGCAACGGCTGAAGGCATCAATCGCTCGCGCGGGCCCCAGACGCGGTATTCCTTCATCAGCATCGGTAATGGCCGTCCGTCGTTCGTGCCGAGCTTGAGCTTCAACAGAATGCGGATTTCCTCGCTCACGGCCCAGAGCACCAACGGCAGCGCTTCACCCTCGCCTTTCAAACCTTCCAGCATTCGCATCAGCCGTGCGACATCGCCGGCTAGCATGGCTTCGGATAGCTTGAACACGTCGTAACGGGCGACATTCAGCACCGCATCCTGTATCTGCTCGGCAGACAACCGGCCTTCAGGATACAACAGGCCCAGCTTGCGGATTTCCTGATGCGCAGCGAGCAGATTGCCCTCGACTCTTTCGACCATGAAATCCAGCGAGGCCCGGTCCGCACTCTGGCCTTGCGCAGCCAGGCGCTGCCCAATCCAGCTCGACAGCTGCGGACGCTCGACCAGCGGGATATCCACATACACGCCAGACTGCTGCAGCGCAGTCACCCAAGCCGCTTTTTGGGTCGCCCAATCCAGCTTGGGTAGCGTGATCAGGGTCAGCGTATCACTGGCTTCAGCAATCTGCGCGCACGCTTTTGCGTAGTCCTGCAGCGCCTGACCGCCTTCCTTGCCCGGCTTGCCGCCGGGGATGCGCAGTTCGATCAGTTTGCGATCGCCAAACAGCGACATCTCCTGACTGGATGCCAGCAGCTCGCCCCATTTGAAATGACGATCCACCGTCAGCACTTCACGTTCGGAGAATCCTTGGCTGCGCGCGCGAATACGTATGCGATCTGCCGCCTCGAGTGCCAGCAAATGCTCGTCACTGACGATCACATACAGTGGCGCCAGCGTCTTGGCTAGATGCGCATCTAGCGCTTCGGCGCGCAGCTGCATCGCCTACAGCGCAGGCTTGATTTGAGACAGTCGCCGCATCACCTGACTGACCGCATCAGCACGAAGATCGTTGTAGATCAGACGTTCTTCGGTTTCTTTTGCCAGCGCTTGTGATTCCGAGAAACTCATGAAGGTCTGAAGCGCGAGCTCAGTCGGCTCCAGCAGCACGCCATTGTCCTTGCCAAGGACGTCGAAGCGCAGGCGATAGAGCAGGCTGTATTCACGCACCTGTCCCTGCGCATTGATCGTCAGGACTTTTTTTTCCTGGTTTTCTTGAAGGATGCGTAGCGTCACGTCAGCTGACTTGCGATCCGTCGCCAGCGCTGTATTACCCTGCGCGAGTATTGCGGTGCGCAAATCACGCTCGATCGCTGTACCGGTGGTTACTTCCAGATGCACTGAATTGAATTCCAGTTTCGCATCGGGACGCGCGCCCCGCAGCTGGAATCCGCACGAAGCTAGCGGCAGGATCATCAGTGCGGATATCCAGAGTCTGCGCGAATTTTGCATGAGCTTCTCCTGCGTGAGATTGTCTTTGTCAGGCGACGATATTCACCAGCTTGCCTGGCACGACGATGATTTTTTTTGGCGTACCTGCCACGTGCTTCTGTACCTGCTCATTTGCCAGAGCCGCCGCTTCGATGCTGGCTTTGTCTGCTGCTTTGGGTACGGTGATGCTACCGCGAAGTTTGCCATTGACCTGAACCACGAGCTCGATCTCGGCCTGCTCGAGCGCGCTGCTGTCGACACTAGGCCAGGGCGCATCAAGAATGTCCCCATACGGCTTCGCGTAGCCCAGCGCTTCCCATAGTGCATGCGTGATGTGCGGAGAAACGGGATACAACACGCGCAGGAAGATGCCAAAGCATTCGGACACGACCGCGCGGCTGTCAGCGGCATCACTGAAGCTGGCGCCCTCAAGCAGATTCAACATCTTCATGCAGGCAGATACCACAGTGTTGTATTGCAGACGGCGGTAGTCATTATCCGCCTGCTGCAGCACCTTGTGGATCTCGCGACGCAGGGTCTTCAGCTCAGCATTCAGCGTCGAAGGGAGTACGGCTGATGCATCAATCAGTGCCGATTTCGCATGCGCGAAAGTCCACACACGGCGCAGAAAACGCTGCGCACCCTCGACACCGGCGCCCGACCACTCCAGCGTTTGCTCGGGCGGCGACGCGAACATTGTAAACAGTCGCGCGGTATCGGCGCCGTACTGGTCGATGATGGCTTGCGGATCGATGCCATTATTCTTGGACTTCGACATTTTTTCTGTGCCGCCGATTTGCACAGGCTCGCCATCCGATGTCAGTTTGGCGAAGACAGGGCGGCCCTTGTCATCCAGCTTCAGCGTCACGTCTTCGGGATTGAACCAGATCTTCTTGCCGGATTCATCCTCGCGATAGTAGGTCTCGTTCAGTACCATGCCTTGCGTGAGCAGGTTCACAAAAGGCTCATCGAACTTCACCAGACCGAGATCGCGCATCACCTTGGTCCAGAAGCGCGCATACAGCAGGTGTAGTACCGCATGCTCAATGCCGCCGATGTACTGGTCCATAGGCATCCAGTAATCATTGCGCGCATCAACCATCGCATCCGTGCTGCCCGGCGAGCAATAGCGCATGTAGTACCAGGATGAGTCGACAAAGGTGTCCATCGTGTCGGTCTCGCGGCGTGAGGGGTTGCCACAGCTCGGACAATCGACCTTCAGGAATTTCTCGTGCTTGTTGAGTGGATTACCACTGCCGTCGGGCACGCAATCTTCCGGCAGCACGACGGGCAGATCTTTTTCAGGCACCGGCACATCGCCGCAGGAAGGGCAGTGAATGATCGGGATCGGCGTACCCCAGTAACGCTGGCGGGAAATACCCCAGTCGCGCAGACGGTACGTAATTTTTTTATCGCCCACGCCTTTGCTTGCCACATCAGTGGCGACGGCTTCAACAGCTTCCTGATAACCCAACCCGTCGTATTTGCCGCTGTTGATGCAACGACCGTTTTCCTTGTCGGCATACCATTCCTGCCAGGCTTCGGTGCTGTAAGTCTCGCCATGGACTGCAATCACCTGCTGTATGGGTAGCTGGTATTTTTTTGCGAATGCAAAATCGCGTTCGTCATGTGCGGGTACGCCCATCACCGCGCCATCGCCATAGCTCATCAGTACGTAGTTGCCGACCCAGACATCGACCGCCTTGCCCGTCAGTGGATGCGTGACGGTCAGTCCGGTGGGCATGCCTTTTTTTTCCATTGTCGCCATATCGGCTTCGATCACGCTACCCTGCTTGCACTCAGCGATGAAAGCGGCGAGCTCAGCGTTACCCGCTCCAGCATGAGTAGCCAATGGATGTTCAGGCGCGACGGCGCAGAAGGTCACGCCCATGATGGTGTCGGCGCGAGTGGTGAACACCCACATCTTCCCATCATTGATCAGCTGACCATCATCGCCTTTGATCTGGTGTGTGAAGGCAAAGCGCACACCGGTGGATTTGCCGATCCAGTTCGACTGCATGATGCGCACGCGCTCCGGCCATCCGGGCAGCTTGTGCTCGACATGATCGAGCAGCTCTTCTGCATAGTCGGTGATGCGCGCGTAATACATTGGTATCTCGCGTTTCTCGATCACCGCGCCCGAGCGCCAGCCGCGACCGTCGATCACTTGCTCGTTCGCCAGAACGGTTTGGTCGATTGGATCCCAATTCACCGTGCCAGTCTTTTTGTAGATGATGCCTTTCTCCAGCATCTTCAGGAACATCCATTGGTTCCACTTGTAATAATCAGGACTGCAGGCGGCCATTTCGCGCGACCAGTCAATCGCCAGACCCATTGCCTGCATCTGTTGCTTCATGTGGTCGATGTTGGCGTAAGTCCACTGCGCAGGGGGAACGCTATTGGCCATCGCGGCATTTTCGGCGGGCATACCGAACGCATCCCAGCCCATGGGCATGAGCACGTTGTAGCCATTCATGCGCAACTGGCGCGCCATCACATCATTGATCGTGTAATTGCGCACATGGCCCATGTGCAGCTTGCCCGATGGATAGGGCAGCATCGAGCAGGCGTAGAACTTCTTTTTTTCGCGTCCCTGCGCGTCTTGAGCGTGCTCGACAACCTTATAGGCGTCGGTTTTGTCCCAGTGTTCCTGTGCTGCACGTTCAACATCGGCCGGGCTGTATTTGTCTTGCATTTTGGGTGAACGGAGAGAGTGTCGGTTTAGCCGGCCATTATACCGGCTAGGGTGGGGGGAATAAGGGCAGCCCGGAGGGGGGATCCATCGCTATGAGCGAAGGACTTATTCAAAGGACTGCGGTTTGCGAGCATGGATCCCAGCCCGCGCCGGGACGGCAGTGTAGAACTGAGGGGATGACAGTGCAGAAACGAGGGGATGGCGGTATCGAGGCTCCCCGGTGGTGGATTTGCGGCTTTCGGTGTGCAGCTTACCTGCCGACCTCTTTCGGATCCGTCACAAACCCGATCTTGTTCATTCCGCCGTTCTGCGCCGCTGACATCACCTGCGCGATCACCTCATAGCGAGTGGATTTGTCAGCGCGCAGCTGTAGTTCGGGTTGAGGTTGCTTTTGCGAAGCGGTGGCGATGCGCTGCGACAGCTCTTCACGAGTAATGGCCGCGTTGTTCCAGAATAATTTACCCTCCGCATTGATTGCCAGTGTGATGGTCTCGGGCTTCTCCGGGGCAGCCTGAGATTGCGCGTTCGGCAGTTCCAGCTTGATCGCATGCGTAAACAGTGGCGCGGTAATGATGAAGATCACCAGCAGCACCAGCATCACGTCCACCATGGGAGTGACATTGATGTCTGCCATCGGTGCCTGATGCTGGTTCTCATTAAATCCGCCGAAGGCCATCGTACACTCCCTGTGCTGTCGTCGATCAGGTTGGCTTGCGCATGGTGACGCGCGTGCCGGTGGTCAGATGCGCGTGCAGATCATGCGCAAACGCATCGAGTTCGGCCAGCGTTACTCGGTTGACGCGGGTGAATGCGTTATAGCCGAGCACGGCGGGAATCGCGACCACGAGACCGATCGCGGTCATGATCAGCGCCTCGCCCACTGGACCCGCGACTTTGTCGATCTGTATGGTGCCGGCTGCCGAGACTGCGGCGAGCGCGTGATAAATACCCCAGACCGTTCCAAAGAGGCCGATGAAAGGCGCGGTCGATCCGACTGAGGCCAGCAGCGTCAGTCCGCTTTCGAGGCGGGAGGACACGCGATTGATCTGCTGGCGCAAAGTCCGGGTAACCAGCTCGCCGAGATCGACGCTCGCATTCAGCGATTGCCCCTTGGATTTGATGCTCACTGCTTCGACAGCGTGGGTGGCCAGCGCCGAATACACATGCTCGGTGTCTTCATGGTTGAGCAGGGCGATCGCGTCGTCCAGATTGGGCGCATCCCAGAAGCGCTCCAGTGCACCGGCGCTCTGTCGTATGCGCCAGGATGTCCACGCTTTTGAAAGGATGTAATACCAGCTGACAACTGACATCAGCAGCAACAGGTAAGCCACGCTGTGGGTGACGGCATCGCCTTGCGCCCAGTAGTGGGCGAAGCCGAGATTCTGGTTGATGGTGTCGTTCATTCGTTCCCGCTGGATAAAGTTCAGTTCTGGAGTTTAAAGGGAATGGGCACCTGATACCACTCATCGACGGGCTTGCCATCGAGTGTCGCAGGATTGAAGCGCCATGATTTCACTGCCTCGACCGCCGACTGATCAAGCCGCGGAAAACCGCTGGAGGATTTTACTTCTACGTTAGCTGCGCTACCGTCGCTCTTTACCAGCACGCGAAGCATAACGGTGCCTTGTTCGCCCATGCGCTTGGACATTGTCGGATACACCGGCTTGGCATTGCTGGCGCTGTAGCTGGCCGAGATGCTGACGTCGGTTTTTGCCGGTGGGGCAGGTGGTGCTGGCGGCGCCTGAGGCGCCGGCGCAGGTCTGGGCGGGGGCGCCGGTTCCGGTGGTTGCGGCGCAGGTTTGCTTTCGGGCACGCTGACGGTGGGTGCCGGCGTGGTTGGCGGAGTCGGCGCGGGCGCGGGAGGCGCAGGCCGTGGCGGCTCCGGTTGCACGGGTTCGGGCTTGGGTGGCTTGGGTTTTGGCGGCTCAGGCTTGGGCGGCTCGGGCTTGGGCGGCGGTGGCGGAGGCTCCGGCTTGGGACGCACCAGCTCAATGATCACCGGCGGCTTCTCGATGTCATCATGAGCGTGCTTCAGCAAGCCCATGGACACGATGATGATTGCCACGACATGCAGCGCCACCGACACGGCGGCGGAAACACTGGAATGCCGTTTAGGTGTCATCAGCAGCAGGCGCAAGTGGCTAGGACCGGCGACTTATCGCAGGCCGAGCACATCCTGCATGTCGAACAGGCCGCTGGATTGCTCTCTCAGGAAGCGAGCAGCACGCAAGCTGCCGTGCGCATAGGTCACGCGGCTTGATGACTTGTGAGTGATCTCTATGCGCTCGCCTATGCCCGCGAACAGTACCGTGTGGTCGCCAACGATATCACCGCCACGTATGGTCGCAAAGCCGATGGATGAGGGATCGCGCTCGCCAGTGACGCCTTCCCGTGCGAACACGCCGACTTGTTTCAGGTCGCGACCCAGCGCATCGGCGATGACTTCACCCATCTTTAACGCCGTGCCGGAAGGCGCATCCACCTTGTGACGATGATGCGCCTCGATGATCTCGATGTCGTAGCCGTGCGAGAAGCTTTTTGCTGCCAACTCGAGCAGCTTCATCGTCACGTTCACACCGACACTCATGTTGGGTGCGAATACGATGGCAGTTTTTTTTGCAGCAGCGACGATGGCTGCCTTGCCGGCATCATCAAAACCTGTGGTGCCAATGATCATCTTGATGCCGTGTTCGGCGCAGTACTCAACATGCTTCAGCGTCCCCTCGGGGCGGGTGAAGTCGATCAGGAATTCCGACTGCGCCAGGCCTTTGGCAAGATCGGATTCGATCGTCACGCCGGCTGGCTGGCCTGAAAAAGCAGCGGCATCGCTGCCTACGCCCGGTGCGCCGTGCATGTCGAGCGCACCCGCGAGCATGGCTTCGGGATCGGCGACGATGGCTTCGATCAGCATGCGGCCCATACGGCCAGAGGCGCCGGCAACGGCAATCTTCAACGGTTTCATGAATCAGGGGTTCCGGGGTCGTGCGAATTGTTATTTTTGTGGTGCGGCGAGCCGCTTGAGGTAGTCTTTCTCTTCCGGGAGGTCGCCGCCTTCAAACCGTTCGACGCGGCCCTCCTTGAAAAATACGGAGACATGGCTGGTGGTGATCTGGCCATCGCCATTGCGCATGCGGAAAGGATAGTCCCAGCGTTCGCCATGGAAGATGTCGGAGACCAGCGGTGTGCCGAGCACGAAACGCACTTGCTCGGGGGTCATTCCGGCCTTCAGTTGAGAGACCATTTCCTTGGACACGAAATTACCTTGCTGAACATCGGGGCGGTAGACCGGTATCACACCAAACAGCTTTTTCTTTTGCACGGTTTGCACCACACCATTCGCCGAGGGCGTAGCCTCACTGGCGATCGGAGATTTCGCGCCAAAAGGATTCAACGCACAGCCGCCGACCAGTAAAGACACCGCGGCGACGCTCGCCGCGAGCGGGAAGGTGATGCCAACCGATGATACGTACCACAATGACTTCATGAGAGTGCTTTCATTGAGCGCAAAAGCTAAACGCTATATGATAAAGCAGTTCAAGTTAAAGAAGCGAAAACATGCCTACCAACCCCGCCGACCTGAAATCCAGCGGCCTTAAAGCCACCTTGCCCCGCCTGAAAATCCTTGAAATCTTCCAGGGCAGCAGCGTGCGTCACCTGTCAGCGGAAGATGTCTACAAGCTGCTGCTGGCAGAAAATCTAGATGTTGGATTGGCAACGGTCTATCGGGTGCTGACGCAGTTCGAGCAGGCGGGCATTCTGAGCCGGAATCACTTCGAATCAGGCAAAGCCGTGTTCGAGCTTGATCAGGGCACGCATCACGATCATCTGGTATGCCTCGATTGCGGTCGTGTCGAAGAATTCTTCGATGAAGAAATCGAGCGTCGACAGCACAAGATCGCGGAAGAGCGGGGCTTCAAGCTGACCGAGCATGCGCTCTCGCTGTACGGAAACTGCACCAAGCAAAACTGCCAACACCGTTCGGGTGGCTGACGACAGCGATCAGCGCTACGGGCGGACCGCTCAGGAATGCGACAGCGCGTTCGACAACAAGCGCGCCGTGATGTCGACGATGGGAATCACGCGCTCGTAAGCCATTCGGGTCGGCCCGATCACGCCCAGCGTGCCAACGATACGGCCATTGGCTTCGTAGGGCGCGGTCACCACACTCATTTCTTCCAAGGGTAATAGCTGCGATTCACCGCCGATGAAGATCTGCACGCCGCTGGCCTTGCTGGAACTGTCCAGCAGCAGAGCGAGACTGGTCTTCTGCTCGAAGATGTCGAACAGCTTGCGCAGTGAGCCCATGTTAGAGGACAGATCTGTCACCGAAAGCAGGTTGCGTTCGCCAGAGATCACGACATCTTCGCTGTCCTCGGTCATGGCATCGCTACCGGCTGCAACGGCAGCCTGCATCAGCTGCATCATGTCGTCGCGTAGCTGCTTGAGCTCGTCATTGAGCTTGATCTTGACTTCGTCAAATGACAGCCCCGCGTAATGCTGATTGATATAGTTCGCCGCCTGGACCAGCTGCGCCGGCGTGTAATCGGTCTCGGTGAGCAGCAACCGGTTTTGCACATCGCCATTGGGGGCGACGATAACCACCAGAATGCGTTTTGCGGAGAGGCGCACGAATTCAATCTGCTGGAAGGTGGTTTCACGGCGCGGCGCGAGCACGACGCCGGCAAATTGCGACAGCGAAGAAAGCACCTGGGCCGCGCTCGCGATGATTTTTTGCGGAGAGGCGCTGGACTGCAAGCGAGACTCGACAGTGCTTTCGTCGATGGTCTGCACCGTCAGCAAGCTGTCAACAAACAAGCGGTAGCCGCGCGGCGTGGGCACGCGGCCGGCAGAGGTGTGCGGGCTGGCGACCAGTCCCAGTTCCTCGAGATCCGACATGATGTTTCTGATCGTCGCGGGAGAAAGCTCCAGCCCGGAGATTTTCGACAGAGCACGCGAACCCACTGGCTGACCGTCGGCAATGTAGCGCTCGACCAGAGCTTTCAACAAGGTTTGTGCGCGAATATCGAGTTGCATGGTCGTATTCTAGCGAGGCTGTTGCCCGCGCGCCAGTGACTTCAATTAGAACAGCTGCGCAGGTTCAGCCAGTCCCACAGATCGTGGAGCGAAAAGAGATCATGGTCCGGCCGGATATGCGACAGCTCTGCCGGTATCGTCGCGCGCGAGCGGTTCATCCACAAGCCGATCATTCCCGCTTTTTGCGCACCTTCGACATCCAGCCTCAGGTCATCGCCCACATAGGCGACCTGAGAGGGAGCGAGTCTCAGCGCTTCACAGGCTGCGTGAAAGATTGCCGGATCAGGTTTGGTGGTGCCCAGCTGGTGCGCTGCGATCGTTACCTCGAAATGCTCGGCCAGTCCGATCTCGCCCAGGTCAGCCGCGCCATTGGTCAGAGAGCCTATGCGAATGCGTTGTGACAATCGCGGGAGACACTCGCTAACGTCAGAAAACAGTGTCACCTGATTACGCGCCCGGGTGAATACGCGCATTGCCTCGTCGACCTTGGATAGGGCCACGCCAGAGGCGGCAAAAGCTTCGGACAGGCACTGGTGTCGCAGCGCCACCAGATCGGCGCGCAATGCGGGATACTCGCGCATCAGCTCGGATCGGCGCGCCCGCATGGAGTCGATGCTGTACTGTTTGGCGACCGCAGCCGCATGCGTGCGTATCCAGTCGAACAGTACTTGCTCTGCTCTGACGATGACTGGCGTGATTGGCCACAGCGTATCGTCCAGATCGAAAAGGATGGCCGCGATCGGCGGACGTTCGGTATTCAGTGGGGCGTGAGCTGGCACCGTGGCGTCGTCAAGTTTTATAGGAACGCGCAATTATGGTCTAATTTGGCGCATGTCCCGAGCAACACATCCCTCACCCCGGCGTTTCGATACCGTCGCCATCATCGGCAAGCACGGCGATTCCCTCGCGGGCGCTGCGTTACTCGAACTGGCGGCGTTTCTTGAGAGGCGCGGGCACCGGCTCGTCGCCGATACCGTGACAGCGCAAGATCTGAGCATGGCTCATGTTGTTGCGATGACGCCTGCCGAGATCGGCGCGAACGCCGATGTGGCTATCGTGCTGGGGGGGGACGGTACGATGCTAGGGATTGCGCGCCAGTTGGCGCCCTTCAAGGTACCGCTGATCGGCGTGAATCAGGGACGTCTGGGTTTCATGACTGACATACCTCAAGAGCGCATGCTGCCTGCGCTCAGTGAAGTCCTCGATGGAAAGCTGGTGTCCGAGTCGCGGTCATTGCTGGAGGGCGCTGTTGAACGAGAAGGGCGTGAGATTTTCCGCGCAACGGCATTCAACGATGTGGTCGTCGCGCGCGGCGCTGGCGCGGGCATGGTGGAGCTGGGCGTTGAGGTCGACGGGCATTTCATGTACAACCAGCGTTCTGATGGATTGATCATCTCCACACCGACCGGATCGACCGCTTATGCGCTCTCCGCTGGCGGGCCAATACTTCATCCGGAGCTGGGCGGCATCGTGCTCGTGCCGATTGCCCCGCATGCCTTGTCCAACCGCCCGATCGTGCTGTCGGACAGCTGTGAGATCCGTATCGAATTGGCCAGCGGCCGCGATTGCAGCGTCAATTTCGACATGCAGTCGCTGACCAGCTTGCAACACCACGATCGCGTGATTGTTCGTCGCTCAGAGCACACCGTTCACTTCCTGCACCCGGAAGGCTGGAGTTATTACCACACGCTGCGTGAAAAACTGCACTGGAACGAATATCCCTCGGTGTTCGGCCAGCTAAAATAGCGGCGTGCCCTGTAACGTCACAGCGGATTTTTTGCTCAGCTTCCCTCCATGCTTCGTACCCTCATCATTCGTGATTTCGTAATCGTCGACGCGATCGAGATTGATCTCGCGGCGGGCTTTACCGTGTTTACTGGCGAGACCGGTGCCGGCAAATCCATTCTGATCGACGCGCTGACGCTCGCACTCGGCGGACGTGGCGACGCGAGCGTGGTACGAGAAGGCGCGACGCGGGCTGACATTGCCGCCGAATTCAGCGGCGAATTCGATGCCCCGCTGATGGAATGGCTCGATGAGCATGAGTTCCGCAGCGAAGATGGCCCGCTGCTGCTGCGCCGGGTGATCGACAACAGCGGTCGCTCGAAAGCCTTCATCAATGGCATCACCGCCACCATTACACAGCTGCGTGAAGTCGGCGAGATGCTAGTCGATATTCATGGTCAGCATGCGCATCAGTCGCTGATGAAATCTGATGCTCAGCGAATGCTGCTGGATGCACATGCCGGTTTGCAGGATGACGCGAAAGCAGTTGCTGCCGCCCACAAGCAATGGCGCACGCTGGCCCGGCAGCGCGAAGAGTTCGAGCGCGACGCCAGAAATGTGCTGCTGGAACGCGAGCGCCTCGAGTGGCAAGTCAGCGAACTGGAAAAGCTCGCGGTACGTCCCGGTGAATGGGCTGAGATCAGCAACGAGCACAGCCGCCTGTCACATGCGGCCAGCCTGATCGAGGGCGCGCAACAAGCGCTCGACATGCTCTCAGAATCGGAGTCCAGCCCCATCTTGTCGCAACTGACATCGATCGGCCTCAAGCTCGACAAACTGGCCGACATCGATGACAAGCTCAAGCCCGTGCTCGATGCACTTGAGCCTGCGCGCATTCAGTTGCAAGAGGCTGTTTATGCCCTCAATGATTATCTAGGCCGCATAGAGCTCGATCCCGAACGCCTGCGCACGGTCGAGGCGAGACTGGAAGCCATCCATTCCGCGTCGCGCAAATTCCATGTCACACCGGATGACTTGCCGGCAGAATTTCAGCACCTGTCCGAGCGGCTCGCGCAGCTAGCCGACGCCAGCGATCTGGATGCGCTGCGCGCGCAGGAAGAAAAGCTGGAGCAGGCCTATCGCTCGCTCGCACAAAAACTATCGAAAGAACGTGCCAAGGCTGCAAAGTCATTATCGGCTGCAGTGACCGCCGCGATGCAGGATCTGTCGATGTCGGGCGGACGTTTTGATATTGCATTGCATGCGGCCGAGCCCGCCGCGCATGGCCTGGAGCAGGTGGAATTTTTGGTGGCCGGTCATGCGGGTACGACACCACGTTCGCTGGCTAAGGTCGCCTCCGGCGGAGAGCTGGCGAGGATTGCGCTGGCGATCTCGGTGATTGCCTCCAGTGCCACTGCGACACCGACATTGATTTTCGATGAGGTCGATAGCGGCATCGGCGGTGGTGTGGCCGAGGTCGTGGGCCGTTTGCTCAAGCGCCTGGGTCAGGACCGGCAGGTGCTGTGCGTGACGCATCTTCCTCAAGTGGCCAGTCAGGCTGCCCAGCATTTTCAGGTCAGCAAAGGCACAATTGCCGACGGTCGCACCGTCTCGCGCATCCTCGCTTTGCCCGCTGCCGAGCGCGTCGAGGAAATTGCGCGTATGCTCGGCGGCCTGGAAATCACGGCGACCACCCGCAAGCATGCAAGGGAGCTGCTGGCCTCCTGACGCCCGACGCCCTGCGCGCGGCGCTCCCGGCACCAGCCATTCATACAATCAAGATCTGACAGAAAGGCAGTCCTCGATGGGCTTCAACCCTGAACCTTCTCATCGCCACGGTGACGTGAGCAGGACGGCCGTTGTGCTGGCAAATCTCGGCACGCCGGATGCGCCCACGGCAGCAGCAGTGAAGGTCTACCTCAAGCAATTCCTCTCCGATCCGCGCGTCGTCGAAATTCCTCGGCTGATCTGGTGGATCATCCTTAACGGGATCATATTGCCTTTTCGTTCCAGACAGTCAGCAGAAAAATATGCGTCTATCTGGACGGAGCAGGGATCGCCGTTGAAGGTGCACACCGAACGCCAGGCGGCGCTGCTGCAATCGGTGCTGAGTGCTCGCGGGCATGACGTGCGAGTGGCGGTCGCGATGAGATACGGCAACCCGGCGCTGCCTCATGTGCTTGATCAGCTCAAGGCCGAAGGCTGCGACCGTATCCTTGTGCTGCCTGCCTATCCGCAATACTCGGCAACGACGACAGCGTCGATTTTCGACACCGTGTTCTCGCATTACACACAAGTTCGCAATGCGCCCGAGCTCAGGCTGATCAAGCACTATCACGATGAAAATGGCTATATCCAGTCGCTGGCCGCGACCGTGCGCGCGCATTGGGAGCAGCACGGCCGGCCAGACAAACTGATGATGAGTTTTCACGGCGTGCCCAAGCGAACCCTGTTGCTGGGCGATCCCTATCATTGTGAGTGCTACAAGACTGCTCGCTTGCTGGGCGAGGCGTTGGGGCTGTCTAAAGATGATTATCTGGTTACCTTCCAGTCGCGCTTTGGCAAGGCAGAGTGGCTGCAGCCCTATACTGCACCGACGCTACAGGCGCTCGGCCAGCAGGGCGTCAGGCGCGTCGATGTGATGTGCCCCGGTTTTGTCAGCGACTGCCTGGAAACGCTTGAAGAGATTGCGATGGAAGCGAAAGAAGATTTCCTGCACGCCGGCGGCAAAGAATTTCATTACATTCCCTGCCTGAATGAACTCCCGCAGTGGATAGAAGCGATGGCCGATCTGGTCGAAAAACACAGTGGAGGCTGGCCCATCAAGGAGGACCCTCACGCGAGGCAGCGCCGCCAAGCCGATGCGCAAGTTGGTCGTCAGCGAGCATTGGAGCTCGGAGCCACAGACTAGTTGGGCAGTCGGCTTGAAGATTCGGGGGCTGAAGGCCCCCGATTTTTTTTACAGCGGCGACGTTTCTGCGCTTGAAAAGTTGGCGCCGATCCCCATATACCGTTCAGTGTTTTTTTAAGCCATTGATTTCGTTGGAGATTTTATGACTCAGGGTGAACAGCCGAATGCTCAGCAAGGCGCTCAGCCGAACCCTTCGCCTGAACAGCTCACTCCCGAGGTGCCCGTTCAGGAATCCGCACAGCGTGCCTCGGAGGCCGAGCAGCTCGCAGAGCAGCTAGCCGAGCAGGCCTTGGGCAGCGGGCTGGATCTGGGCCAGCGTCTTGCCGAGGCCGAGGCGAAGGCCGGCGAGATGCAGGATGCTTTCTTGCGGGCTAAGGCCGAAATGGAAAACGTCCGGCGCCGCGCGCAGGAGGACATTGCCAAAGCCCACAAGTTTGCTATCGAAGGTTTTGCCGAGGCATTGCTTCCCGCGAAGGATAGTCTCGAGATGGCGCTGAAGATCGAGACCCCCTCGCTTGAGTCACTGAAAGAAGGCGTCGAGATGACGCTCAAGCAACTGTCTGCCGCGTTCGAGAAGAACCGTTTGATCGAGGTGAATCCTCAGCCCGGTGACAAACTTGACCCCATGAAGCATCAGGCGATCTCTATGGTGGCCGCCGATCAGGAGGCAAACACTATCGTGACCGTGCTGCAGAAGGGCTACATGATCGCCGACCGTTTGTTGCGGCCTGCGCTGGTTACGGTATCCCAGTGAGTGAGACAGTGAACCGAGTGGCGAATCAAATACGCTACCCCGCTTGAAACCCCGGTGCGGCACCGCATATCAGAACCAACAGAACATCAGGCACCAACAGATTTGAACCAGCGACAGTTTTTGAAGGGAAATCATCATGGGCAAGATTATCGGCATCGATTTGGGAACGACAAATTCCTGCGTCGCCATCATGGAGGGCGGTCAGCCCAAGGTCATTGAAAACTCCGAAGGCGCGCGTACCACGCCTTCTATCATCGCTTACCAAGAAGATGGCGAGATCCTGGTCGGTGCACCGGCCAAGCGTCAGGCAGTCACCAACCCGAAGAACACCCTGTTCGCGGTCAAGCGACTGATCGGCCGCAAATATGATGAGAAAGAGGTCCAGAAAGATATCGGACTGATGCCGTACGAGATCACCAAGGCAGAAAATGGTGATGCCTGGGTTGAGGCGCGAGGCAAGAAACTCGCACCGCCGCAGATCTCCGCCGAAGTACTGCGCAAGATGAAGAAAACTGCCGAAGATTATCTCGGCGAGGAAATTACCGAGGCCGTGATTACGGTGCCAGCTTATTTCAATGATTCGCAGCGTCAGGCAACCAAAGACGCTGGCCGGATTGCCGGTCTGGACGTCAAGCGCATCATCAATGAACCGACAGCAGCGGCGCTGGCCTTCGGCCTGGACAAGAGTGGCAAGGGCGACCGCAAGATTGCAGTGTATGACCTGGGCGGTGGTACCTTCGATATCTCGATCATCGAAATCGCTGATGTCGATGGCGAGATGCAATTTGAGGTGCTGTCCACTAACGGCGACACGTTCCTCGGTGGTGAAGATTTTGACCAGCGTCTGATCGATTACATCATTGATGAGTTCAAGAAGATCAATGGCGTCGATCTGGCCAAAGACCCGATCGCTCTGCAGCGTATCAAGGCATCAGCTGAGCGTGCAAAGATCGAGCTATCTTCGTCGCAGCAGACCGAGATCAACGAGCCCTACATCGCGATGGCCAATGGCGCGCCGATGCACCTGAATCTCAAGATTACGCGGGCCAAGCTTGAGGCATTGGTCGAAGAGCTGATCTCCAAGACCATCGAGCCTTGCCGTACTGCGATCCAGGATGCGGGTGTGAAGGTCTCCGAGATCGACGACATCATCCTGGTCGGTGGCATGACCCGCATGCCCAAGGTGCAGGAGAAGGTCAAAGAATTTTTTGGTAAAGAACCGCGCAAGGACGTCAATCCCGATGAGGCGGTGGCGGTAGGTGCGGCGATACAGGGCTCGGTGCTGTCAGGTGAACGCAAAGACCTGTTGCTGCTCGATGTGACGCCGCTGTCGTTAGGCATTGAGACGCTGGGCGGCGTGATGACCAAGATGATCAAGAAAAACACCACAATACCGACCAAATTCAGTCAGGTGTTCTCGACCGCAGAAGACAACCAGCCGGCGGTGACAATCAAGGTCTACCAAGGTGAGCGTGAAATGGCGTCGGGCAACAAGAGCCTGGGCGAGTTCAATCTCGAAGGTATTCCGCCCTCCTCTCGCGGCACGCCGCAAATTGAAGTGACCTTCGATATCGATGCCAACGGCATCTTGCACGTTGGTGCGAAAGACAAGGCCACTGGTAAGGAAAACAAGATCACCATCAAAGCCAACTCTGGTCTGAATGAAGAAGAAATCCAGCGCATGGTGCGCGATGCCGAGGCGAATGCCGAAGAAGACAAGCGGCTGAAGGAGCTTGCCGAGGCGCACAACCAGGGCGACGCACTGGTGCATTCGACGCGCAAGGCACTGAGCGAGCATGGCGACAAGCTCGAGGCAGGCGAAAAGGAAAAAATCGAGGCCGCGATCAAGGATCTCGAAGAAGCGCTCAAGGGCAGCGACAAGGCCACGATCGATGCGAAAGTGGCTGCGTTGTCAGAGGCCGCGCAGAAGCTGGGCGAGAAGATGTACGCCGACAT
>RGFZ01000046.1 GCA_010024875.1 Oxalobacteraceae bacterium | reverse complement strand
TGGGGCTAATTTTCTGAATGCCTTCCTGCGCGACACCAACCTGGAAGGGGCTGATCTGACAGGTGCCAGCTTTGCCTCCGCCAACCTGAAAGGCGCAAATCTCAAAGGGGCGAAGATCGATGGCGTAAAACTGGAAGAAGCAAAAATCTGCAACACCATCATGCCCGACGGCAGCGTCAACGATAGCGGTTGCTGATCGACCGCCGGACGGCTGGTCAACGTTTGGATGCTGCTGATTTCATTGAATGCTTCAGCTTGCGGAAATCTGCCTTGCGTATCAGACCATGGATACCCTTGGTACGATCCACCACTTGCGACACATTGAAATCCGTCGCCGCTGACAGATAGGCATAAGCCACGGCGCGATCCATGCCCAGCACTTCACTCAGAAAGCGCACGGATTCGCGGACCGCATCCTTCATCGCTTCATTCAGATCAGGATTGAGGCCTATCGTTATCCAGTGATCGCGCGTTTCACCGAATGGCTTGGCCAAGGTACCGGAGGCGGACGGAATGCGCGGATCGCCTTTCTTCAATAGCGTTAAACGAAACGTCGCGCGCATCGAATGCTCAAGCGCAGTCAGTGCCACTTCACCATTGCCCTGCACCATGTGTGGATCACCGGCATAGAAATTCGCACCCGGCACAAAGACTGGCAGATAGACCGTCGTACCCGCGCCGAGATCTTTCACATCCATATTGCCACCGTAGACACCCGGCGGCACTGAGTGAACAGGTTCCGATGTGTCAGCTGCGACGCCCATCACACCAATGAAGGGTGAAGTTGGGAAGCTGACCGGCTCGCCGCGCGCGTTCTTCATCATGCCGACCCACTGGCCACGCGAGTTTTTGCTGATAGGCGTGAAAATCGAGACATTATGAAATTTTTCTGGCTCGGCAGCGCTGGCATCCGGCTCGGGCTTTGCACCTTCTGGGAATTCGCCAGGCAGCGCGCCTTTGCCATGACGATTCGAAATCACGCCATAGGGCACGCGCGGCGTGACCGCGAGCACGTCGACTTTCAGCACATCTCCCGGCTCGGCGCCCTGAATCGCCACCGGCCCGGTGACGATGTGGGGTCCGTCTTTTGCAAAATCATGCGCGAGACTGGAGCTCGTGATGGCAATCGCATCCTTCAACACCATGCGCGCCGGTACGCCATGCTTCCCAAAGAAGGCGATCGGATCGCGACCTTGATCTTCCAGAATGCCTTCATGCGACACCGTGTCAAAAACCACGGTAGCGCCCGAGGGCACGGTCAGTACCGGTGCGGTAGTCGCATTCGGCAGATAACCCCACTGAATGGTAGCGAGCGTAGAGGGTATATAAAAGACCTTGCCAAGACCGTTGATGGAAAGGCGCCCAGGCTTGTCTGCCAGCGGCTGCAACGGGAACGTCGATGGTGCCGCCAGTGCCGGCCATGGAAAAACGGTGATTACGCCGGCCAGCAAAAAACCGAACATGCGGTGCTTGTTATTCATGATGTCCCGTTAGAGTATGAAAGATGGCTGGGATAAATTATCCAGCATTTTCATTTCAGGTTCAGTCAGCGCGCTCGAAGACACCGGCAGTTCGATTCTTGCGAACCTCATTCCAGGGGAATACCTGCGCATGCATGACAATCCAGACGCCCGACCTGGATAAATGTGCAGCGGTGATTGCGGAGCCCAGGTTGAACATCGCATCCGAGCCAGCGACCTCATAAGGAACCATCGCGCCGGTCAGCACGATGGTCTTGAGCAGCTGGGCCCCGGCGATCACCGCGGCCGTCTCGCGCATGGTGTCCGTGCCATGCACGATCACGATCCTGCTCTCGGGTGCGCGCCTGCACGCCACCAATATCTGCTCGCGATGTTGGTCTTTCATGTCGAGCGAATCGACAGCCATCAGCGGCTCGAACGCACACGGCTCGGTTAGACGGGCACGTGTCAGCGCTTCTGGCAAGACGCTTTTGTCAAATCCCAGCGTGCCCGCTATTGGATCGTAATGTTTGTCAAAGGTGCCGCCAGTGGTAATGATGCGCAAGCTCATGATGTCCCGGTTGAATAGCTGCGATAGTGTTTATGGGCACATCATAGCCTGAAGGCCAAGGCGACGAGCCATCGTTGGTCTACTGCTGGGACACCGGCGAAGAACAGCGAAAAAAAAGGAGTGGATCCGAATGAATCCACTCCGAAAATGCAGGGCAAGCAAGGCGAGGAACGACCTGATTGCCCGCCATCCGAGACAAGATGGACTTGCATATTAAGAGGATGCATGCGCTTTAATCCAATGCTATGTTGGCATGATCTCATGCGTGATTTGCAGCGCGGGAAGTTACGGAAGTTCAGCTGTCAGAGTGCTCCGAAGGTCTCTATCAATGTTCGGAGCAATCGCCCGATAAACGGTCGGCAGTCGGCACAGAATGTCGGATACACTGTCGTCTGTTGTATGACAACCCGAGTTCATTCATGAAACCCGTTGCGCCCGGCACTGTGATCTTCCATCGCTATCGCGGTTATGGCGTGGTGACTTCCGTCAATCTGATGACGGGATGGATCTCGGCACGCTTTGCCAGTGAAGGAAGAACACTGGACCTGAATCTCTCTTGCGATCAGGTGCAGCATGCGGATGGCGAGCCAATACAGTTTCGTCGCTCGTCACCGGATCGCATGCCGCATGGTCGACTGATGGGGATGATGCGCGAATTGCACAAGGCCGGTTATCAGCGCCTGTATCTCTATAGCTGGCCCAAGCCCTCGGGCTTACACTGGCGCTGGCACCTGTTTACGGGTCCGCGTCAATGGATGCAGCGAAGCTGGCGCGAGGGCTGGTACGGTTCAGGCGCTGAATACAACTTGAATCCTGTGCTGGGCTGGGGTGATGCGCCCGGAGCGACCGCGCATGAGCTGGTATCTTCGCTAGCGCGCTTCGATCCACAGGGCTTGTCGCGCGCGCTGGGCCGCGACGAAGATCACTCGCAATGGTTCGCCGATGTCTGCGAGGCGCTGCTACCCAACTACACCTACTCGCTGGGCTGGGATCTGCGCGATGGCGCGGCGCCAGACCATTTGCCTGTCATCCCGCTGCGTAGTCATGTTGCGCCGTATTCCGGTCCTGCGTTGCCATGGCCACCGGGATGGAGCAAACTCTGGCGTCATCTGCCGCATGCGAACAAGCCTTCGCCTCTGATCAGAACAAATCTCGCTGACGTCCCTTCAGACGCCGATCGTTGATCTGCGCAATGCTGAGCTCACGCTGACCGGGCAAAAGCATGATGCCTTCGCCGGCATGCAATACACCACTCTGAATCACTCGGAGATAAACACCGGTATAACCCGATTGCAGCATCTGCTTGATCGCCTGCGCATAACCCATCACCGCACCGAACTTGTAACAGGGTGAACGTGGCTCGGTCACTTCGAAGATAACTTCGTTTATCTGCAGACGATCGCCGACCCAGAGATCGGTCTCCAGTACGCCTGATGTCGTCAGGTTTTCTCCCATGGCACCCGGCAAGAGCGCTGTCTGCTGCTTGTTCATGCGTTCGCGAGCGTCGTTCCAGAACGCGTAATGCTCATGCGGGTAGAGGTACACCGCCTTGTCCAGCCCACCATGTACGCTGAGGTCGGCCTGTTCGTCACCCGCGATCCCCAAAGGACCCACGCCCATCGGAGTTACCACCGCTTGCTTGCGTATGCCCGACATGATGCGATGGGTGGTGTCTCCTTCTTTCACGAACAGTGGCGACACTTTGGCGACATTGATGCTGACGATTTGCCCGAGCGACCGCGTTTGAGAGCTCATCTTGTCAAACGGTTTGCGCGATATTGTTCACGGGATTGCCCTGAACGAAATCGACGATGGCTTCAAAAGCTGGCCGGAAATAGCGCTCATAACTGTCGGTCTCGACGAAGCCGATATGCGGGGTGGCAAGCACATTCTCCAATTGTAGTATGGACGCATTGATCGGCAACGGCTCGATCTCGAACACATCCAGCGCGGCACCGCCGGGCCTGCCCTCGCGCAAGGCCGCCTCAAGGGCGCCTGGTGCAATCAATTCCGCGCGACTGGTGTTGACGATCAGCGCGTCCGATTTCATCAAGGACAAATCTTCGTACGTGACACCATAGCGCGAGGATTCGGAGAGCCGCAAATGCAGACTGAGTACATCCGACTGCAGGAACAATTGTTTCTTGCTGTTTGCCGCGTCAAAACCCTCGGCGACGGCCTTGTTGCGGCTGGCTTCGCTACCCCAGACCAGCACCTTCATGCCAAAGCTTTGTGCATAGCGCGCAATCAGTTGCCCTATTCGTCCATAGCCCCAGATACCCATCACACGGCCCTGCAAGGTGCAACCCAGTGTGCTGCGCGCAGGCTCAACCGCACTGGCTTGCCACAGTCCTTGCTTTAACAAGGACGCGTATTGCGGGATCTTCCGCCGAGCCGCCAGTATCAGTGCCCAGGTCAGCTCGGCAGGGGCGACCGGATCGCCGCTGCCCTCGACGACAGCGATGCCGTGCGTTGCGGCAGCCGCCAGATCCACATGCGATCCGATACGTCCTGTCTGAGCAATTAATTTTAGCTTGGGCAGTTTCTCGATCAGGGCGCGGCTGATCGCGGTTCGCTCGCGAATCAGCACCAATGCCTCCATGTCCGCCAGGCGTATCGCCAGCTGCCCCAGTCCTTTTGCGCTGTGGTTGAATACTTTGACATCCATCCCCTCGAGCAAGCGGAAGCAGGGGAGGTGGCGGACACTGTCCTGGTAATCATCAAGGATGGCGATTTTCATCGGTAAGCCTTAGTGCGTGAAATGAATGGCTGCATATCCCCCTACAATACGGCATCTGCTTGTGTCACAGCGACTTAATCTATCCCCTGATGCTACTACTTCGGGGTACCACTCGAACTAATCGCTTTGTCAGAGCGCGGTCGGGACGATGCCGCGGATTGAGTAAAATCCAGCGTCCGGGTTTCCCGCTGTAGTCCAGGCCTCTCTCTGTACGTTTTTGTTCACGTGGCGTTTTCTCAAATGCACCGACCAACTCCACCGCTACCCATGCGAGACGGCGTGTCCGCTAGCAGGGTTGGGCTGCCCCATGGTCACTGGAAGACGCTGGGGGAATTCCTTGCGGTGCGCTTCCCCGACGTTCCGGCTTATCGCTGGAGCGAGCGCGCGGCGCGTGGCGAGGTGATGGATGAGCGGGGCCAATGTCTTTCCCCCGAAAGTCCTTATCGCGGCGGTGCAGCCGTCTATTATTACCGCGAACGCGCACTGGAACCGCGTATTCCATTCGATGAAAAAATCCTCTTTCTGAACGATGAGTTGCTGGTCGTCGACAAGCCGCATTTTCTCCCGGTGACCCCGGGTGGACGGTTTTTGCGCGAGACGCTACTGGTCCGTTTGAAGAAATCGACCGGTATCGAGACGCTGACACCGATTCATCGACTGGATCGCGAAACTGCGGGTGTAATGATGCTGTCGGTGAATCCTGATACACGCAGTCTTTGGCAATCACTATTTCGCCAGCGTTTTGTGGAAAAGCTTTACGAAGCCATTGCAGCAATTCCTGCTGACATTGCGTTATCTTTTCCCGTTGAACGCCAAAGCCGTATCGTGCGGGATGAGCAGTTCTTCAGAATGCGGGAGATCGCTGGCGAGCCGAATGCACATACCCGTATTGAACATGTCGCGAATCAGGGCGATCTCGCGCGCTACCGGCTATACCCACTGACGGGAAAAATGCACCAGCTCCGAGTCCACATGAACGCGCTCGGTCTGCCGCTGCTGAATGACGGTTTTTATCCGATGGCCCGGCCAGCAGGCGCGGATGATTTCACCAAGCCGCTGAAGCTGCTGGCAAAATCGCTGAGCTTCGTCGATCCGCTAAGCAGCGAGAAGCGCTATTTCGAAAGCGAGCAAAGTCTCTAATTCGGATACGTCGCGCATTAATAACAAGGCCCTGCCGCGTCAAGTAAGGCGTCTCATCCGTATCAAAGAAAGCGTGCTGTGATTGACACTACCCAACCTCGTTCCGAACACTCATTGTCCCCTGTGATTCGACGCGCCATTATTGCACTGGCCATTGGCGCTTTTGGTAGTGGCATGTCAATGCGGGTCACCGATCCGATGTTAATCAAACTCGCTGATGAATTCGGCATCGGCATCGCGCTGGCGTCTTGGGTAGTCACCGTATTCGGCTTTGCATACGGTGTCTCTCAGCTGTTGTTCGGCCCATTGGGTGACCGCTATGGCAAAGTGCGCGTGGTCGCGCACGGTTGCGCTGCCTGCAGCGTAACAGCTCTGCTTTGTGCTTTGATGCCCGGCTTCGACGCCTTGCTGGTCGCGCGCGCTTTGGCGGGCGCGATGGCGGCGTCAGTTATCCCACTGTCCATGGCATGGATTGGCGACGTGGTGTCATATGAACACCGGCAACCAGTGCTGGCGAAATTCCTGATTGGGCAAATTCTGGGCTTGTCTGCCGGTGCCGTGATCGGTGGCCTGAGTGCCGAGTATTTTGGTTGGCGCTTTCCGTTTTTTTTGATTGCTGCGTGGTTCGCGGCCACGAGTGTCGGCCTACATAGCATTAACCGCTTATTACCGGCGGGGGCACGTGCGTTGCACGTCATTGACGAGTCGGGCTTTAGACGAATGTTTGTCGAGTTTCGACATGTACTGAGACTGGCATGGGCGCAGCAAGTGTTACTGACGGTGTCACTCGAAGGTGCTGTGATATTTGGCGCATTGGCTTTTGTTCCAGCGCATTTGCATTCGGTGTATGGCCTGTCGCTCGCGTCGTCTGGATCGCTGGTGATGTTGTTTGGGTGCGGCGGTCTGATCTTTGCGCTGCGCTCTCGGGATTTGGTCAGCCGTCTTGGCGAAGTGGGTTTGATCAATGCGGGCGCGATGCTGGTGGGCGCCTCACTATTGCTGCTGGCACTCACGCCATTCTGGTGGCTTGCATTTCCGGCGTGCGCGGGTTTCGGCTTGGGCTTCTACATGCTTCATAACACCCTGCAAATCAATGCGACACAAATGGCGCCCGAGCGACGCGGTGCGGCTGTGGCAGCGTTCGCCTCATGTTTTTTTCTTGGTCAGGCCTTGGGTGTTGCCATCGCCGGCGCCGCGCTGTCCGTGATCGGCACTCGCGGGGTGCTTGCAGCATGCGCTGTGCTGGTCGTGTTCATCGGCCTGAGGTTTGGCCGGGCAAGACGGCTCAAAGACATGAGCGCGACTCAGTCGGCGGGCTAGTCGCGCTCTGTTCGTCAAGCGCGGGTTGCGAAATTCCTCAATTCAGCTGCCAGGTTAGGCTGGGTGAGTTCGAGATCACGCGCCATTTGTTGAAGTGAATGAATATCGTCAACTCGCTGTTCAACGCTGGAGACACCCGCTGCTTGGCCTGTCAACAAATGAACGAACCACATTGGAAAGCGGAGAATAGTCGCCGTTGGAACGGTCGGAGAAGCGCTAGTTTGCATAAGATAGGTCGAAGGAGTGTGAATATGTTGCGTCGCAGTATAAGTCAGCGCTAAGATATAAATACAATTGTATTTTTAAATGTCGGTTATACTTTTAATGTATAACAAGCGATTGACTGCCGGCGCTTCGGCACTTGGATAAAACATGAGTTTTTTGACATTAGATTTAAACTTGCTGCGGGTTTTCGATGCCGTCATGACCGAGCAAAATCTGACTCGGGCGGCTAGCCGGCTGGCCATGACTCAGCCTGCAGTGTCAAACGCGGTAAAGCGCCTGAGAGATGCGCTGGGTGACGAGTTACTGATCCGGACAGCCCACGGCGTCAAACCCACCGCACGCGCGGAATCTTTGTGGCCGGCAGTCAGGCGTGCATTGGCAGATCTTGAAGAAGCGGTGGCACCGCGCAGCTTTGAACTCGCGAAAGCGCACGCAACTTTCAGAATGGCGATGGCGGATGCGACGGCTGGCCTGTTATTGCCACCCCTGGTGCGAGTGATTGAAAAAGATGCGCCGGGTATTGATATTCGCATGATGCCCCTAACGACACGTGAGCCAAGGCCATTACTCTTGCGAGGAGATATCGATCTGGCGATCGGTTTTTTCCCGGGCGTGGTAGCCCAATTGCAAGGCGCTACAGAAACCCCTATTCGCCACGAGCGTTTATATACCAGTCAATATGTCTGCGTCATGCGTAAAGAACATCCGCTCGCAAACAAGGATCTGTCGTTGAATGCATATTGCCAGGCGAATCACCTGCTGGTGAGTTTTTCGGGCCGCGCTCGCGGTCTGGTAGATGATGCTTTGTTGTCGGTCAACAAAGAGCGTCGAATCCTGCTGACCGTGAATCAATTCTTTACTGCCGGCAAAGTCGTGGCGAATTCAGATCTCATCATGGTGCTGCCGCACCACTTGATTGCGGCTACCGGTATGACCAATGCGCTGGTGGTAAAAGAATTGCCGTTTGTTATGCCAGAAGTTCATATTGATATGCTTTGGCATGAGCGAGATGCGAGAAGCCCCGGGCATCAGTGGTTGCGAGAGCAATTGCGCAATTCAAAATGGTTGACACCGTTTTCAGAGTCTCATTGAACCTTGAGTTTGTTGGTCCAAGGCTACCTGGACGCGTTGCGATAGTTCTAAGGGCGTTTCGTTTATTGAGCCGTTGATTTCATAGCGTGCACGATAGCATGGTTGTTTAACGAATGTTGCTACCTGTTTAATCAACAAAGTATCCACGGATTATCCAAAGCTTTGTACACAGGGTGTGGTTTACTTGACTGCACTGCTTTCAATCTCTCTTGTTTGTTAAAGCTTGTATTTCAAATTAGTAGTAGTAGATAAGCTAAGGCGATTTCTGTGGATAACCGATATTTTCCCTTCTGAACCAAGCGACTAGCGGAAAGATAAAGTCTGAATAGCGAGTCTGTAAACTCAGGATAGCATCTGCATAAAAATGACAGGGAGTCGAGAATACCGAGTTCTCCACTTACTCGAACACAGTTGTCCCTAGCTTTTTCCACAACATCAGATAGCCGTCCAGCGGTTTTGCCTGTAGCCGTGTCAAGTTTTCCGGCGATTATTCATCATGGTGTGTTTCACATGCAAAGAAGCTCAGTCATAAGTTGAGCTTGAATCTTGGTTGAAACTTTATAATGGCGGCCTGTGGAGTAATGGATGCCAACTGACTGGGCATGCGAGAGTTCTCAAGGTTAATCTGCAAAAAAGTCATCACAACGAAAAGGACAACGTATGACAGGTAGGCTGGCTGCGATTTCTCATTACATCAATGGACAGGCAGTAGCTGCAACAAGCGGCCGGTCCCAGGTGGTGTTCAATCCCGCAACGGGGGCCGAAATTGCCGAAGTTGCCCTGGCTAGCGAAGCTGAGGTCAATGCAGCGGTCGCCGCCGCACAAGCGGCTGCACCCGCGTGGGCAGATACAGCCCCGCTGAAACGTGCTCGCGTATTGTTCAAGTTCAAAGAGCTAATAGAGAAGCATCATGATGAACTTGCCGCGATGATTACCCGCGAGCATGGCAAGGTGTTCAGCGATGCGAAGGGTGAAGTCGTGCGCGGCCTCGAGATTGTCGAATACGCCTGCGGCATGCCCCAGCTGCTGAAGACGCAGTTCACTGACAACATTGGTGGCGGCATCGACAACTGGCAACTGAGGCAGCCACTGGGTGTCACTGCTGGCATCACACCGTTCAATTTTCCTGTCATGGTGCCCTTATGGATGGCACCCGTCTCCATAGGCTGCGGGAACACGTTTGTGCTTAAACCTTCGGAGCGGGACCCATCTCCCTCATTATTGCTGGCGGATTTATTCAAACAGGCGGGGTTGCCAGATGGCGTGTTCAATGTTGTTCAGGGCGATAAGCTCGCGGTGGATGCCTTGATTCATCACCCGGATGTCAAAGCGATTTCTTTTGTCGGCTCGACGCCGATTGCCGAATATATCTATACCGAGGGCGCACGTCGCAAGGGTGCCTACCCATTGCGTGTGCAGGCACTTGGCGGCGCGAAAAATCATCTGGTTGTGATGCCCGACGCCGATCTTGATCAAGCGGTCGATGCACTGATCGGTGCCGCCTATGGCTCTGCGGGCGAGCGTTGCATGGCAATTTCGGTGGCCGTCGCTGTCGGCAGCGTTGCTGACAAATTGGTAGATGCTTTGGTGCCGCGCGTGAAAGCACTTAAGGTCAGGAATGGTATGGAGCCTGATGCCGAGATGGGCCCCGTGGTCACGGCAGCGCACAAGGCAAAGATTGAATCGTACATTGAGCAAGGCGTGAAGGCAGGCGCAAAGCTGGTGGTGGATGGGCGCGGACACCAAGTGCCGGGCCACGAGCAGGGTTTCTTCTTGGGCGGGTCGTTGTTCGACCATGTGTCCATCGAGATGTCGATTTATCAGGAAGAGATCTTTGGGCCGGTGCTGTGTGTGGTGCGGGTTGCCGATCTGGGTGCCGCGATTGATGTGATCAACCGCCACGAGTTCGGCAATGGTGTGTCGTTGTTCACATCGGACGGTAATACCGCCCGAGAGTTTTCTCGGCGTATTGAGGCAGGCATGGTAGGTGTGAATGTGCCTATCCCCGTGCCGATGGCATGGCACTCTTTCGGAGGCTGGAAGCGGTCGCTGTTTGGCGATGCGCACATCTATGGCGAAGAGGGCGTTCGCTTCTAC
This sequence comes from Oxalobacteraceae bacterium, assembly GCA_010024875.1. Lineage (GTDB taxonomy): Bacteria > Pseudomonadota > Gammaproteobacteria > Burkholderiales > Burkholderiaceae_D > Pernthalerella. The sequence goes on along the minus strand of RGFZ01000046.1, from coordinate 7,386 downwards.
ACGCGGTACAAGTCCATCATGCAGCGCTGGCCGGCGTCGATAGGTAAGGGCGCAGAGTTCACGATGCCAGTCGCAAAGTAAGCGCGGGAGGTCGAGATGCAAGCGTCTTCATCGCCGCAGTCTGCGGGCAAGTATGACTACATCATCATCGGCGCAGGCACAGCGGGCTGCGTGTTGGCGAACCGGCTGACGCAAGACCCCGGTATCTCGGTGCTGCTGATCGAGGCAGGAGGGAAGGACGACTATGTGTGGATACACATCCCGGTTGGTTACTTGTATTGCATCGACAATCCGCGCACTGACTGGCGCTATCGCACCGCGCAAGATCCTGGATTAAATGGACGCAGCTTGATTTATCCGCGCGGCAGAGTGCTGGGCGGCTGCTCATCGATCAACGGCATGATTTATATGCGCGGGCAGACCCGCGACTATGAAGCCTGGGCAGAACTGACAGGTGACGATAGCTGGCGCTGGCAAAATGTGCTGCCCATCTTCAAGCAGACCGAAGACTATCATTCGGGCGCAAATGCCTTTCACGGCGCGGGTGGCGAGTGGCGCGTAGAGCAGCAGCGATTGCGCTGGGAAATTCTTGACGCGTTCCGCGAAGCGGCGGCGCAGACCGGCATTCCGAACACCGAAGATTTCAATCGCGGCGATAACGAAGGTTGCGGTTACTTTGAAGTGAACCAGCGCAGCGGCATACGCTGGAATACAGCGAAAGCGTTTCTTCGCTCGGTGAAAAGACGCCACGGCAATCTCGACATCATGACGGGCTGCCATGTGCACAAGTTGCGCATCGAAAAAACCGCGCAGGGTGAGGTCTGTCGAGGCGTGGAGTTCATCGGCGGCGGTCAGCACTGGTTTGCGCAAGCAGCGCACGAGACGCTGCTGAGCGCCGGTGCGATCGGGTCGCCACAGATACTGCAGTTGTCGGGCGTGGGTTCCTCGGCCTTGTTATCGCAGCACCAGATTCCAGTGGTCACGCATTTACCTGGCGTGGGTGAAAACCTGCAAGACCATTTGCAGTTGAGAATGGCGTTCAAGGTACAGGGAGTGAAGACCCTGAATACGATGGCTAACAGCTGGTTTGGCAAGCTCCAGATCGGTCTGGAGTATGCGCTGAATCGTAGCGGTCCCATGTCGATGGCGCCATCGCAGTTGGGCGCGTTCACGAAGTCCGACCCATCGCAAACGTCAGCGAACATTCAATATCATGTGCAGCCGCTGTCGCTGAACAAATTTGGCGAGCCCTTACATGATTTCCCGGCATTCACGGCGAGCGTCTGCAATTTGCGCCCCACGGCGCGCGGCCATGTGCGCATCGTTAGCGGCGATCCCCAGACAGCGCCGGTGATCGCGCCAAATTATCTGAGCACAGCTGAAGATCGACGTGTGGCGGCAGATTCCTTGTCGCTCACGCGTCGCATCGTTCGCGCACCAGCCTTGCAACGATACGTGCCGGAAGAATTTTTGCCGGGGCCGCAATTCCAAACCGATGAAGAGCTTGCGTTTGCAGCGGGCAATATCGGCACCACGATTTTTCATCCGGTTGGCACCTGCAAAATGGGCAGGGGGGACGACACGATGGCTGTGGTGGATTCTCATTTGCGCGTGCGCGGGGTGGCTGGGCTGCGAGTCGTCGATGCCTCGGTAATGCCGCTGATTACGTCGGGCAATCCGAACTCGCCGGTTATCATGATTGCCGATAAAACTGCAGCCCTGATACGTGCGGAGCGCAAGGCGCACGCCGCACCCTCGCCCAGCGTCGTAGCGACATAACCTACCAACAATAGAGAATCGCGATAGTGGCCACTCACAATCGCGACATCTTAGCCATGCGGGGGCGTGCTATTTGGAAATCCTGACTAGCGATTACCTTTTGCTTGGACTTGCGGCGGTGCTCGCCGGGTTGATTGATTCGGTAGTCGGCGGCGGTGGCTTGATTCAACTCCCCGCGTTGTTAAGCGTTTTCCCCCAAGCCGCGCCCTCGACGCTGTTTGGCACGAACAAGCTGGCGGCTATCTGGGGCACCGCATTTGCCGCCCGCAGCTACGCGAAACGGCTGACCTTGCTCTGGAATATCGCGCTGCCAGCGTCTGCAGCCGCGCTGGTCTTTGCATTCCTGGGCGCGCGCGCCGTATCACTGTTTCCCCAAGAGATACTCCGCAAAGCACTGCCGTTTATCCTGTTGGCGGTTGCCGTATACGTCTTCCGCCGGAAATCTTTTGGCAGCGAATCGTTGGTAGAGGGGCGGTCGGGTAAGCACCTACGTTTAGCCCTGCTGACTGGGGCATTGATAGGCTTCTATGATGGCTTGTTTGGCCCTGGCACCGGAAGTTTTCTGATCTTTATGTTCGTTCGGTTTTTTCACCTCGATTTTCTCCAAGCGTCAGCCATTGCCAAAGTGGTTAATGTCGCCTGCAATTTCGCTGCGCTGACTTGGTTTGCGGCGGCGGGGTATGTGATCTGGCCATTGGGCTTGTTCATGGCTTGTTGCAACATCTTTGGATCCATCATCGGAACGCGGCTGGCATGGAAGGGCGGCACGAGCTTTGTGCGCAAGCTATTCCTGCTGGTGGTCGGATTGTTGATCATCAAGACCGGGCATGACGGATTTTTCAGAGGATGATGGTTCCACGTGAAACAGCTAGCCAGCGATCAGGGGGCGATAGTATCTGGGTTTCACGTGAAACAATCGGGGTGGCCCATGTGCTTGTGCACAGCCGATCCACAGGTCATCCACAACAAATTCACAGCTAACTCACAGCTCATTCACGGCCAATCCCTGGGAAGGTGCTGATTAAATGCAACCAGTAACTTTCACGGCGGGTGCATTGTCGCCAGCCCCGAGGTTTCGCGGGGCGGGGGCGCACGGTTGCACTGGTTGGCCATAATCCAGGGAATCATTCAGCCTCGTCTTGGCAGAATTTTGGTTTGAGCAGCGCGCGGCGGGTTTGGCTCAGACAAATGCCCTTATAATCCAGCCTCCGCATTTCTTCCTTGCGCAGCTGGGCTCCATGGAATTTCCCTCTGAATTTGATGTGATTGTCGTTGGCGGCGGCCATGCGGGTACCGAGGCAGCGCTGGCGGCTGCGCGAACAGGCCAAAAAACGCTGCTCCTGACGCATAACATCGAGACCTTGGGGCAAATGTCTTGCAATCCGTCGATCGGCGGCATAGGCAAAGGGCATCTGGTGCGCGAAGTCGATGCGATGGGCGGTGCCATGGCGATTGCCACCGATGAGGCTGGTATACAGTTCCGCATCCTGAATTCGTCCAAAGGCCCGGCCGTGCGCGCAACCCGGGCGCAGGCAGACCGCTTGCTGTACAAGCAGGCGATACGTTCCAGACTCGAAAACCAGCCAAATCTCTTGCTGTTTCAGCAGGCCGTTGACGACTTGATGGTAGAGGGCGACCGGGTCACTGGCGCCGTAACTCAAGCGGGTATCCGTTTCCGGTCGCGCGCGGTGGTGCTGACCGCAGGCACCTTCCTCGACGGGAAAATTCATATCGGCCTCAATCATTATTCTGCTGGCAGGGCAGGGGATCCGCCTGCGATGTCACTCTCCGCGCGCCTCAAAGAATTGAGATTGCCGCAGGGCCGGCTAAAAACCGGTACGCCGCCGCGTATCGACGGTCGCAGCATCGATTTTTCGGTGATGGCCGAGCAGCCGGGCGACCGCGATCCGGTGCCGGTTTTTTCCGTGATGGGTAATGCGCAGATGCACCCGCAACAGCTGCCCTGCTGGATTACCCATACCAATCAGCAGACGCATGACATCATTCGCGGCGCGCTAGACCGCAGCCCCATGTTTACTGGGGTAATTGAAGGCGTCGGGCCGCGCTATTGCCCCTCCATCGAAGACAAGATTCATCGTTTTGCGGACAAGGATTCCCATCAGATCTTCCTTGAGCCTGAAGGACTGACGACCCACGAGTTCTATCCGAACGGCATTTCGACCAGCCTGCCGTTTGATGCGCAGATCGCGCTGGTGCGCTCCATGCGCGGACTGGAAAACGCGCATATTCTCCGGCCCGGTTACGCGATTGAATATGACTACTTCGATCCGCGCGGCCTCAAGGCCTCGCTCGAGACCAAGGCCATCCGCGGGTTGTTCTTTGCCGGGCAGATCAATGGCACCACAGGCTATGAAGAAGCGGCCGCGCAAGGCTTGCTGGCCGGGTTGAACGCAGCGCTTCAGACCCTGGGGCGCGAGCCCTGGTTGCCCCGTCGTGACCAAGCCTACCTCGGTGTACTGGTCGATGATCTGGTGACCCAGGGCGTCCAGGAGCCGTACCGTATGTTCACCAGTCGCGCCGAGTACCGGCTGAGCCTGCGCGAAGATAATGCGGATCTTCGACTGACCGAGATCGGCCGGCGCTTGGGTTGCGTCGGAGACGCGCAATGGGAAGCATTCGAACATCGTCGCGAGGCGATAGCGCGTGAGCTCGAGCGGCTAAAATCGACCTGGGTCAATCCCAAGATCATTGCCGATGCCGAGGCAGAGCGTGTTCTGGGCAAAGCCATGGAGCGAGAGTATGCACTCACAGACCTGCTGCGTCGGCCGAATGTCCGTTACGACAGCCTGATGAGCCTGACCACGGTCGACGGCCGCCGTTTCGATCATCCCGGGCTTGATCCGGCAGTGGCCGAGCAAGTGGAGATCCAAGTCAAATATGCCGGCTACATCGACCGACAAGCCAAAGAAGTCGAGCGCCACGAACACTTCGAAAACCTCAAGCTACCTGACGAACTGGACTACATGAGCGTGCACGCGCTGTCCATGGAAGTCCGCCAGAAACTGCAACAGCACCGGCCCGAGACACTGGGACAAGCCTCGCGCATCGCAGGCATCACACCCGCCGCCATTTCGCTATTGCTGGTGCATTTGAAAAAAGGCGGATTCCGGCAGTTTGCCGCAGCCAATGACAATCCGGATGCCGCTTGAATGGCAAACGATATCGAGGCATTGCGAGAACCACTGAGGTCCGGTGCGATCGACTTGTCTCTTGCACTGAGCGAGTCGCAAATCGAACAACTGCTTGCTTACCTTGCGCTGCTGGCCAAGTGGAACGCAGTCTACAACCTGACCGCCGTACGCGAACCGCAACAGATGCTGACGCAGCACCTGCTCGATTGCATGGCCGCACTGCATGCGTATGTGGGCGCGACCCGCGTGCTCGATGTCGGATCAGGCGGCGGATTGCCAGGCATCGTGCTGGCCATCTGGGCGCAGCAGGCAGAGCCACAAATGCAAGTGCACATGATCGATACCGTGCAAAAGAAGACCGCCTTTCTCACGCAAGTGAAAGCAGAGCTAGCGCTGAATAATGCGCAGGTCCATACCGGTCGCGTGGAGCAGCTGCAGGATGAGAAAAAGTTCGACGTGATCACTTCCCGCGCATTCGCGGAACTGAAAGATTTCGTCAACTGGTCAGGCCATTTGCTGACAGAGCAAGGACAGATGATCGCGCTAAAAGGTCAGGCAGAAGTGAGCGACACCGAACTCGCTAGCGTGCCCGTAGGATGGAGTCTGCAAAACATTGAACGCTTGCAGGTGCCGGGCATGAAAGCGCAGCGGCATCTGGTGTATCTGAAAAGACAGATCGCATGAAAAAGCAAAAGACCGTATAACCGGCGCTCCACGCATCACCATAAAAACCAACCTCGACAAACACTATGGCCAAGATATTCTGCATCGCGAACCAGAAAGGCGGCGTCGGCAAAACCACGACGGCCGTCAATCTCGCTGCCGGACTTGCAAACCTCAAAAAGCGCGTGCTGCTGATCGACCTCGATCCGCAAGGTAATGCCACCATGGGCGCCGGCATTGACAAAGCTGGATTAGGAAGCTCGGTCTACCAGGTCTTGCTGGGCATGGGCAATGTGCAGGCTGCGACGAAGACCTCAGAGACGGGCCACTTTGATGTGCTGCCAGCCAATCGAGAACTCGCCGGTGCCGAGGTCGAGATGGTCGAATTGGAGCAGCGCGAATTACGACTGAAACAGGCACTCGCGACCGTCAAAGATCAGTACGATTTCATTCTGATCGATTGTCCGCCTGCGTTATCCATGCTCACACTGAATGGGTTGTGCGCAGCACATGGGGTGATCATCCCCATGCAGTGCGAGTACTACGCGCTGGAAGGATTGTCCGATCTGGTGAATACCATCAAGATCGTTCACGCAAAACTCAATCCCGATCTGCAAGTGATCGGTCTGCTGCGGGTGATGTTCGACCCGCGCATGATGCTGTCCCAGCAGGTCTCCGCGCAGCTAGAGCAACATTTTGGCGACAAGGTTTTCAAGACCATTATCCCGCGCAATGTAAGACTCGCCGAGGCGCCGTCGTATGGTGTGCCCGGCGTAATCTTCGATGCCGCTGCAAAAGGCGCGCAGGCCTATATCGCGTTTGGTCAGGAACTGGTTGAACGCATAGGCTGATACCGCCTTGCTCGCCACCCGCCGACGCATCGATAAAACACACGGAAGAAAGAAAAGGAAGACATCAACCCATGGTCAGCAAAAAACCCAAAGGCCTCGGCAGAGGCCTTGAAGCCCTGCTCGGTGGCAGCGTAGCCGACTTCAGCCCCGAGGCCACGAAAGTCACCGCATCCACTGCGACCATGCCGATCAAGGCGCTACAAGCAGGCAAATACCAGCCACGCACCCGCATGGATGAAGGTGCACTCAATGAGTTGGCCGATTCGATTCGTACGCAGGGTTTGCTGCAAGCCTTGCTAGTGCGCCCGATCTCCGATGGCACGAATGGCGTGACGCACGAGATCATTGCCGGCGAGCGCCGCTTCCGTGCAGCCCAGCTGGCCGGACTCACCGAAGTACCGGTCATGATCAAAGAGGTTGATGATCAGGCGGCTGCGGCAATGGCGCTGATCGAAAACATGCAGCGCGAAGACCTCAATCCGCTGGAAGAGGCGCAAGGCATACAGCGGTTGATCCAAGACTTCAGCTTCACGCATGAACAAGCCGCGGACTCTGTTGGCCGCTCTCGGAGTGCGGTCTCGAATCTGCTGCGCTTGTTGAATCTCGCCAAGCCAGTGCAAGCGATGCTGATGGCTGGCGACATCGACATGGGCCATGCGCGCGCGCTGCTGGCCGTGGATTCAGCGACACAGATCGCATTGGCCAATGAAATCATCGCCAAGCGCATGTCGGTGAGAGACGCAGAAAAACTGGTGGTACGCACGACCACCGGTCAGACCAGCACGAGCAAGGCCACGCCCAAAGAAAAATCCCGTGATCTCGCGCGCCTTGAAGAAGAACTCTCCGACGCACTTGCTACTTCGGTAAGCATCAAGGCCAATGCCCGGAACAAAGGCGAATTGATTCTTGCCTTTGCCAACCTCGACCAGCTCGAAGGGCTG
>RGFZ01000045.1 GCA_010024875.1 Oxalobacteraceae bacterium | reverse complement strand
GCACAAGGAATACGATTGCAACAGCGAGAAATTCCGCAATCTGTCGGGCGAGTTCTACAGCGAGAATATGTTGAAAGGCAATCGTGTCAGCAACAATGTCGATCCGGAAGACACTTGGCGACCGGTGATCGAGGGCACGCAAAACCAGGCGCTGATGCGCTTGGTCTGTGGCATGCGCAGCTGACGCGGGCGCAATGCCGGCTGCCGATCGGTAGTGCTGGCTCGGGTGTCGTCTGAGGAAAACGCGCATGATCGCTCTGCTGGAAGCCCGCCGTGCAGGATTGCTCAAGCGCTCGCATTGGGCGCCCAACCTCGTTGCCGGAGTGATCGTTGGCGTGGTCGCACTACCCTTGGCCATGGCCTTTGCCATTGCGTCGGGCGCACGACCTGAGCAAGGCATCTACACCGCGATCATCGGCGGGGGACTCATCTCGATTCTTGGTGGCAGCCGCTTGCAGATCGCGGGCCCCACCGGGGCATTTATCGCCATCCTCGCAGGTATTACAGCGAAGTACGGTATGGCCGGTTTGCAGCTTGCAACACTCATGGCAGGAATCATGCTGGTGCTGATGGGCGTTGCACGCATGGGTGGCGTGATCAAATTCATACCCCACACTGGGATTGTCCCTGCTGGGTCTGACACTGGTGCTGTTCGCACCGCGCGTGCCCGCACTGGCGCGCGTGCCTGGTCCGTTGATTGCGATGCTGGCGATCACGGTGTTGCAGATGGTCTGGACCTTGCCCGGGATTGCCACGATAGGCTCGGCCTTTGGCGGCATACCGACTGGTTTGCCAGAATTCGCCTTGCCCGTCATGTCGCTGCCGCAGATCATCACGCTGATCGGTCCGGCTTTTACGATCGCAATGCTCGGCTCGATAGAGGCACTGCTGTCCGCCGTGGTGGCCGATGGCATGGCGGGCACCCGGCATGATTCGAATCAAGAACTGATCGGACAGGGTATCGCCAACATCGTTGTGCCGCTGTTCGGCGGTTTTGCCGCCACGGGCGCGATCGCCCGCACGGCGACCAATATCCGCAATGGCGCGACCAGTCCGCTGGCCGGCATCATGCATGCGGTGACGCTGGTCGCCATTCTGCTGTTCCTCGCGCCGCTGGCATCCAACATTCCCTTGGCAGCGTTGGCCGCGATACTGTTCGTCGTGGCATGGAACATGAGCGAGGCAAAGCACTTCATCCATCTGCTCAAGACCGCGCCTCTGGCCGACCGGCTGATTCTGGTGATCACTTTCGTGCTGACCGTATTCGCCGATCTGGTCGTTGCGGTGAATGTCGGCGTGATCCTCGCGATACTGCATTTCTTGCGCCGCATGTCTGACACCGTCGAGACATTGCCCGTCGATGAAACAGAGCTCTCTACCGAACTGGCGCGACATCACATCGATAAGCTGCCACTTGGAATGATGGTGTACGAGATTGCCGGACCGATGTTCTTTGGCGCAGTAGAAAATTTCGAGCGCGCGCTGGTCGAAACGCACACGCAGCCCAAAGCGCTGATCATTCGGCTGCGTCGCGTACCTTTCATGGATATCACGGGCATACAGGTGCTGGAAGAAGTCTCCGCCAAGTTGCGTAAGCGTGGTGTAACCGTAGTGCTGTGCGAGGCGAATGAGCGGGTGAAGGGTAAATTACTGCGCGCTGGTGTAATCCAAGAGGCACAGCCAGATGCTTATGCGGATCATCTGGCTGATGCAGTTCATACAGCGTCGCGTGAACTGTCACGCGATCCGCAGTCGGTATCAGCCGAGGTACTGCAGTGGAGATGAGGGGCCCTCAGGGAGTATTCATAAAAAAGTCCGTCGGCTTATCGCAGACGGACTTTTTTGTTGGTTGCGTATTCCCTGGCGATCGCCAGGAAAGCTAGTTCTGCTTACTGCTTGATCGCTTCGATCGCGATATCGATACGGACTTCGTCGCTGACGTTCGGCGCATACTTGCCCATGTTGAAGTCGGTGCGCTTGACGGTGGTGTGGGCATTCGCGCCGATGGCATCTTTTTTGGCCATCGGATGGGGCATTGCCTGGAAACCGGTGACAGTCAAGGTAACAGGCTTGGTGATGCCTTTCAGCGTCAGGTTGCCTTCGATCTTGGCCGGCTTGTCGCCATTAAAAGTCACCTTGGTCGACTTGAAGGTCGCGGTCGGGAACTTGGCGGTGTTCAGAAAATCTTCGGCCTGAATGTGCTCATTGAACAGGTTCGAGCCGGTATCCACGGACGTGGTGTCGATGCTGATATCGACCTCGCCGGTCTTGGCCGCTTTGTCGAACACGATCTTGCCCGTGGTCTTGTTAAAGCGTGACATCTGCACCGAGAAGCCAAGGTGAGTGTACGAGAAGCTTGGGAAGGTGTGATTGTTATCGATCCCATAGGTTTCGGGTGCAGCGAACGACGACGATGCGATGGTCGCCAGAGCGACTGCGAGCGATAGTTGTTTGATAGTTTTCATGCGGGTTTCTCCTGGTAGTGGTGCGAAATACAAAAACGGACGGTTTTTCTTACTTAAATGTTCATGTTGATTGTTCTGATGAGGATGCATCCATCGAGCGGTCGGCGTGCGCGGGCAGCATGCGGGTTAATACATCATCCTTGTCAATAAAATGATGCTTGAGGGCGGCGGCGATGTGCACGAGCAGGAGCGCGATCAGCAGCAGGTTCAGACCTTCATGAAGCTGGAGCAGCAAATCGCCCAGTTCTTTGTTTTTGGGTAGCAGGTCGGGTATGGGCAGCACACCAAACCACACCGTTTGGAAACCTTTCGCCGAACTCATCAACCAGCCGGATAGCGGTATCGCCAGCATCAGCAGATACAGCCCGACATGGCCAACATGCGCAGCGACCTGCTGCAGCTTTGACATTTGCTGCGGCATCAATGGTGCCGGGTGAGTCGCTCGCCAGGCCAGTCGAACGAAGGTGAGTAAAAATACCGTCACACCAGCCCACTTGTGCCATGAGTAGAGCTTCAGTTTTTGCGGCGACAACGGCAGATCACTCATGTAAAAGCCCAGTCCCAGCAATCCAAAGATCACCAATGCCATCAACCAGTGCAGTGATTTGGCAGTCCGAGTGTAGTGCGTGGAAGCGTGCATCATGTCCTTTGTACGTGGATGACTCAGTGTACAGGTGTGAAGGTATAGGCATCCATCGCCAGCACATAGTCGCTGATGCCCGCATGGAAGCGATGAACCGCAGCGCCTTTGCCCGCAGCGCCAAGCGCTACATACAAAGGCAGCAGATGCTCATCACTGGGATGGGCCTGAGCGGCCTCCGGTGCCTGCTCACGGTAGCGAAGTAACGCATCGGTGTCGCTTGACAGCAGTTGCGCGTGCATCCACTCCGGAAAATCGCGCACATAGTTCGGCGTTTGCCCCCCATTTTGCCGTGCGATCATGTAATCGCGCAGGTTGTGCGTGATATTCCCCGAGCCGATCACAAGAAAACCCTTGTTCACCAGCGGCGCGAGCGCCTCACCCAGACGATAGGCGTAAGCCGCACCCGCGTGGCTCTGCAGCGATAGTGGTATCACGGGCACGTCGGCATCCGGATACATCAGTCGAAGCGGAACCCAAGCGCCATGGTCGAGGCCATCGGACGGCACTTCACGTACAGGCAGGCCGGCAGCAGCGATGGCAGCGGCGACTTCGCTCGCACCTTCGGGACAACCGGTTGCCGGGTAGTTGAGCTGGTAAAGCTCGGGCGGGAAACCGTAAAAATCATGAATGGTACCCAGCTTTTTCGCATGGCCGACCGTCGGCGCTTCAGTATCCCAGTGCGGACTGACGATCACGATGGCGCGCGGGCGCGGAAGACTGCTTGCCATCTCGGCCAGCGCCGCACCCGCTGCGCCAGGGCGCAGCGCAAAAGTCGGTGCGCCATGCGGGACGAACAGCGTGGGCAATTGGGTTTCCATATCGATAATGTGCTTCGGTATTGGCTATGACCGTAATGTAGGCGGATCAATCGTTCTGAAATAGTAGACAATAGACAAATATTTATTCCAGTATCAGCAACAATGGACCGATTGCAGGCGATGCATGTGTTTGTCAGGGTGGCCGAGCTAGGCAGCTTCTCAGCGGTCGCGCAGCAGCTGGGTGTCGCGCGCTCGGTGGTCACTCGGCAGATCGCGGCACTGGAAGAGCATCTGGGCATCAAGCTGATGGTGCGCAGCACCCGCCGGCTGACGCTGACTTCGGCGGGCGCGGCCTATCTGGAGAAGTGCCGGGTAATACTGAATCTGGTCGAAGCCGCCGAGACCGGTGTTGCCGAAGAGCGGTTGACGCCACGCGGTACGATACGTGTGAGCCTGCCGCTGTCATTCGGATTGAAGCGGGTCTCGCCTCTGCTGCTCGATTTTGCGCGCCGCTATCCCGAGGTCCGGCTGGATATGGACTACACCGACCGCCGGGTGAACCTGATCGAAGAAGCTATCGATCTGTCCGTGCGCATCACCGGCAAGTTGGGCGCGAACGAAGTCGCGCGACGGCTGGGTACGATACCGATGCGGGTGATCGCCTCGCCCGCTTACCTTGCCGAGCATGGCACGCCACGTCATCCGTCGGAGCTCGCGCATCACGAGTGTCTCAGCTACACCATGGTCGGTGCACAGCAGACATGGGCCTTCGAGGTCTCAGGTACGCCGGTGAGCTTTCCTATTCGCGCGCGACTGCACGCCAATAATGGCGAGGCGTTAACCGAAGCAGCGGTGCACGGGCTCGGGATTGCATTGCAGCCGGCTTTTATTGCCGAAGATGCGATCGGCTCTGGCAGGGTGGTGACACTGCTGGAGGATTTCAGATCACCGGAGCTGGGAATTTACGCGCTATTGCCTAGCAACCGGCAAGTGCCGCATCGGGTCAGAGTATTGATGGATTTTCTGGCCAACCATTTACGCTGAACGGCAGGAGTCATTAATGCGAGTGCCGGTGATGAATGTCCGGGTAGTGCGGATGTTTGTGCGTGATGGGCTCATGACGGTGAAAGTGTGAGTGAGGCTCCCTGCCATCCCAGTCGGCATCATGGGCATGCTGATGGTGTTCATCATGCGTGTGCGGATGCTGGTGTTCCAGCGGCTCGTGCGTGTGCTCATGGTCATGAGTTTCGGTCAGGTGCAGCCATACACCGAAAGCCATTAGCGCGCCCGCCGGCCAGAAATAGTCACTCGCTGATTCACCCATCAGCAGTGCCAGCGCAGCGCCAATGAAAGGTGCCGTTGAAAAATAAGCTCCCGTGCGTGCCGTGCCCAGACCGCGTAGCGCGAGCACAAACAGCACGAGGCTGGCGCCATAACCCAGCAAACCGACGCTCATGGTGGCGAGCACCGTCGGTGCCGCAGGCCAGTGCATGCCCAACACCAACGCCACTGCGCAGTTGACCGCGCCAGCGACCAATCCCTTGACCGACGCGATGAACATCGCATCCGAACTAGACACCTTTCGCGTGAGATTGTTATCGATGGCCCAGCACAGACAGGCGAGCGCAATCGCCATCGATCCCTGCCATCCATGATCGACAGCCGATGCGTCGGGGAATGACAGCAGTACGCCACCGATGACAATCACCAGCATGCCGATCATCACACGACGATGTGTGTGCTCTCGAAACGCGACCCAGGCCAACAGCGCTGTCAGCACAGCTTCGAGATTGAGCAGCAGTGAGGCATTGGATGCCGATGTCGACTGTAACCCCGTCATCAGCAGCACCGGGCCAAGCATGCCGCCAAACACGATGGCCGACAACAGCCAGCGCCACTCGCCCGGATTCAGTCCAGATGACGACCATCCGCGATCGCGGATCAATCTTGCGATGCCCAGCCCGACGCCGCTGCCCAGATACAGCATTCCGCCGAGCAGCAGAGGCGGCACCTCGCCGACCAGCAGCTTCGCCAACGGCGTGCTGGCGCCAAACAGAGCGGCGGCCAGCAAGGCATGGATTACCTGAGGATGAAATGCAGACATGCTCGCATTGTAGTGAGGGATCGCCAGCGATGCGACAGCCCTCAGGCGGTGACCCCTGACGAGCTGAATTTGCGAGCCAGCCACGCTAACGAAATACCGGTCAGCAGCACCGGCACGACCGAGCCCAGGTTCAGCCAGTGCCATCCTTGTGTGGTCAGCAGCGCACCGGAAGCGAAAGAGCTCAGCGACATCACCGCAAACACGCAAAAATTGATCGCTGCCTGCGCGCGGTCCTTTTCTTCGGGCCGGTAGGCATCCAGCGACAAGGTGGTGCTGCCCGTGAACAGAAAATTCCAGCCCACGCCCAGCAGGAACAAGGCCGACACGAAGTGATGCAGATCATTGCCATTGATCGCAATGACGATGCAGGCGAGATTGAGCAGCACACCAACGCCCATGATGGTGAGCACACCAAAGCGTCTGATCAGTGAGCCAGTGATGAAGCCCGGTGCGAACATGCCAATCACATGCCATTCCAGCACCAAGGCGGTATCACTGAAAGGCATGCTGCACACTTGCATCGCCAGCGGTGTCGCCGCCATCAGCAGATTCATCACGCCGTAGCTGATCGACGCGGCCAGCGCCGAGACCATGAACACCGGTTGGGTCATGATCTCCATCAGCGGCCGACCCTGGTCATCATGCGACGTTCTTTCAGGCACCGGCGGAAAATCAATCTGCGAGATCAGCGCCAGCGCGATGATCGCCAGCACGCCCAGCGCTAGATAAGCGCCGGCAAACGGCATGGTGAGCAAGGCCTTGCTGTGATTGGCAAGATTGGGGCCGATCACGGCGCCAATCAGCCCGCCAGCCATCACCAGCGAGACCGCTTTTTCGCGATGACCGCCATCGATTAATTCGGCGGCGGCGAAGCGATAGAGGTGGCCATTCGCACTGTAGTAGCCCGCCACCACGGTCGTGCCCACCAGCAGCCAGAACCATTGCTGCTCAACGGCTAGTATGCCAAGGCAAGCGGACAGCAGCGCGACCAGCAAACCCAGCTGAAACGACACCTTGCGGCCCCAGCGCCGCTGCGACTCCGCCACCAGTCCGGTACTCAGTGCGCCGCCGACCACATAGCCCATCACAGGCAGCGTCGCCATCCATGGGTAGGGTGCAAGGCTCAGCCCAACGAGGCCATTAATCGCGATAAAGGTCACATTATTCGCGAGGAAAAGCCCTTGAGCGATCGCGAGCAGCCAGAGGTTTTTATTCATTGTGATCTGCCCTGTCAGGGTGTGCGCCCGGTCATCGCAGTGCTTGGCGGCGGTGCGCGTCCCGGCCAACCGTAGCCGACCGGTAAGCCACGATTTTATCGGTCATGATCTCCCAGGCCTGATAATGCAATCGAGACCGCACCTTACTCCGTATCTGACAACCTATCAGCCATCGTGCCTGAAACCTTCGTCAGGCTCTATTAAAATCAGGTGAAACAACAAGGCTTGCCGAACCGATGTTGAAAAGACTGCTCATCCTGCTGATTAGCGCCTGCGCCATGGCGCGGGCAGAGACGTTTTTGGGCATGGAGCCACTTGAGCCGCTCAGCAGCATCAAGCAGCGTTATACCGCCGCCCGTCTGTCCCCGGAACCGGCTGACTGGCTCAAACCCAATCAATACTTTGCCCGACTGACCACCGAAGAAGTGAGTGGCTCCCTGCTGCTATTGTTCGAGCATGATGATGACGCGCGCAAAAAAAAGCTTGCCGAACTGGAGAAAGCGGTCGCCAATCTTCCGCCGAACGCCCATGCACGCTCCACGCGGCTACTCATACGCCAGCAGAAAGAGCATCTTGGCAAACCACTGGATAACCGACTGGCGCTCATACTGATTCGCTGGATACCCGAACAGGCGGTTGCCTTGAGCGAGCTGACTTCCCGCTACGGCAAGCCCGACGAAAAGCGTTCGGGCGATGCCAGTCGCGGCCCCACTTTCGTGTGGAGCAAAGGTGTCACCGCCCACATGGGTGATGATAAAAAATCTGTTCGGATGATCGAGTACTGGTTTACTGAAGATGATCTCGCCGTGTATTTCTTGCGCCGAAATACGGCATCACGCTGATACATTGATGACGCATTCATGAACAGCTTGCCCGATGGTTATCATGCGTTGGTCTTCGGTGACACTGGTGCACTCGGTCAAGCGCTCTTCGATGCGTTGCGTTCTGATCTGCGCTGCGCATCAGTGAAAACCTTCTCCCGAAGCGGCATGCCGTCACTGGTGCTCGAAGATGCGCAAAGTTTGCAGCTCTGCGCACAAAGCATTGCCGATGATGGCCCGTTCCATTTGATCATCGATGCAACGGGTGCGCTGATCATTGATAACACCGGTCCAGAAAAACGATTGGACGACCTCGACGCACAGCAGTTACAGAGAGCGATGCAAGTGAATGCGATCGGACCTGCCATGCTGTTGAAATATTTTTCTCCTTTGCTTGTCACGGGTGAGCGAGCGATCTGGGCCAAGCTCTCCGCGCGCGTTGGCAGCATCGAAGACAATCGCAAAGGCGGATGGTATGGCTACCGAGCCTCGAAAGCCGCACTGAACATGTTCCTCCAAACGACGGCCATCGAAATCGCGCGGCGGCGCCCGCAAGCCGTGATCGCCGCGCTACAGCCCGGTACCGTGCGTTCTCGTCTGAGCCGGCCATTTGTCGGGGAGGAAGGTGTGGATCCAGAGATCGCAGCACGCAAGCTCCTGAAGGTGATTGATGAGCTGAAGCCTACCGGGCGTGCGCATTTCGTCGATCATGAAGGGCAGGGCATTCCATGGTGATCGCTATCATCATCGGCGCAGGCGGACGGTAATGGGCGGACGTATTCGACGCAAGCTGCTAGACGAGCATTTGTCCTCGATCGGCCCTCGGCAATCTGAAACACTCATCTGCCCGCTGTGCGAGCGGCCCATACCAGACACGCTGAAAGACGCGCATCATCTGGTGCCAAAATCCAGGGGCGGTACCCAAACAGAATTCTTGCATCGCATCTGTCACCGCCAGATCCATGCCTTGTTGACAGAGACCGAGCTGGCGAGACAGTACAACACGGTCGAGGCCTTGCTCGCACACCCTGAAATCGCGAGCTTTGTCGGATGGGTGAGGCGCAAGCCAGCGGATTTTTCCGAACGCTCTCGCAAGAGCAAGCGCTTGCGCGAGCGCTGAGCCGGCAGCCCTCCCCGACACCACCCCGCGACAGACCAAGCTTCCGCCCGCTCGTTGGGGGGATTATTAATTGAAATGAAATGCCTTGGTCGTCACCTCAGATCAATCTTTTTGAAGCTTGCCGTAGTCAAACGTTTAAATATTGTTAAACGATCTCTGCTGTGCCGCATCAGAATGAATATTCGCTCACTGGATAAGTCAGTGATCACAAAGCCTGTTTCTGTTTGCGCTGCAAAAGCTATCGCTTGCCGAGCGACGGTCTTCTGAGTCGCGTTTCGACGTAGTATCACGCTACTACCACGCATGATTTCGGCGCACACATAATTGCTCGGTAATATTCTTGTACATGACGGTATGCCGAAAATTATTCACGTAATGATTCGGGTCTTTGATCCGGAACGGTCGATCCGATTTTATTCGGACGGTTTTGGTTTTTCGATCAGTCACCGACTGGACTTTGATGACTTTTCGCTGATCTATCTTCGAAATCCTGAAAATGACTTTGAGATCGAACTGACGCATAACAAAGGCCGTTCAGAGCCCTACACGCATGGTGATGGCTACGGTCATTATGCCTTCGTGACAGATGATCTGGACGCCATGCGCGATAAGCTCGAGCAACTGGGCTATGCCCCGCTGCCGATAAAAGAATTCAAGAGAGGCGATGAACTTCTGGCCCGCTTCTTCTTTGTGCAAGATCCCGATGGCTACAAGATCGAAATACTGCATCGTGCAGGGCATTACCAGTAGCCAGCGGCAAACCTAAAAAAACAAAAGCCTGTGCCAAGGCTGGATCCAATAAATAAAACGAGGAGGCAACTATGTACAAACCTGCAGAACCAAAACGCCGGCAGTTCTTCAAGATCGCCACTGCTGGTACCGTCGCGTCCGCAGCGGGCGGATTGCCGATGATGTTTGTTCCAAATGCCGCGCTGGCCGAGGAGGCACTGGGCTCAGACACATTCAACACGCTGGTCAAAATCGCACGTGACATTTTTCCTCACGACCGCTTCGGCGATGACCTCTACAAGAATGCCGTTGGCGTTTATGCCGAGCAGGCGAAGTCCGACGAGGGTGTCCGCAAGCTGATTCAGGAGGGTGTGGCGCAGGCAGACAGCATCGCCCAGAGCAAATTCAATGCGGCCTATGCGCAGGTATCCAACGAACGCGACCGCGTACATGTGTTGCAATCGATCGAGGCAACACCATTCTTCAAAAAGATTCGCGGCGATCTGGTGGTTAGCCTCTACAACCAGCCTGCGGTCTGGGCCAAGCTGGGCTATCAGGGCCCGTCTGCGCAATTCGGCGGTTATATCAACCGCGGATTCAACGACCAGAACTGGATGGACAAGCTCTGATGACCATCGGGCTTACAAATAAAAATTCTGAGGGATCGAGGAGACAAGCATGGCCAAGAAATTTGACCTGAACGACGAAGTCGTCGTGATCATCGGCTCGGGCGCAGGCGGAGGCACGCTGGGCAACGAGCTCGCGCAAAAAGGCATCAATACCGTGATTTTGGAAGCGGGCAAACGTCACGAAATCAGTGATTTTGAAAATGATGAGTGGCCCATGTTCAGCAAGATTTCATGGCTGGACAAGCGCACCACATCCGGCACCTGGCGCGTATCGCAAGACTTTCCTAATCTTCCTGCGTGGATCGTGAAAGCGGTCGGCGGCTCGACCGTGCACTGGGCGGGCGCCTCACTGCGTTTTCAGGAGCACGAGTTCCGTACTCGCACTGTCTATGGAAAAGTCTCCGGTGCGAATCTGCTTGATTGGCCAATCACCCTCTCTGAGCTGGCACCGTACTACGACAAGGCCGAGAAAAAAATGGGAACGACCGGCACCAACGGCATCCCTCGTCTTCCCGGTAACAATAACTACAAGGTGTTGGCTGCGGGCGCTCGCAAGATGGGCTACAAGCATTTCCATACCGGTAATATGTCGATCAACTCCAAGCCGCGCGATGGCCGTGGCTCTTGTCAGCAGATCGGTTTCTGCTTTCAGGGATGTAAATCAGGCGCAAAATGGTCCACGCTGTACACCGAAATTCCCAAGGGCGAACGCACTGGGCACCTTGAGGTGCGCTCGGATGCTCAGGCACTGAAAATCGAACACGACTCTTCGGGTAAAGTGACCGGCGTGCTGTATGGCGATTCAAACGGCAACCAGTATTTCCAGAAGGCGCGCGTGGTGTGCGTGGCCGGTAATTCTATCGAGTCGCCGCGCTTGCTGTTGAACTCAGCCTCGTCGATGTTTCCGAATGGTCTTGCAAATTCCTCGGGGCAGGTCGGGCGCAACTACATGCGTCACATGACCGCCTCGGTCTATGCAATCTTTGAAAATCCAGTGCACATGTTCCGCGGTACGACCATGGCCGGCATTGTGAAAGACGAATCGCGTCATGATCCCAAGCGAGGTTTTGTTGGCGGCTATGAGATGGAAACGCTGTCGCTGGGCGTTCCCTTCCTGGCTGCCTTCCTGAACCCGGGCGACTGGGGTCGCGATTTCTCGACCGCGATGGATGCCTACGACAACATGGCCGGCATGTGGCTGGTTGGCGAAGACATGCCGCAGGAGTCCAACGGGATCACGCTGCACGCGACTGAGAAAGATCAGTTCGGTTTGCCAATCCCGAATGTGCATTTCAGCGACCATCCGAATGATGGCGCAATGCGCCAGCACGGATTCAAGCAGGCGAAAGCGCTGTACGAATCCGTGGGCGCGAAGCGAGTCATTTTCACGCCACCGTACCCATCCACGCACAACTTGGGCACCAACCGCATGAGCGCCAAGGCCAAGGATGGTGTGGTGAACAAATGGGGCCAGACCCACGATGTGAAAAATCTGTTCGTATCCGATGGCAGCCAGTTCACTACGGGTGCTTCGGAGAACCCGACACTCACCATCGTGGCATTGGCTATTCGACAGGCGGACTACATCTCGCGCAGCATGTCGCGCAAGGAGCTGTGATGTCGCGCGCCGGGATTGCCTTTGTGGCCGGCGCGCTAGGGTTGCTTGCCTCGGGAGCGTTCACGCTCCCGGCGCAGGCCCAGGCAACCGATGGGGCGAAGCTTTTTGCCCAGCATTGCGCTGCATGCCATCAGGTCGCCGCCGATGCGCCGCAAGGCATGGGCCCGAATTTGCGTGGCGTGGTCGGAAGGCAGGCTGGCCAGGTGAAGGGTTTTGCCTATTCGGCTGAGTTCAAGAAAGCGCTCGCCAAAAAAAGCTGGACGGCCGAGCTGCTCGACAAGTGGCTGGAAGAGCCACAGAACGTGGCTCCTGGCACGTACATGATGTACAAGCAAGCGGACCCGGCGATCCGCTCTGCGATCATCGAGTATCTGTCTACAGCCAAGTAAGAAGGTATCGTTCCGCGCTTTGTGAGCGACTCAGGCGAGCCCAGCGCGCAACGTTCCGAGGAGGTTGACTATGTGCGACATATACACCAGTGCCGACCCGATTCATTATGAACAGCGGACCCGGTCATTGCGCATTCGCGGCGCGGTCACCAGTATCCGGCTGGAAAATTTGTGCTGGGATGTGCTGGCTCGGATTGCATCGAGAGAGCAAACGACGACCAACCAGCTGATCTGCAAGCTGTACGAAGAGATTATCGAGCGTCAGGGCAAGGTCGATAATTTTTCCTCATTCCTGCGAGTCTCTTGCATGCGCTTCCTGTGTCTCGTCGCGGAACAGCAGGACAAAGATCATCTGATGATGAATGCTCTCGCCCAGCCACAACGGCAGACTGCACAAATCAAGAGTATCGTCAGCGACAAGCGGAATACTGGCTGAGAAGCTTGTCCGTTTTGTATAGAAGCTGTTGACTCAGCCGCCGAATTTTTTATCGCATCAGCGCGCGGATGTGTGACGGTATGCCGCTGGCCAGCCCCGGCAAGTAGTATCCGCCCTCCAGCACCGAAACGATGCGTTCATGCCCGCACTCGCGAGCGATCGTTTGCACCCGTGCCGTCAGTTCGGCATACCCCTGATCCGTGATGTTGAAACAGCCGAGCGTATCGTCAATCCGACTGTCGAAGCCGGCAGAAATCAAGATGAAATCCGGTTGGAAGCGTAGCGCAGCCGGCATCAGCTGCGTGTCAAAGGCGTCGATGATGTCGCGGTCGCCGGCACCGCAATCGAGTGCCACATTGATGTTGTAGCCAAGGCCCGCGCCTTCGCCACGACGTTGCGGATCGCCGGTGCGTGGATAAGACTCCAAGCGGTGTGTCGAAAAATACAAGACCGTAGGATCGTCATAGAAGAACGCTTCGGTTCCATCGCCGTGATGAAAGTCCCAGTCGACAATCAGAATCTTTCGGTAGCCCAGACGCCGCTGCAGGTAACGGGCCGCAATCGCCACATTGTTGAACAGGCAAAAACCCACTACTTCGCCGGCGTTGTGCGCATGATGGCCGGGCGGACGCACCAGTACAAAACTATTTCTGACCTTCCGCGTGTGGACGGCATCGCAAGCCGCTAGCGTGCCGCCGACGCCCGCTCTCGCATAGCGGTCGATCACGGGGCCGTATTTGTCGCGAATGCCTGCGATGTGCTCCGGCGTATGCACCAGCCGAAGCTCTTCATTGCGAATGGGTTTGAGCGGGATGCGGTGCAGCTGTCGGTCCAGTCCCGATGCCTTGATGGCGCTCCAGGCAACCGCCAGCCGCACCGGTTGTTCCGGATGATCTGGCGGGAAAAACGGCGTGAGAAAAATCTCGTCGAATACTAGCCCGGTCTTGAGAGATCTCGTCGCATTGACGGATTTGGCTGACAGACCAGATGCCATTAGCGCGCAGGCTTGCGCCAGAAATAATCGTCGGTTCACCGTTTTGCCTTTTTTGTATGAGGCGCATGCACGCACGCACCGGAGGCGTTTGCCAGAGAACCTTACTTTACCAAGTCTTATCCAGCAATTGTTCGACCTTGGCTTGTACTTTACCCTTCAGACGCAGATAGGCATCCAGCTGATGCATGGAATTGTCCTGATCTCGGCACAACAGATAGAGTGCGGCTTCCGAGACGAGGCAGCGATATACCTTGTTTTCGATATTCAGGGTAAACAGCGTATTGCCTCTGGTGACTATTGTCGGTTCATTCATGTTGATGTCCCTTTCCGGGTGATGATGCAGAAAAAATCAGTTCAGGTTGGGGTGATCCTCTGCTCGCTCAAAAGTCGCTACAGGTGAGGACGTGCAGGCATTTCCTTGATCTTGTGCATGTCATTGCAGCAGCGATCGGCATCTCGTTAAGAAATAACCTAACGAGATAAAGCATGGCACCGGATAAGCGTGTGATGCGCCTGAATTATCTGAGTCAGATCGCTCTGCCTGCGATAATCTGCATCACCCATAGAGAGACCTGATAGACACACCCAGGTTCAAGGCTGTGCGACCTGATTCGTCTGAACTGCTCACTGCAACCGCTACGGTCGTGGACGTTCAGTACCGAGCTTTCCGTTAGCGCGCGCAGTCAAGTACGCGTGAAGGTCAAGGATATGTGCGTTCACTGCGGGCTCGCCCTGCCACCCGGGCATCTCGATCGGCGGCTCACCACGGCGCAATATGTCGTCAATGCGAGTGTCGACGGTTGATTGATTTTTCGATCCCTCGGCCAACCCATTCCCGAGGTCGTAACGCTGGAGCACCAGCGCGGCAAACCGACGCGCACTCATGTCGCTAACGACAGGTAACAGGTCCGGTGCGCGCTCACCGCCGGTGGCAGCTACACCATGGCAGCTTGCACATTTATCCTGGAATACACGCCAGCCAGCATACAGATTGCCCTCGGGTGGCGGCGGATTCAGCTCGCGTGCGGGTTTGGCATTGATAAATTCCGTCTGGCAGCCGGCAGTACCTATCTGCAGTGCCATGAGCAGCGGCACCCATACCATGCGCATTTTTTGTGTAGCGATAGATATCACAAGTGCCTTCATTCGGAAAATTTCGCGAACCAGAGAAAAACAATCCTTCCCTCCTGTGTACTGGAGTCAGTATTCCATCTGCAGCGGGGCGCTGCCTGATCAGGATTTGGCCGCGAGCTAATCTTTAAAAGATTCCATGACAACTGAAGCTTGTCATTTTTATGCAGGGTCCCGCTTGATGTTGATCAATTAATGTATTTTTAATCGTTTTAAACAGCCAATAACGCTGTTTCCAAACGATATACAGCGAGCCGGGAAGAGGTAGGTTTGACGAACTTTAGTCTGCGAGAAATTTCATCCGGCTAGGCCAGACGACTAGCAAATTCACTCACGCCAGAGTATGGGCAGGTGTCGGAAAATTAGCGTGCTGTTGACATAGATTTTCAAACAAGGGCAGGGGGAGTGGGGGGCTTAGCAGATATCCTTGATAAGACGAGCAACCCAGATCCTTCAGAAAATGCTTCTCCTCTTCGGTTTCCAATCCTTCGGCAATGACATTCATTCCCAGACTGTGGGCCATCGCGATGATCGTTTTGACCACGATGGTGTCGCCCGGATTCGACAGCATATTTCGTATAAAAATCTGATCGATTTTCAATTGTTCGAGCGGTAATTTGATGATGCTCGCTAGTGAAGAGTAGCCAGTTCCGAAATCATCCAGAGAAAATCGAATACCAAGCTCACAGATTTTTTCCATTTTCTCACGTACTTGGTCGATGTTGTGCATCATGCTCTCGGTCAGTTCCAGCTTCAGCATAGATCCATCGATCCCGCTGATTTGTACTAACTGAAATGTTTTTCGTACAAAATCCGGATCCTGAAACTGGCGCGCGCTGACATTGATGGCAATTTGCAGCTTGCAAAGCGCAGGGTCGGATGCCGAGCGTCGTATTTGTTCGCAGGCACACTCTATGACCCAGAAACCAATCGGCACAATAAGACCGGAGTCCTCTGCTATCGAAATAAACTCGGCTGGTTCGAGAAGTCCTCGACTTGGGTGAAACCAGCGAAGCAGCGCCTCAGCCGATAGAATTTTCCCTGCATAGTCGAATTGCGGCTGAAAAAACAAGGCAAGCTGATCAAATTCCATCGCACGTCCAAGCTCTTGCTCGAGATTGGCATAGGCGGTTGCCGATTCCTTCATCAAGGGATCATAAAAGCACAGGGAATTTCGCCCATTCTTTTTTGCCTGATACATCGCCATATCGGCATGCTGAAAAACCTCTTGGGCTAAATCACCGTGTCCAAAGATATTAATGCCTATGCTTGCACTACAATTGAATTCGAAATCATCCAAGGTATAGGGTTGTGATAATGCATTGAGTATCTTCGTTCCGATAGTATTTGCCTGGTGCGAGGCTTCCGCAAGATCGGCACTCAGCTCGCCGAGCAGCACAACGAATTCATCGCCGCCGACACGAGCCACCGTATCGCCTTCACGTACCGTGCGTTGCAACCGATTGCCCACTTCAATCAGTAGCTGATCCCCAGCAGCATGGCCCTTGGTGTCATTGAGCGATTTAAAGTTATCCAGATCAATGAACAAGGCAGCGCCATGAAAATGGCTACGGGGCATCGTACTTAAAATTCGGGATAGCCTGTCATTCAGCTTTCTTCTGTTAGGTAACTGAGTGAGAGAATCAAAATAGGCAAGATGATGGATTTCTTCTTGTGAGACTTTGCTTGCCGTGATGTCATACAGACAGAAAACATAATAGGAATCCAGATTTCCCTCTGTTGGCACCTTCGATACATTCATCCATACAGTAAAAATAGTGCCATCTTTCCGTGCATCTCGAATTTCGCCTTCCCACTCACCTTTGAATGATAAGGCTTCGTGTACAGTTGCTTTCAATGCGGCATTGTCGGGTAGTGAAAACAAAAAATCAAAATGCTTTTTCCTAAGGTTATTGAGTGTGTGCCCTGTTATTTTTGAAAAGGCACTATTCGCCTCGAGAATCAAACCATAGGTATCGGTAATACATATGCCCATTTGCGATTCAAAGGCAATCGCCGCTATACGTTGCCGCTCAGTGTGTCGCTTGTGTTCGGTAACATCAAAGAACACTGATCGATAAAACGATGCCTGCCTGTCTGGTGCCGAGGTGGTAGGCAAAAACTGGAAAAACTGCGCATCCGAGCCATTTGAGTGCCTGACTATTGATGCGCGTACAGGTACCGTCCTCGGTAATCGTATAGGCACCGAAGCTGCTGAGCTCAAACAAATCTTCAATTTGGCTTTCGAGCTCAGCAAGCAGACCTGAAACATCTGCATGGAGCGTACTGAATTTACTGGTATCCAAATCGCTTGCCGTCAATTCTTGCTTCATGAATGACTTTCAAGAATAGAAACCTGCCCGCATGCGCCTACCTTGCACTACTTGTACAGGTCACTGCTGCAGCATATGAATAAAGCACTCGAAGGAAAGTTTCGCTAGCGGTTCAGCGATTTGGCAACTTCAGCGGCTTTGTGCGCCATATCGGCGGCTTCGGCAGCGGCCTGGGTTGCTCTTGCGGTGGCACGGGAAGCTTCAGCGGATGCCTGTATGGAAGATTCTTCAGCCTGTAATGCCGCTGCGGCAGCTGCGGCAGCGGCTGCTGCAGAAGCAGATGCTGCAGCTTCTGCAGAGGCTACCGCCGCAAGACTCGCCGACTCGGCGGCGGCATGGGTCGCTTCGATCACGTGTGCATTGGCGGAGGTCACTGCCGCCTCGGTAGCGCGCTTGCAGGCAAATGCAGCTTTTTCTGCCGCCGAGGCGGCCCGTAAAGCGGCTTCAAGGGACGACTGGGTCAAGTGCTTCATCGAATCAAGCGTCTGTGTGTAGCGCTTGTTGATGACCATGTAGCCGTCGCGCAAAACAGCAATATCGGACTGAAGTTGCGCAATTTTTGCGTTGATTATCTGTTCAGATGCCGGATTCATCAGTTCAATATGGCATGTATTTGGCTTTATGCCAAGAAAATAATAATAATATTCTCTTAAATTATGTGCGGAAGCAGAATTCTTTTGATTTCAGACACCCGTCGGAGGTTCGCAATCACTGGAAAAAAATTCTCTGCCGAGGAATGGGTTAAAAACCAGGAGACCGGATGCGGTGGGTGGGGGTCCTCAGGCACGCTGAATCGCGCAAGAGTCGTTTACCAAGTCTCAATGACCCGGCTGTCATCGCGTAAGCCCAGGCCACTCTCGGCAGCTCGACAAAAGCGGTCATGGGCAATGTCCAAGAGCGGCAGCTGTGCGCCGCAGGATGCTCCGGCGGCCGCCACGAGCCCGCTGTCCTTCACGAAGATGTTGATCGTACTGGTCACTGGCACATCCGTTCCCTCGAGCATGCGCGGGCCGC
>RGFZ01000044.1 GCA_010024875.1 Oxalobacteraceae bacterium | reverse complement strand
CGGTGACCAGGACGCGCATCAGTTGATATTTCAGACACTGATCACGGACTGAGACGCGATGACATTTGGGCTTGCGAAGCGATGCAAAGGTATCAGTCTGGTGGATCTGATGGTCGGTCTGGCGATCGGACTGGCGGCGATGCTGATCATACTCAAGGTCGCAGTACTGTTCGAGTCGCGCCGTCGCTCAAGCGCCGGCATTGCTGATGCTCAGCTCAATGCGGCCAGCGCGACCCTGATGATCGCGAGAGAATTGCGCATCGCCGGACAAGGGCTGGGTCCTGCGTCTCCTTACAGCCCGTACAAATCATAGACGGCGCGAGCGGCGGACCTGACCAACTTCGCATACTGGCCAGCGCCAGTCCGCAAATCATCAGCTCCGCCAGCCTGATCGCTGCACATGCAGCAAGCGACAGCACGATGATGCTTGATAGCACCCTGGGCATCGCCCCGGAGCATCGTCTGCTGCTGTATGAACCCGGAAAAAGCTGTGCGCTGTTCAAAGCGACGTCCATACTCCTGGGGGGCTATCGGGTCGTACATCAGTTGTCCTCAGCGTCCGGATTGCCTGACCATACAGTAGGCGCGCGCGTCATTAACCTGGGTTCCCTGCATTACCTCGAATTTTCCATCGATGCGAATGGCTACTTGCAAGTCAATCGTTATCTCTCCGGTGCTAATGCGTGGCAATCATCCGCGTTGGCTTCCGGAGTGGTCAGCTTGCAGGCGCAGTACGGTTTTGATACTCAGAGCGGCACTCCGTCCAGCACCAAAGTCATACGCTGGAGCGACACGATGTTCGATGCCGATGGTAGTGGCATCATTGGTGACAATGGCGATCTGCGCAGACTGATCGCCGTCAGATTGGCCATCGTGGTGCGCAGCGCTGAGCGCAGCGACCAAGGCTGTAACGCCTCGGCTCCGCAATGGATGGCCGGCTCTGCCAGCAGCGGAACGCTCGCACTGACCGATATCAGTCTGAATCACGTGAACGACTGGCGTTGCTATCGCTACCGGGTGCTGCAGACAGAGATACCGCTGCGTAATCTGCTCTGGACCGATTCATGAATGCGAAGCAGACGACCGGCGCTAGTCTGGTGGTGGCGCTCATCATGCTCGTCATGATGAGTGCGGGCGCCATCAGTCTTGTTCGTGCCGTTAGCACGGGCAGACTCATGGCGGCCAACCTGGCTTTCAGGCAAGCCGCCGTGCTGGCGTCCGATGCCGGTAATGAAGCTGCCATCGAATGGCTGAAGACTCATATCGCTACCGCTGCGCTGTATGCCGATCAGCCAGATCAAGGCTATTACGCAAGTGTTCCCGACGATCTGGATATCACCGGCACCCAAGCTTTGGGCGTGGCCATTGACTGGGATGATGACGATTGCAACATGGCCTCAACGCAGACCTGCATGAAAGCATCCAGGCCACTGGCAGCCGACGCTGCTGGCAACGTGATTCGCTACGCGATACATCGCTTGTGTCGAATGGCCGGCAGTCCGCAAGGCGGTGCAAACAGCTGCCTGATGGCCGGAGGATCGGCCAGTGCGAGCAGCAAACGCAGCAGTTTGAGCTATGGTGCTTCAAGCCGTTTCAGCACTAGCACGCAAGTGTATTACCGGATCACGGTAAGAGTCCGCGGGCCGCGCAATACCGTCGTCTTCACGCAGACACTGGCGCATTTCTGAGATCGTTCTGATGATGTTCCAATCCCCAATTCCGTGTCCCCATCGAGAGCGCCCATTCAGTTATCTGCTGAATAGGTTCTTCCGTCATCTTTTGCCACTGATCTGGGCCACCCTGGTCTTGCACGGCACGGCGCAGGCAGCCACCGATCTCGCGAGAGCGCCAGTGAATTTTCTCGTGTCGGCTCAAGTGAAGCCGAACATTTATTTCATCCTCGATGACTCGGGCAGCATGGTCTGGAGTTATGTGGGCGATGAAGTTGTCGGTAGAGGCTATGAGAAGGCGATAGGCTATCGCAGTGCCTTGTGCAACAAAATCTATTACAACCCGGCGGTGAAATATCCGGTGCCTGTGAGAGCAGATGGCAGCGCTTATCCGCAGCAGAATTTCACTGCAGCCAAATATGATGGTTTTAGCGCCGACTCAGTCACCGTGGATTTGTCCTCGCGCTTTATGGCCTGGCGAAATTCAGGTACCTTGCCTGCGGTACCGACGCTTCCCGCTACCGTCAGATATCGGGAAGATTGCACCGGACCTTTTGGAAACTGCACGTCATCAGGCAGTACCGATTTTCCTAATGTGCCTGAAGCTGCGTACTACTATGTGTACACAGGGAATAATGCTGCGGGTCTCGGTAGCGGATTGCCTTCTGATGCCTGCCTCGACCGCCCGCCCTCTATCAACTGGACCAAGGTGATCGTCAGCAGCAGTTCGGGGCCGGGTGGTACGGACGAGCGAAGCAATTTCGCCAACTGGTTCAGCTATCACCGCACGCGCATACTCACGATTAAGACAGCGCTCGGCCGCGCATTCCGCGATCTGAATGAGCAATTCCGCGTCGGATTTTCAACGATCGGTGACTCAGGCGTTGCTGATACCCCCGGTTTTCTCAAGATCGCCGATTTCACTACAGAGCAAAAAACCAAGTTCTACAACAAGCTGTATGCCATTAACCCGTTGGCCAGCACACCGTTGCGCGCTGCATTGTCGAAGGCTGGGCGTTTGTATGCGGGCAAGCTACTGACGGGCACGGATGATCCTGTTCAGTATTCATGTCAGCAGAATTTCACCGTGCTCTCCACCGATGGCTATTGGAATACTAGCTGGGAGTCTGGCAGCTACGGACCGAAGCAGATCGATGGCATGACGGATGTAGGTGATCAGGACAAATTCTTGCCTGCGCCGATGACTGACGGAGATTCAAGCACTGGGCAGATCAACGCTGCTCAGCTGGCGCTGACGGCTGTGCCATCTATCGACAACAAGCGAGGTATCTCCAGCATCAAAATCAATGGTAGAGAATTGCTGAGTAGAGCATTTACCGTGAATATCACCACCAATGCTGATGCAGATATCGCCATGCTTGCATGGAATATCGAGTATTTGCTGAAAAACGAGGGTTACCGAGCCGTCGCACAAGGTCCGTTGGTCTATGTGATTGCTCCCGACACGGCCAACGCCGCCGGCTCGCCGGTGGTGACCATCAGCGGCGGTGTCGCAGTCGCGGTGAGCCCATTTCAGCGCATGATTGCCCCTGGACGATTGAGCAACACGCTCGCCGATGTGGCGGCTTATTACTTCAATACGGATCTGCGGCAGCCATCACTATCGAATTGTGGAAGTTCGGTCGATCTGTGCGCCAATAATGTGCCTGTCCCCGCCGGAATGGCGGGCGGCAATCATCAGCACATGGTGACCCATACGGTGGGGTTGGCCGCCTCGGGCACCTTGCGCTATCAGGAAAACTATCTTGAAGCCGCTTCCGGAGATTTCCGGGATATTGTCAATGGCACGCGCAGCTGGCCAGACCCGATCTTTTTCACAGGCCCGGAGCGCATCGATGATCTCTGGCATGCCGCCGTCAACGGGGGCGGAAGATACTTTAACGTTTCCAGTCCGGAGCAGCTGGCGAATGCGCTGTCGCAGACCATGGCCAACATACGCGCGGCAATCGGCGCCGCTGCTGCGGCAGCGACCAGCAATCAGGAACCTGCCGAGGGTGACAGCCTGCTGTTCGCGACTCGCTACCGAAGCATCTATTGGGATGGTGAGCTCGACGCACGTGCGATTAATCTGAGCGATGGCCGTGTAAGCAATACGCCGCTATGGGCGGCGTCTAAAAAGCTGGATGCCAAAGTAAGTGCAGGCACGGACACGCGCACGATTTTGTATCAGTCAATGACGAATCCTGGCTCGCTCAAGCGCTTCGTTTGGAGTCAGCTCGATGCAAGTGAGCAGGCGTTGTTCAACGCAATGTGCGGCACGAGCCCCAAACTGTCGCAATGTGCGAACCTGAGTAGCACCGAGACGACCTCACTGAACGGAGAAAGATTGCTGAATTATCTTCGTGGTCAATATATTTTCGAAGATCGGTTGGGTAACGGCACTAAATTTTTCCGGAGGCGCGACCACGTGTTGGGTGCAGTAATCAATGCGCAGCCCTTGTATGTAGGCCGGCCCGCATTTCGCTATGCCGATGACAACTATGGCGAATTTCGCGACAGAACACAGCTAAATCGAAAGAGCACGGTCTATGTCGCAGCGAATGATGGCATGTTGCACGCGTTTGACGCAGCAACGGGCGAGGAAAACTGGGCTTTCATCCCTGCTGCAGTATTACCGCGCATGTATCGGTACGCAGACACACAATTCGGTCAACAATTTTCGTATCTGCTGGATGGAACGCCGGTAGCAGGCGATGTTTGCCCATCCACTGCCGTTGCGAGCGTGGCGACGAGTGCTGCAAGTAATGCGGTCACCCGTTGTACGGCTGAGCAGTGGCGAACCATACTGGTGGGCGGTCTTGGAGCAGCCGGACGCGAGTTTTATGCACTGGATATCACTGATCCCGACGCTCCCAAAGCTTTATGGCGCTTTGGGGTCGCACAGTCAGATGACGTTGGCTATGCAGTGGGCAGACCGGTGATCACCAAGCGTCGCGATGGTCGATGGGTTGTCGTCCTCACCTCCGGCTACAACAATATCAATCCCGGTTCTGGCCAGGCTTATTTGTTTGTGCTGGATGCTTACACCGGGCGATTGCTGCAAAAGATAGGCACCGGTGCTGGCAGCACCACAGACCCGGCCGGGCTGGCGCAGATCAATGGCTGGGTAGAGAATTTGATGGATAACACCACCGTCCACCTGTACGGTGGCGATATGCTTGGCAATATCTGGCGCTTTGATGTGGACGCTCCCTATCCAGCTGACGGAAGCACTGCAGTCAGACTGGCACAACTGGTTCGCAACGGCGTCAGGCAGCCGGTCACTACCCGTCCTGAGTTGTCCGAGGTCCGCGTCGGCGCACAGCGAAGTATCGCGGTCACCGTGGGTACCGGAAGCTATCTTGGTCTTGACGATGCCCAAGATCTCGCCGTGCAAAGCATTTACAGTTTTCGTGATGATCTGAGTCAGTCCGGCTATGGCGATGTGCGCAGTAAACTGGTTGAGCAAACATTAGTTCCGGTACCGGGCAATGGCGCGGCGCGTACCGTCAGCACGAGGGCCGTCGACTGGAGTAGCGCTTCGTCCAAGCCTGGCTGGTTCCTCGACTTGCTGGTGAACGGCAGACTCAGCGGCGAGCGCGTTACTCTCGACCCGGACCAGCAGCAGGGTATCTTGCGCATCGTGACCAATACCCCCGATGCCACCGCATGCCGCCCGGGCGCCGAGAGCTGGATCTATGAAATCGACTATCTGACCGGCGCTTACATTCCGAATACCGAGGGTGGCGTCGTTGCCCGGCGGGTTGCCACCAGCGCACTGTCAGCCGGTGCGCGCACCCTCAAGTTGGGCGAGAAAATCGTCACGCTGATAACGGATGAACGCGGAAACCTCAGCACGCCAGGCTGTCCATCTGCCAGCCTTGCCAAACGATGGACGCGAGATCCCTATTGTGCAGGCTCACCTGGCCGAGCGGGTTGATGTGTCCTCATCGATTTCGCATGCGTCAGTTTACGTTTTGTCAAAGGTGGCGAGTCATTCTCAGGCCAAGCTGAAGATTCCAGACATACAGCCCGCCTATCGCTCAACTGACCAGGAATTTCTGTCCGACGCAGACTATCTGCCCACCGCGATGCTGACAGACAAGCCATCTGTGGTGATCGACATCGATCCGGAACTGTCTCGGCGCTTTGCGTTCATCCTTCCACAGTCGCTGACGCTATGCTTGCTGATCAATGAATACGGCGATGTTGATCGCGTGCTACTGGCAGGGCCGCTCGCGGCTGAGGGTTCTGCCGAGGCATTGCCGCCGGTGCTGCTGGAAGAACTCATGCAGCGTTTTCGCGAAGCCCGTTTCCTTCCGGGTCGTCTGCATGGGCAGGCAGTGCGCAGCGCACTGACTATTCGGGTGTCATTGGGTACCTGAAAGATTGCTTTACACAAGGCCTGCATGGTCAGGTCGTCGGAGGAAAGTCATGAGTACTGATCAACAGACGCCTGTCGCCCCGATGCGCATCGAGCATGACAGCTTTGGTGCGATTGCTGTGCCTATCGGTGTCCTATGGGGAGCGCAGACGCAGCGCGCGCTGCTGCATTTCGCCATCTCTACGGAGCGCATGCCGGTCGCGCTGATCAGGGCGCTCGCCAGAGTCAAGCGTGCCGCAGCCATCGTCAATCGCGATCTTGGCAGACTGGAGTCCGCTCTCGCCGGGGCCATTGTGACTGCCGCTGACGAAGTGATCGCGGGAGAGCATGACGACGAGTTTCCACTGTCTGTCTGGCAGACCGGTTCGGGTACCCAGACCCACATGAACATGAACGAAGTGCTGGCCAATCGGGCTTCGGAATACCTCGGCGGCGGCCATGGCGAGCAGCGACTGCTGCATCCTAATGATCATGTCAACCTGGGTCAGTCATCGAACGATGTCTTTCCGACTGCGATGCATGTCGCAGCCGCACTGGCCATTCATGAGCAGCTGCTTCCTGCATTGGATGAACTGCAGGACGCTATCCAGAAAAAATCGCAAGAGTTTGCGCAAGTCATCAAGACAGGTCGAACACACCTGCAAGATGCTACGCCGCTCACGCTGGGGCAGGAGTTTTCCGGCTATGTTGCGCAACTTGGGCAGGCGAGCGAAGCGATACGCGCCGCAGTATCCGGACTTCATGCACTCGCCATCGGAGGAACCGCTGTCGGTACCGGGCTGAACACGCCACCAAGCTTTGGCAAACGTGTTGCTGCCGTGTTGGCCGCCGATTGTGGCTTGGCATTCGTCAGCGCGGATAACAAGTTTGCAGCACTGGCGGGCCATGAGGCCGTGGTGATCGCTCATGGTGCGCTGCGCGCGCTGGCGTGTGCGCTCAACAAGATCGCCAATGACATTCGCTGGTTGTCTTCCGGACCGCGTTGCGGTCTGGGCGAAATTCACCTGCCCGAGAATGAGCCCGGCAGCTCCATCATGCCGGGCAAGGTCAATCCCACGCAATGCGAGGCCGTGATGATGATCTGCACGCAGGTGATGGCCAATGATCTTGCCATCAGCATTGCGGCCAGTTCGGGTAATTTCGAACTCAATGTCAGCAAGCCGCTGATAGCGCATGCCTGTCTGCAAAGCCTGAAGTTACTGACCGACGGCATGCGCAGTTTCCATCGCTACTGCATTGCTGGCATTCGCGCTGATGAGTCCCGGATCGCAAAACAGCTTTCTTCATCACTGATGCTGGTGACGGCGCTGGTGCCTTATCTAGGCTATGACGCCGCCGCCGCCATCGCGCATGATGCCCACCGTCGTGGCGTGAGTCTCAAAGACGCCGCACTGGCCTCAGGCTTGCTGAGCGCAGAGCAGTTCGATCAGTGGGTACGACCTTCTGACATGATCCATTCCCTACCAGAATGAAGGATTCGTACTATCGCTGCGCGCCGCGCTGGTAAAGATTAACGATAGCCAGCAAAATGACTGATCCCAGCAAAGACACCACCAGCGATCCGATGCTGAAGTCGTTCTGATTGATGGTCCCAGTGCCGAACAGCGGTGCGATCAGCCAGCCACCCAGTAGCGCACCGATGATGCCGATCACCACATTCAAGAGTATCCCTTGCTGCGCATTGGTGCGCATGATCATGCTCGCAACCCAGCCCAGTATCCCGCCAACTACAATCCAGATGATGAAGTTCATGTCGTCTCTCCAGTCAACTCAAAAAATAAAACCATGCCCTTGTCCGACGTGACAGTTAGGCAGGCAGGCGGGCGACTGGTTCACCGCGCTTGCTGCGTCTGTCGGAGAAGGTAGGGGCGAGGGGGGCGAAGTCGGGCCGGCGTGGCAGTAATTGCCGGGAAGATGCACAATATGCGCTGTGAGCAGCTCGGATCGTGCGACATCAGCGGCCAGGACTGCCATTACCTCTACTATCACCAAGCCAAAGGAAGGCCATGTCCGGCAAAACAATCTCAATTGCGCTGTCCGTCGTGATCGCATCAACCGCCACGTTGGCGCTGGCAGCTGCACTGAAGATCGATACGGCAAAAAGCTCGGTTTCTGCAGTTTTCAAGCAGATGGGCGTGCCGGTCGAGGCGAAGTTCACTCGCTTTTCTGCACAGGTCAGTTTTGATCAAGCCAAGCCGCAGGAAGGCAAGGCAAGCGTCGAGATCGATATCCCCAGTTTCGATCTAGGTGATCCGGACTACAACCGCGAGGTACAGAAGAAGGAATGGTTCAACGGTAGCCAGTTTCCGAAAGCGAGCTTCGTGTCCACGCGAATTCAGGCGTCAGCGCCAGGTAAGCTGGAAGTCAGTGGCAAACTGACCATCAAGGGCAAATCAGCCGATGTCAGTTTCCCGCTGATCGTCAAGAAAGAAGGCGATCAGCAAGTGTTTGAAGGCAGTTTGCCCATCAAGCGACTGGCTTTTGCCATCGGTGAGGGTGAATGGAAGGACACCAGCATCGTGGCCGACGAAGTCGTCATCAAGTTTCGCGTGGCAGGGCGCTAGTACGCTGCGGATATCCTCAGTATCCATATCAACCATTCCTGATCAGGAGTAGCAATGAGATTCACCGCAAAGCAATTCACGTTCATGGTGGGCATGCTGTCATTGTTGATGAGCACGTCGGTGGTTCAGGCGCAAAGCTACAACATTGACCCCGGCCACACCTATCCCAGCTTCGAGGCAGATCACCTCGGCCTGTCTTTCTGGCGCGGTAAGTTCACCAAGACCACGGGCAAAGTCGTGCTCGATCGAGGTTCATCGACTGGCGGCAGCATCGACATCACGATTGATGCCAGCTCGATAGATTTTGGTCACGCAAAAATGAATGAAAATGCGCGGGGCAAAGACATGTTCAATGTTGAGCAATTCCCTACGGTCACCTACAAGAGCCGCGCATTGAAATTCGACGGTGAGAAATTGGTGGCGGTGGAAGGCGACATGACCCTGCTGGGCGTGACCAAGCCCATGTCCCTGAAAGTGACTCACTTTAAGTGCGCGATGCATGCCATGCTCAAGCGCGAAGTCTGCGGGGTCGATGCATCCGCTCGCTTCGATCGTAGCGACTACGGCCTCAGCTACGGCGTGCCCCGCTTCTCGCCTGAAGTCAAATTGCAGATACAGGCGGAAGCGATACGGGCAGACTGAGGCTCTGTCAATTCAACGCCAGCAGATCTCAGGATCTGTTGCCATGGTCGCTATCAGAATGCGCGGCTTAATGTTGAGCTCCCGGCCGGCGCGTTTGTCCGCCGGTGGCGTGGTCAGAGACCTGATTTGACTCATAAGCTTTCATCTTTAATGCAAGATCCTGCAAGTTGATGCTGGATGAGCGGACCTTGGGAAACAGTTGTTCCTCCTCTGCCGTGATGTGTGACAGTATCGTTTGCTGTAACTGCTGCATCAGTTTGTCGTATTCCTCGGCCCCCGGTGTGAGCGCTTGCAGTTGTGTGATCAGTTCGTCAGCTCGTTCATGATCGGTTTCGCAGCGGTCGATCAAATCTGTGTCGAGTTCTCGTACGCGCGGGTAGAACACAGCCTCTTCTAGCGAAATATGCATTTGCAGCGCTTCGCAAATCTGCGGCCCCGCCATGGTCTTGACCTGCATATCTTGGGTTTCTAGATATCGATGCATCAGTTTCTTGACGAATTCATGGTCTTGCATTAAGCCTTGCGTCGGATCATTGGAAGGAAAATTTCCTTGCTGGCGCGCTTCAATCATCTGGTTAGTCATGCTCATCTCCTGTAGTGGAAGTCGCCGGACGGCTCACAGTCATCGGACCCGACCCGGAACGAAAAAAATTCGATGCCAGAAGCCGCGTAAAATTCCCTACATTGGCCTGATTTAGCAAGGAGATTGATATGCACTTTCTGGGAATATCCGGCAGTTTGCGCCGGCAATCACTCAACACGGCGGCGTTACGCGCCTGCACTGGGCTGCTGCCCCCGGGCGTCACAATGGATCTGGCAGATATCTCGGCCATACCGCTGTATAACGAGGAGATTCGTGAACAAGGGCTGCCAGCCCCGGTGCAGACACTGCGAGAGCAGATCCTGAGAGCGGATGCGCTGGTGATCGCCACGCCGGAGTACAACTATTCCATGCCGGGCGTACTGAAGAACGCGATCGACTGGGCATCGCGACCGCCGTCCCAACCTTTCGAGGGTAAACCGATCGCGCTGATCAGCGCATCACCGGGTGGTTTTGGTGGTGCTCGTGCGCAGTACCAGCTACGGCAAGTGTTCATTTATCTCAATGGCCTGATTCTTAACCGGCCTGAGGCCATGATCTCTGCTGCGCACACCAAATTTGATGCGCAAGGCGAGCTGACCGACCCAAGTGCTGCTGATCAGCTCAAGGCCTTGCTGGCCGCGCTGGCGGACTGGGCCCGTTTGGTCTCAGCAGGGCAGGCTGCCGTCGGCAAGGCGCAGCCATGAGGCGCAAGGCACTGCTGAGCCGCCTGCTGCCGGCGCTGGCCACGCTATTGATATCGCAGCAGACGCTTGCGCAGATCATCGATCTCTCCTCGGGCAAGGAATTGTCTGAGCAGGCACTCGTCGAGCGTCTTGGTATGGCGGACATTGTGCTGCTAGGTGAATTGCATGACAATCGCCTTCATCATGCGTTGCGGGGCCAGCTGATCGCACACCTCGCAGGCAAAGGCCGCACCGTCGTCGCTGAGCACCTGCCCCAAGGTGGGCCGGTGAGCTTTGTCTCCGATACGCGTGCCGATCTGGTGGCGGCGGGTTTCGATCCTGCCGGCTGGGACTGGCCCACGCACGAAAAACTCTACGAACAGATACGCGCCAGCGGAACGCCGCTCGTCGGCGGCAACCTGCCCAGAGAGCAGTCGCGGCAAATCTTCATGCAAGGCGTCACCGCGCTGCCCGACCGCATGGCGCAGACCTATGAAAAATCTCGGCTTGGCGCGGACGCAGAAAAAACCCTGAATCGCGATCTGATCGATGGCCATTGCGGCAAATTACCCGACCGTTACCAGTCACGTATGCGTTTTGCGCAGCGCATTACGGACATCACGCTCGCACACACCTTGCTTGACTACCGGCCTGCCGTACTCGTCGCTGGCAACGGACATGTGCGCAAGGACTATGGTGTGCCGCAGGTGATCGCCGCCACCGCGCCGCAGCTCCGGCAGATCAGCGTCGGTTTTATCGAAAGCAGCGCCGATTCGCGAGAACTGATACAGTCTCTTGGCGGGCAGTATGATGTCGTTTGGCTGACCGCGCGGACAGAGCGCAAGGATCCCTGCGAGAATTTCGATCTCAAGTAGCTCCCTCCTGACCCAATCAAGGCTTTTCAGTTTTTCACTACTCATAAAAATAAAATCACCAGAGATTCAGCATGTTCAAATCCTTTTTCATGTCCCGGCAGTGGGCGTTGTGGGCTTGGCCCGGCGCCGTGCTGATTTTCTTCGGTACCTGGTATCAGGTGCAGATCGACGTCAAGATCAACGACTGGTTTGGCGGTTTTTATGATGTCGTGCAAAAGGCGCTGAGTAAGCCGGGCGAGGTCACACTGTCAGAGTTTTTTGGTTTCCTATTAAGCTTCGGTGAGCTCGCGGGTACTTATGTATTGGTGGCGGTGCTGTTGGGTTTCTATACCAAGCACTGGGTCTTCCGCTGGCGGCATGCGATGAATGATTTCTACGTGTCGCACTGGCATACCCTGCGGCAGATCGAGGGGGCTAGCCAGCGCGTTCAGGAAGATACCAAGCGCTTCGCCACCATCATGGAAACCCTGGGCTCAAACATGATGGATGCCATCATGACCCTGTTCGCTTTTCTGCCGATACTCTGGGGGCTATCGAAAAAAGTCAGCGAAGTCCCCTTGCTTGGTGAGGTCGAGCACGCGCTGGTTTACGTCGCCATTCTGTTTGCCTTGCTGGGCACGGTCGCCCTGGCGCTGATCGGCATCAAGCTGCCTGGGCTGGAATTCAACAACCAGCGCGTCGAGGCAGCGTATCGCAAAGAACTGGTGCACGCCGAAGATGATCCCGCACGTGGCACCGAGCCTGTCGTGAAAGAATTGTTCTCCCAAGTGCGTCAGAATTATTTCCGTTTGTTCTTTCACTACATGTATTTTGACATCGCCAAGTTCAGCTATCTGCAGTTCGGCGTACTGGTGCCGTATATCGCACTGGGCCCGACCGTAGTAGCTGGCGCGATCACGCTGGGCGTGATGCAGCAGATCGTGCGTGCGTTCGGGCGCGTTGAAATGTCTTTCCAGTTTCTGGTGCGCAGCTGGGGCACGATTGTTGAGCTGATTTCTGTCTATAAGCGTCTTCGCGCTTTTGAGGCCCAGATAGGCATTCTTGAAATGGAAAAACGCAAATCAGCCGCCGGGTAGCGCTCCACTACTCAAGGCAAAGCACGTCGCGGCGGGGCAGGTCGGCTCGCCGCGTCATGTTGTCTGAACCAGCTGCCAGCAAGACAACATCATTTCATTTTCAAATCATCATCTGCACGCGTTGCACCATGACCAGTCGCCTCTTGGTTTCTGGAGACGGGCACTATTTTTCACGCGACGCACCATCAATATAGATTATCCCTAAGCGCCGGCCGATTGGAATATTTAATTATGGCTCTCAGCCTGAAATCCGGAAGATAGAAGCTAGCTCCAAAAAGATTTATCTGCCGTCCCGCAGGGCACTCCGTTCGGTGCCTAATAGGCAGGGTACAACCACACAATTCAATAAAAAAGTACGAGGTGCAGCCGGCAGCAGCCGGTGGGGGTGTCGCCGGGTCCGGGGAGTGGTCATGCACGCAGAGCAGAGGCAGCACATTGAGACCGTGATGCAGGTCGCCGAGCGGGGTCCCGTGGCTCCGTCGGGGGTGGCGCATGACGAGATCATTCGTCGTTCATGGATGCGATGCGTGCACCAGCACAAGCTCGATCCCACTCGCATGCAGGAGGCGATCATCCTGCCTCACCAGCAAGTGCGAGAACATCAGGATCAGCTGGATGAATTCTTGACGATTGCGCGGCATGGGTTGGAGACGCTCTACCATCAGGTGGCCGGGCTTGGCTACGCAGTGCTGCTGACCGATGCCCAAGGGGTGACCGTCGATTTTATCGGCGATATTCAGCTTGATCCCAGCCTGCGCAAGGCAGGTTTGTATCTGGGGTCCAACTGGAACGAGCAATATGTCGGTACCAATGGGGTCGGTACCTGTATCAGTACGGGCGAGGCGCTGGTGGTTCACCTCGGCGACCATTTCGATGCGACCCACATACCACTGACTTGTACTGCCGCGCCCATTTACGGCGCGACTGGCAAGATGAAAGCCGTGCTCGATATCTCGGCGCTCAGCGCGCCTCAGCACAAGCAGAGCCAGCATCTCGCGCTGCAATTGGTGCGCATGTACTCGTACCAGATTGAGAACGCGTACTTCCTTCACCGCTTTCGTCATGAATGGATACTGCGGCTGTCGATGGCACCCGAATTTCTCGAGGTGAATCCCGAGTACCTGATCGCCATCGATGCCAATGGCAAGATACTCGGCCATAACCGGCGCGCGCAGTTGCTGTTTGCCGATAGGACGTCTGAACCCCGCGATATCCCAGAACTGGTCGGTCAGTCGATTGATTCGCTGCTGAACCTCGGTGTCGATGACTTGCCTCGCTTTATGGCGGCACAACCGGTGGATCGTCGCGCCGTGATGATCAGCGGCACGCAGAAGCTGATGTTCCTGTCGGTTGTTGTCCCGGCGCGCTCGCTGCTCGAAGCGACACGCGCAAAGATGGAGCCAGAGATTCCCGCGCCGCTTGCAGCGCTCTCAGGAGGCGATACCAAGCTTGACCGCCAGATATCGCGTGCTGCGCGCCTGCTGAATTCGCCAATCAGCATCCTGATCACAGGCGAGACCGGTAGCGG
Organism: Oxalobacteraceae bacterium; assembly: GCA_010024875.1. Lineage (GTDB taxonomy): Bacteria > Pseudomonadota > Gammaproteobacteria > Burkholderiales > Burkholderiaceae_D > Pernthalerella. The sequence goes on along the minus strand of RGFZ01000044.1, from coordinate 5,675 downwards.
TAAAGAATTTTTTGCAAAGGCGCTGCACCAGAGCAGCGAGCGGCGCCACGGTCCTTTTGTGCCAGTGAATTGTGCGGCGATTCCTGACACGTTAATTGAGAGCGAGCTGTTCGGTTATACGCCCGGTAGTTTTTCAGGCGCGGCGAGCAAGGGCAAGCGAGGCCTGATACAAGAAGCCGATGGCGGCACACTGTTCCTTGACGAGATCGGCGATATGCCCAAGCCCTTGCAGGCGAGGTTGTTGCGTGTGCTCTCCGAGCGCGAAGTACTCCCGGTCGGTGCGACTCGCCCGGTCGGGGTCAATATTCGGGTCGTTGCAGCGACCCATTGCGATTTGGAGACGCTGGTGCGGCAGGGCGGTTTTCGAGACGATTTGTATTACCGGCTCAGTGGCGCGCATTTCATGCTGCCACCCGTGCGTCAGCGCCAGGATCTGGGTTGGGTCATTGATCGCGTTCTGGCGCTGCATGGTCGCAAGATCGATGGCGCCGTACCCGGTTTACATGCAGATACCAAGCAGACGCTGCTGTCTCACTCATGGCCTGGCAACTTGCGGGAACTACGCAATGTGATCGAGTTCGCCGCCGCCGTGTGCCGTGGTGATCAGATCATGCCCGGTGATTTGCCGGAATATCTCCATGAAAAAACCCTTGGATTTCATCCGCCCTCCGAGGTCACGCGCGACTTGTCGATCGAAGTCCCCGAGGCCAGTGAGCTGCGCGCTCAGCTCAAAGCCTGCCGCTGGAATGTGACGGCCGCGGCGCATGCCATGGGCATCTCCCGAATGACCCTCTATCGTCGGATGAAGCGTTACGGTATCGAGCATCCGCAGTAGTGTTACATCAGGCAGGTGTGACAGCCGCGATGTGACAGCTGTCACGCGCCCGACTGTGACAGCTGTCCGATCGCCTACCGATGAAAGATTGAATGCCTGCCATTTTGAATTTTCGCGGCGCAGCATGCGCACACTGAAAATCACGCGTATTCAGTCACTTGTATTCTTTTCCTTGAAGTCCGCATCAGCATCAAGTTCTTTGGCATGCGAATTGCACGGAAACACCTGGTGCAGCCTTCACGGGCGGGCTGCCTTCAGGCAGTGGCATCACCACCCCGGCAAAAAGTCATTCGGTCCGATGAGACCGGATCAACACAACGGAGGAGACAACGATGACAGACAAGCAAAGGCCATTTGGTGTTTCGATGACCGACAGGGAGTTCGAGGAATGCCTTCATGCCGATGAGGCAGCGTTCCGCTCACCGATCCCGACGCAGATGGTGTCAAACGGTGAATACAACCCGCTGCCGCAGACCGAGAACCAGAGAAAGGTCGAGTTCCTGATCAAGGAAATGGCCGACAAGGAAGCCAAGCGCCACAACATGACCCGCCGTCAGTTCCTTGCGACTTCGGCAGGCATGGCGACCGCGTTCATGGCGATGAATCAAGTGTATGGCACCGTGTTCGAGGTCGACGAGGCCGAGGCCAAGAACCTCGACGCGGCCGGTGATCGCAAGGCCAAGTACAAGGGCCAGTTCATTTTTGATGACCAGACCCACTTCATCCGCGATGACTTCAAGGAGGAAGGGCTGCTCGGCCTGACCAAGTGGGCCGAGGGTGCCGGCGTGAACCCGAATATCGGGAATATTCCGACCACGCTGGCTCGCTACAAGATGGACAACTACCTCAAGGAGATCTTCCTTGACTCTGACACGTCCGTGTCGCTGCTCTCGGGCGCTCCCTTTGATGATCCGAACTGGTGGCTGCTGTCGAATGACGCGATTCAGAACGCTTGCCGTGCAGTGAACAAGATGGCGGGTAGCGTCCGTATGCTCGGTCATTCGATCATCACGCCGAAATATCCCAACTGGATGGATGAGGTCGATCGCGCGATCGAAGAGCTCAAGCCGGTCTCGTGGAAGTCCTACACCATCGGCGATCCGTTCGGTCCGTCGAAGTATGCATGGCGCCTCGATGACGAGAAGCTGATGTACCCGTTCTATGAAAAAGCGATCGAAAAGGCCTTTGCCGGCACGTGGGAGCATGCGACCGTGAACGACCTCGGCAAGGCTGCAAAAGACTGGCCGAAGATGAACTTCGTGATCTACCACGCTGCGCTGCGTCCGTGGCTGGCCGACAAGCCCGACCTGGAGATGGCAGAGTTCGAGAAGACCGGTTACATCAAGTGGTCGACCGATCTGGCACGCATTCCAGAGAAATTCGGCGTCAACAACGTGTACGCCGAACTCGGCTCGGTATTCGCATCGACCGCAGTCACCGATCCCAAGTTCTGCGCCGCTTTCGTTGGCCAGCTGGTCAACCTGATGGGTCCGGATCGTGTGGTCTGGGGCACGGACTCGGTCTGGTATGGCTCGCCGCAGTGGCAGATCGAAGCGATGCGCCGTCTCGAGATCCCAGAGAACATCATGAAGAAGCAAGGCTGGAAGATCCCGATGGGCGACGGTCGTGGCACTGTGAAGAACAAGATCTTCGGCCTGAACTCAGCGAAGCTGTACAAGCTCGACGCGCAGAAGATGGCGCTGGACGCGGTCAACAACCCGTTCAACACCGACATGATCGCCAAGATGAAGCAAGAGTATCTGGCGATGGGCGGCGAGCGCAGCAACACAGCCTATGGTTACATCGCCAAGGAAGGTCGCTCATTCGGCTAAGCCCGGGTGCAGCTTCTGAGCGGACAGGTCTTGCGGCCTGTCCGCTTCACCGAAAGCCACATAGGAGGACTACCATGAAGTCTCTGAAGCTTGCCCCGGTGTTGGCGAGCCTGTTGCTGATCACGGGATCGGTGGCGCTCGCAGATCACCATGGTGAGAAAAAGACGCGCGTCGGCACCTGCGATGACGCAAAGAAGCAGCAGGATTATTTCTGTGACCAGAAGAATGCCTCTGGCGATTCGATGGTTGCGTTGGGTACGGCTTGCAGGAACGCCAAGATCAACGTGAAAGAAGCCTGCGAGGGCGTCGTGCAGCCGGACGAGACCTACAAGTCCTGCAAGATGGAGCAGAAGTGCTGAGCTGATTTCATCTGGTTCGCAGGACAAGCGTCATAACAACATGCAGTTCATTGTGATCAAGGCCTATTCGTCTCCTTGTCTCATCTCGCCGGCAGCCGTGCGCTGCCGGCTTTTTTACGTTCTGAGTTACGTTCTGAGGAACGCTGAAAACCATCATGCAAAAAACAATACAACGTACTAAAGCGCTCCGCCTAATGATGTCTTCGCTAGTTTTCATGCTCATCTCTGGCGCTGCGTCTGCCGACGACCGTACCCCCGGCAGCGTATTCAACGATTGCGATACCTGTCCGGAGATGGTGGTGCTGCCCGCCGGCGAGTTCGTGCAAGGCTCGGATAAGGTCGAGAGTGGGCATCTGGATGAGAAGCCGCAGCGCACGGTGAAGATTGCCCGTCCTTTTGCAGTGGCCAAGACCGAGACCACCTTCGCGCAATGGGATGTCTGCGTCGCTGAGGGTAAATGTCCGAAAGCCGATGATGCGGGCTTCGGGCGCGGCAAATTCCCGGCGGTGAATATCTCCTGGCCAGAAGCCAAGGACTATGTCACGTGGCTCTCCACGAAAACTGGCAAAGCCTATCGGTTGCTGAGCGAGTCCGAGTTCGAATATGCGGTGCGAGGCGGCACCAAGACCCCTTGGTTCTGGGGCGGTAACGACGACAAGAAAAAAACCTGCGAATACGCCAACCTGCACGACGAAAAAGGCAAAGAGGCACACCCCAATTATGTCTGGTCACATGTGCTGTGCAACGATGGTGCGGCAGAAAACGCCGAGGTCGGCAAGTACAAGGCGAATCCCTTTGGCCTGCATGATATGCTGGGCAATATTCGGGAGTGGGTCGAGGATTGTCATCAGGCCGGCTACGCAGGTGCCCCCGAGGATGGCTCGGCACGCAAGCATGAAGGCAAGTGCGAGAAGCGCGTGGTTCGCGGCGGAGCGTGGCTGGACGGTCCGTCGACTGCACGTTCAGCGTATCGCTATTCTGAGGAAGAGGGTATGCGTAACCATCAGACGGGTTTTCGCGTAGCACGTGACCTGTGAACACTCTTTCGATCTGACAGAGGGGCAGACCATGGCGGTTCTTCGCGACGTTCGCACTTCATGGATAAAAAAATTCTGCGTCATGACGGCCGCTGCCGCGATGCTGGGGGCTGCCGGCACTGCGGCCACGCAGGTGATTCGTTCGAGCGAAAAGAAGATCGATCCGAATGCGGTTTACATGCAACCCGTGCCAGGACTCACGCACTCGCAGCTGCAGAAATTCAAGGCCGGTGAAAAGCAGTTCAAGGCACCGTGGGTGGTGTTTCCGCTGCTCGGCGGCGAGTGGGGCTTGGGCCCCACTTTTCTGGCGAGTTCCTGCGTAGGCCCGTGGGTGGTGTTTCCGCTGCTCGGCGGCGAGTGGGGCTTGGGCCCCACTTTTCTGGCGAGTTCCTGCGTAGGCTGTCATGTGCAGGCGGGTCGCGGTCGCACGATGGATGCGCCTGGCATCGTGGTATTCCAGCAGCTGTTGAGACTATCGGTTCCGGGAGAAGACGAGCACGGTGCGCCGCGTCCGCATCCTCATTATGGTGACCAGATTCAGGTATTCGGTATCAACGTCGGATTAAAAGAAAATCTCAAGCCCGGTGAAGCGGATCTGTACATCGACTGGTTGCCAGAGATGGTCACTCTGCCTGATGGCGAGAAGGTCGAACTGCGCCAGCCCAAGATACGTTTGGAAAAACTCAACTTCGGCCCAATTGATGAGACCGTGATGACCTCTCTGCGGAACACGCAAGTCGTGTTTGGCATGGGTTATCTGGAAGCGGTGAGTGAAGAAGACATTCTGGCGCTGGCCAAGATGCAGCAGGCGCAGGGGCTCAACGGACGTCCTAACTATGTGCGCGACGATATCAACAAGCGCACCGCGCTCGGTCGATTTGGCTGGAAGGCCAATCAGCCCAGCATCAAACAGCAGATCGTCGCCGCTTTTCATGGCGACATGGGCGTGACGTCTTCCCTGTACATTGAAGAAAATTGTCCGCCGGTGCAGACCGCCTGCCGCGCAGTGCCGCCGGGGAATCGTCCTGAACTTCTCGACTATTCATGGGATGAGCTGAATTTCTGGTCAGTGGCATTAGATGCGCCGCAACCGCGCGATCAGGATGCGGAGAACGTGCAGCGTGGGGCAAAGCTGTTCGAGAAAGCGCGCTGCGCGCAGTGCCATATCCCTGAGCTGAAAACCGGCGAGTACCCCTTGCTGCCTGCGATTGCGAAGCGCAGCTTCCGTCCGTATACCGACCTGCTGCTGCATGACATGGGGCCGGGGCTGGCTGATGGCCGCCCTGATTTCAAGGCTGGGCCGCGCGACTGGCGCACCGCGCCCTTGTGGGGCATAGGGCTGTCCCAGCAGGTGAATGGCAGCGCGAATCTGCTGCATGATGGTCGCGCGCGCAATGTGCTTGAGGCGATACTCTGGCATGGTGGTGAGGCCAAGCCGTCGCGCGATATTTTTGCAGGCTTGAGCAAGGCAGAGCGCGAGGACTTGATCGCCTTCGTGAATTCCCTGTGATGCGTAACTTGATTTAGGAATCACTTCATGGTCACGCACCGGGAAAAAATTGTCTACTTCAGTCTGGCGCTGGTGCTATTCATGGTGTTTCGTCATCTGCTC
>RGFZ01000043.1 GCA_010024875.1 Oxalobacteraceae bacterium | reverse complement strand
GCTGCTGTCGACCTCGCTGAACGTCGGCTATCACCTGTTGCTACCCCCGGCACTGCCCTGGACTGTTGCTCCACTATTCTTTTATACGATAGGGATGTCGATGGTAGCGCCCTCTCTCACCTTGCTGGTGCTTGACCTGTTCCCGCACATACGTGGCACCGTCGCCTCCTGCCAGGCTTTCACGATGACGATGCTGTCAGCGCTGGTGGGAGGCTTGGTGTCTCCTTGGCTTTATGGATCAGTGCTTCATTTGGCACTGGGTCAATTGGCCTTGGCATTTGGCGGCTTCGCATTGTGGCGAATTGCATTGGCCACGCACACATCCAGGTGAGATCTCTGAAAGCCATCTGAAGCGATATAGAAAACCAAAAATGAACCTATAGAAGAAGCTGGGTCACATAGAAGGCTCGCCACGTAAAAGTCTGACATGCGATTTTATTTTCGGTTTTATTGGAGTCATTATGTATCCCATATCTAGCCTTGTTGCATATGAAAATTTTAAAGATGAAACACAAAGGCCAAACACTGGTGTACTCTTGCCAGCAACCAGAAGCCAGACAGAGCCTCAAACAATTTCACCACAATCAGCTCCGTTTTTACACACGAAGAAAACGACAGATCAGCATTTTCTGAATTTTCCAAAACCGGGATCGATGGAATTTAGCGATACTCAGAAAGCGCATTGGGAAAAACACACATCGCCCACAGTTTCGAGAAAAATTCAAAAATTAAAAGCACTAAGAAACATAGCCCGAGATCAGGAAAAAGCCGGCCTTCAATTTGAAGGGCGGCGTAGTTGGGCAGAAGCAGAAGCTGATTTGGCAAAAGAGCAGTTCATTCAAACCTCGCAGGCAGGCCGCACTCAGAACCCGCTGAGCTTTTTAGAAAATTCCATCAAAAGCTTAGCGGATGGATTGAATTATTATTTTCAATCTGGCTCGTCCATCCCGCAACTGACCGCTGAGTTAAGCAAACCCATTGAGGGGAGGCAATACACAGTCCGTAAAAGTGAAGCCTTGTCTAAACGGGAAGCTGCTGGCGAAGACATCTTAAGCTTTGGCATTGGCATTGCCGATTCTGATCACGGATCGATTGAAATTCAGAAAGGAATCAATGCTTTTTTAGCTAATCACTTCAAACCAGAAAGAGGAGATATTTTTCTGACTGAAGCCTATCTTGTTTTTGAGCAAGAAAATGGTAAGGAAAAAGTCGTTATGCCCTCCCTTGAACGACATCACAATCTTTGGTGTCGTGGCATACCTATTGAGTTTTGTCGATTTTTACGTGAGCCAGAGAAGGAAACAGGCCACCTTAATGCGGTGACGGCAGAGAGGAGAGATATGGTCAATAAATTTTTTGAATTTTTAATGAATGCCATACCTCCTGGCAAAGCTCTTGAAGCTCGGCAAAAACTTAGTAAGCGCAACAGCGAAGTCAATTCTGCGGATACAGAATTCAAGGTGGAACTGATCATTGATTATCAACACTATTGCGATCCTGCCAAGAAGACGCGACTGGAACGCCGGATCGACCCTCTAGCCGATGCACTAAAGAAACAAAATGCAGCAGCAGCTGCGGCAGCAATTTCGCGCGATACAGCCTACTTTAATCAAATTACCGAGGCATTAGCCCAATTAAAACCTGGTGCCAGGCTGTACTATCTCTCGGGAGGTGCACACTTCAGACGTCTCCATACTCAACTCAATAAAATTGATAGCTTCTTTGTAGACATTGTGACTCCCAGCCCGAAAGACGAGTTCTGATTGTTTATCCCAATATACAATTTCTGAAATTTTCGTTAACTGATCAGCGCGCGGGTGTAGTTCAATGGCAGAACGGCAGCTTCCCAAGCTGCATACGAGGGTTCGATTCCCTTCACCCGCTCCACGACCCTCGAGAAGCACTACCTCAATAAAACCAGAAAATTTTGCAGCTGAATTAATTGTGTCAAGCATTTGATTTTGCTGGCCCCCGCGTCGCACAGCTGCGCTGGCTCGCCATAAAACGCCGAGCTAGTTGGCGTCTCCCCAGGCTGTGACATAATCCGCGCTCCGCGCCTGACATGGGCCGAGCCAGCGCAGCGATCTCAGCATGACAGACCAAGTACCCGACCCCACCCGTCAAATGCTCTATGACCCGACCGAGCGCCGGATCCGCAGCTTTGTCACGCGTGCCGGCCGGCTGTCGGTCGCGCAAGCGCGCGCAGGCACGGGCATGGGGGACGCAACAGCAGATATCGCCGCCCTGCTGCCAGAGAAAAATTTCATTGGTGTAGAAGTACATACGCCCGGCATCGGTAGCTTGCTGAAACTGATTAGCGAAAAATCAATAGATAATTTACGGCTGATTCAGCATGATGCGGTCGAGGTAGTCACGCATATGCTAGCTCTCGACTCGCTGGCGGGTGTCCATGTGTTTTTCCCAGACCCGTGGCATAAGGCGCGGCACAACAAACGTCGGCTGATACAAAGCCCCTTCGTGCAGCTGCTGGTGTCACGTATCGCGCCGGGGGGATACCTTCATTGCGCGACTGATTGGGAAGACTACGCAGTGCACATGCTGGAGGTGCTAAGCGCTGAACCGCAACTGAAAAACACGGCCGAGGGTTATGCAACCCGCCCAGATTATCGCCCGCTCACAAAATTCGAGAACCGAGGCATCAAGTTGGGACACGGCGTCTGGGATCTGGTGTTCACTCGACGTTGACACTGTGCGTTATCACGCCGCCTGCGGCTCGCTAATCAGGCGAATGATTTCAGCGCCGTAGCTTTCCAGTTTTTTCTCACCCACACCGGATACCTGACGCAAATCTTCCAGCGAGATGGGCATGGCGCGGGCGATTTCACGCAGCGTTGCGTCATGAAAAATCACATACGCTGGTACGTTATGTGCACGTGCAGTTTCCATCCGCCACCATTTCAAACGCTCGAACAGCGCTTGCTGCACAGAAGATAGGCTGGCCTCTGTATAACTGCCAGGTGCTGTCGGTGCGCGTCGCTGGCGAACTGGTTTCTGGTAGCGGCGCAGTGTCAGAGTAGTCTCCCCTCGCAACACAGGTCGTGCGGCTTCGGTCAGACGCAGAGATCCATACTGCTCATGATCGACATCGACAAGTCCCTGCGCCATCGCCTGCCGCAAAATGGCACGCCATTCTGCTTCGCTGCGGTCAGCGCCTATCCCGAAGGTTGACAGCGACTGATGCTGCCACTGCCTGACTCGTACCGAATCCACACCCCGCAAAACCTCCAGCACGTGTACGGCGCCGAAACGCTGACTAACCCGATAGATCGTTGAAAGCAGCTTTTGCACCGCCTCAGTCGCATCGAAGGACGATGGCGGATTCAGGCAGGTGTCGCAGTTGCCGCAAGGCCCGGACGACTGACCGAAATACTGCAACAGATGAACACGCCGGCAGCTGGCGGTCTCGCACAGGCCGAGCATGGCATCCAGCCTTGCGGATTGCATGCGTTTGTAGGCGAGATCGGCCTCCGATTCATCAATCATCCGGCGCTGCTGCACGACATCCTGCAAGCCGTAAGCCATCCACGCATCGGCTGGCTGACCATCACGCCCGGCGCGACCGGTTTCTTGATAATAGCCCTCGATGCTCTTGGGCAGATCGAGATGGGCAACAAAGCGCACATCGGGCTTGTCAATACCCATGCCAAAGGCAATTGTCGCCACCATGACTAATCCATCCTCACGCAGAAAGCGTGATTGATGTGCAGCACGCTTTACTGTGTCCATTCCGGCGTGATAAGGGAGCGCCTGCACGCCCTGCTCAACCAGAAACTCTGCAGTCTCTTCCACTTTTTTGCGGGACAGACAATACACAATGCCTGCTTCACCGGCATGCTCATCACGGATGAAATCCAGCAGCTGGCGGCGCACCTGATCTTTCTCGACGATCTGATAGCGGATGTTGGGCCGGTCAAATGAGGCGACGAACTGGCGTGCTGCCTGCAATTGCAAGCGGTCAATGATCTCCTGACGTGTGTCGGCGTCTGCGGTGGCGGTCAGCGCGATGCGCGGCACCTGTGGATACCGCTCATGTAGCACGGACAGCCGGATGTACTCGGGGCGAAAATCGTGTCCCCACTGAGAGACACAATGTGCCTCGTCTATCGCAAATAGCGCAATCTGCACTTCGTCGAGCATATCCAGACAGCGAGCAGTCAGCAGCCGCTCAGGCGCGATGTAGAGCAAGTCCAGCTCACCGCGACGAAGCGCACGCTCGGTACGCATGGCTTCATCAAAGCTTTGGGAGGAATTCAGGAAAGCGGCGCGCACACCCAGTTCGGCCAACGCATCGACCTGATCTTGCATCAGCGCGATCAGGGGTGAAACGACGATACCGCAGCCAGGTCGCAGCAACGCAGGTATCTGATAGCAGAGCGACTTGCCGCCACCTGTAGGCATGAGTACCAGTGCATCCTGACCTCCGGTGACGAGTTCAACGATCTCGGCCTGCTCGCCACGGAATATCGGATAGCCAAAGACTGTCTGCAGTACATTCAGTGCGCGCTCATGCAAGACTTCAGTCATGCTTAGTCTGCCCAGACCACCCAGCCAGTGCTGGCTGTCACCAGTACGATCACACCGAAAATGATCCGATACCAGACAAAGATCGTGAAATCATGCGTACTGATAAAACGTAGCAGCCAACGAACGCAAAGGAAGGCTGACAAAAACGCAGCCAGCGCGCCCACGCCGAACATGGGCAAATCAGCTACCGACAACAGCGCCCGCTCCTTGTACAAAGAGTAAATTGTTGCGCCGAACAGCGTAGGTATCGCGAGAAAAAAAGAAAACTCAGTCGCGGCGCGGCGTGACAAACCAAATGCCATGGCACCGATGATGCTGGCTCCCGAACGGCTGGTGCCAGGAATCAGTGCAAAGCACTGAGCGCAACCGACTTTGAACGCATCCAGCGCACTCATATGATCGACAGAATCGATGCGTGCACCAATTTGACGCTGGCGGTTCTGGCGCTCGACGATATAAATGATGACTGCGCCCACAATAAAAGCCAGCGCGACGGGCACCGGCTTGAACAGATGGGCCTTGATCTGCTTGCCGAACAAGAGCCCCAGCACCACAGCGGGCAGGAAAGCAATGATCAGATTGAAGACGAAGCGCCTTGCTGCGATGTCATTCGTAAAAGTCCGCAATACATTGATTAGCCGCTCACGGTACTCCCAGCAGACTGCTAGCATCGCGCCTGCCTGAATCACTATCTCGAACACCTTGACTTTCTCGCCGGTGAAATCGAGCAGGCTGCCCGCGAGAATCAAATGACCCGTGGAAGAAATGGGCAAGAATTCCGTCAAACCTTCGACGATGCCCATGATGATGACTTTGATGAGGAGTGCAGTATCCATGCCGGCAGGTAGCAGATCGGAGGTGCGCGGTCACGACCGCTGCAGCGACCGGACTCATACGATTCGTCAGTCGCATTGCGATCCGACAGACCGGCGCGAAGCTTACCATGCGATGCTGACGCGCGCTCCTTATTTGGGGTATGCGGTCAGCAGCTCCAAACGATGAAGAAACTGCATCGCGCATTCCCTATCCGGGCCACACATTTCCTCGGATGGCAAGAGACTGCTACAGACAGCCGGCCGTTCAGGCAAGCCGAACAGCCGGCAGCGCAGGGATTCATCCACTCAATATAATATTTCATCAGCGCACGGGAGGGATTTGCTCCCTTTGATTGAATGTGTACGACAAATTCCCGAAGAAAACTATGGAAAAATCTGTCTGGTTCATTTTTAAAATTTTTGTATTCGGCAGCTGATGAATTGACAATTTTTTCCTTGAATCCACGAAGAATATCCGCTAATTCATGCAAATCTTTTATTGTGTGCAGCTTCAGAGTTTTCAGATAATCATTCAATACAGTTTGCCGATTTCTGGTTTTTTTAATTTCTCTGGCATCGGTATTTTCCTCGCCAAGATTTTTTTTGCTGCCCTCTGCTGACCTTGGGGACTTCGGCTCTTGATCGTCCGACACAGGCGATTCTTTACTGATCGTTCCGTGTCGCTTCAATTCGCGGCGCGGTGATGCAACTACACTCTTCTCTGCTTTATTACCGACACCCTCTACGGCATCTTTCAGCCGAACTAAAAGCGAGCTGGGCTTGCGGCTCTGGAACCGCTCCTTGGCCTGGTCGATTTTCTCGAGCTCTGACTTTGGAAGCACCGGACGGCTCTCGGCAATCACGGCTTCTCGTTTGATCAAGTCCCTCTGTTCGGCGGGGCAGCTGATCACACTATCCACGAATTGATTCAGACGTTTGTTCAGATCAGCCATCAAGAAACCGGCCAGTGGCTGGTAATGGCCCTCAGGAACGTTTTCGTCTTTGAGTAGATTCGTCGCATAGTCTGGCAAAAATGCTCTAACGCCAAAAATACCTATTAATGCGTTCTTTCTTGCCAACAGTAACTCATTGGGGTCATTACCCCCATTTGTTTTGTACCACTTCTGAACTTCCTCATCGAGTGACAGCATTGCGGCACGCACTGTGGCCGGCATTTCAGAAGACTGCATGGTGTTGTCTTTGCCACAGATACAATCAACTATTGGTGCTATCACTGGCGACATTATTTTCTGGACTTCTTCATTTCGATTGAAACTATGCGCACCAAGCTCGCCATAAAGTTTTCGCGCGCTATTGGCTTCTTTGTTATAGTTTTCTGTCACCTGACGAAGGTTTTTCCTCATGGCTGGTGTATCGAAATAATGCCTCATGAACGGCTCGCAAAAGCGAATGATTGCATTTTGATTCTCATCCTGAGGAATGGTGTTACCCGCATCATCCCGCTCCTCCCTCAGCCACACCTTCCCCCTCAAAATGGAATTAACCTTTCCGCCAGTGAGAGTCTCCGTGTATCCATGACTCTCAGCCTGAATCAATTGTTTGGCCAATAGCGCATGCCCGACGACACGCTTGCCCGTTACTCCCTGAAGCTCAGGAATCAGATAACTATGAGTTTCGGCCTTGCCTGAATTCTTGGTGGTCGTCGTAGTGGTTGTTGTAGTTGTTGTAGTTGTTGTAGTTGTATTGGTCGTCGTTGCCGAACCTGTGACCGTGGTTTTATTCGAAGCCTTAGGCAGAGGTGAGAGCAGCGATCCTTGTGAGGCACCTTGATTGGTATTCGTTTGCGGCAGAGCGATTGTCGGTGGTAGCGCTGGAGGCAGGTCCGCCGGTGGACTGGTGGTTTGTTGAAGACCCCCTCCATTTCCCCTCGGGCTAACCTTTGGCGCTGTATGTTGTTGTTGCTGGTTATCTGCCTTCGTCGTCTCGCCAGACCCTAGTGGGCTTAGGGAGGACTGGGAAGGTTTGGTGCTTAACCAAGGTCCTTTTGACTTTGTGGACGCATTGGCGCTTTGGTCACCTTGTGTATTCTGCTGGCAAGAAGTTGTTTGCTGAACAGAAGCAGTCTGATTATGAGATTTTTCTTTCTGTTCACCGTCGCTGTCCTCCTCCAAAAACGGCGATTTGAACAAACTATGGAGATTTTTATCGGGAGGTGGTGGTGGTGGAAAGCCGCTCATGGTTTGCCTTTGATGGAAGGTTGACGATAATGAGATGTTTCCCGCTCGGTTTCTCACCCTGTCCAGAACCCATTGGTCTTCTGCCAGGTAGAAATTGTTCTTGCCGCTGTAGTCACATTTTTTGAAGAATGTGTGTGGCGATAGATAGATTTTTAAATTGATAACCTTGCGGACTCGAATCGATCGGTAACCATGCGACTCGCGAGGTTCCTGCGATCAATTCCGCTGCATATTGCCCCGACCAAAAGTCTGCCCTTGACGCAGCAACACCCCTCCCCCTATATTGCTGACTCTCTGGTTAGTAATTCAATTCCACCTGATGCCCGTAGCTGACACCAAGGCCAAGCCGCGCTGGGAGCGCCGCAAGGATGCACGACCGCAAGAATTGCTGGATGCCGCGCTTGACCTATTCGTCGAGCGCGGCTATGCCGCGACACGTCTGGATGATGTCGCCTCTCGCGCGGGTGTCTCCAAGGGAACGCTGTATCTGTATTTCGAGAACAAGGAAGAACTGTTCAAAGCCGTGGTGCGCGCCAATCTGGTGTCAGCGCTGGCCGAAGCCGAGGACTATGTCGCGCAGTACACGGGCAGTAGTCGGGAGCTGCTGCGCGGCTTCATTCTTCGCTGGTGGGAACGCATCGGTGAGACCAAACTCTCTGGCATCTCAAAATTAATGATGGCGGAATCGGGTAATTTCCCCGATGTCGCGCGCTTCTATCATGAAGAAGTCATACAGCGCAGCAACGCGCTGATCATCAGCATGCTCGAGCGCGGCATCTCACGCGGCGAATTTCGCCCCGTTGACAAGGTGAATGCCAATCTGGTGATCGTCGCGCCGGTGATGATGCTGATGATGTGGAAGCACTCCTTCCACTCGTGCCGGCTAGAGCCGATTTCGGCACCTGATTATCTGGATTGTTTTCTTGATCTGCTGCTCAATGGCTTGCAGGCGACACCAGCCAGCCCCACCACTCACTGACCACCCATAAGAATATGTCCACACGCACCCGCCGGGTTGTTCTGCTGATGATCGTGATCGCAGCCGTCGTCGCTGGCGCCGGAATGTTCATCCGCTCAAAGACGCCTACGGTGCCTGCCAAAGCAGTCGCGTCGCCGCCACCTGCACTGGAGTTTCTGCCCCAGGAAGTGTTCACGACGGCACCGGTGAATCTGCAGAAGACGCTCTCTCTTTCCGGTGCACTGCGAGCATTGGATATGGCGAGCGTGAAAGCGCGTCTGGCAGCAGATGTCCGTGAAGTCCTTGTTCGGGAGGGCGAAGCAGTTAAAAGTGGCCAGGTTGTCGTGAAGATGGATGCGACTGAATATCTGGCGCGCGTCGAGCAGGCGCGCGGCAACCTGAATTCGGCACGCGCGCAACTGGACATCGCTGCCAGGAACCGCGATAACAACCGGGCGCTGGTCGACAGAGGCTTCATCTCGCGCAACGCCTTCGATAATTACGCAAGCCAGTATGCCGCCGCAGAGGCGAATGTCGAAGCTGCAAAAGGGGCGCTTGATGTGGTGCAGAAGTCGCTGAATGACACCGTGATCCGTTCACCGATCTCAGGGCTGGTGGCAATGCGTTATGCACAACCGGGAGAAAAAGTCTCTGCTGACAACAAGCTGCTGGATATCGTGAATCTGCGAAAAATGGAGTTGGAGGCTGCCGTTCCAACCAATGATATCGCCAATGTCGCGCTGAATCAGCGCGTGATGTTACGGGTTGAAGGTTTGGCGCAGCAGTTTGAAGGTAAGGTCGTGCGCATCAATCCGGCGACGCAAGCCGGATCGCGCTCAGTGCTGGTCTATGTACAGATCGATAATCCGCAAGGATTGCTGCGCGCGGGTATGTTTGCCGAAGCGCAGCTGGTGCTGACCTCCAAGCTTGGCGTGCTGGCGCTACCGCAAAATGCTGTCCGCAAGGATGGCAATGGCACCTATGTGTATGTGATCGAAGGCGAACGACTGGCGCGCAAGCCGGTGGTCACGGGCCTGAATGGGCGCAGCGGTAATGACTTCATGACCGAAATTCAGTCAGGCCTGGACTTTGGTGCCAAGGTCGTGGCCACCGACATGGGCAGCCTGCAGCCCGGTTCGCTGGTTCGCATCGCAGCAGCAAAGTAGGCGGATACCAAGCCTTCCGCGTCTCACCCAACGAACTCACGTAAAAGGACAGCCGACTCATGTGGTTCACCCGTATCAGCATCGGTAACCCCGTGCTGGCCACCATGATGATGATGGCTTTCGTTGTGCTCGGGCTGTTCTCTTATCAGAGGCTGCGGGTCGATCAATTTCCTGATGTGACTTTCCCCGTGGTGGTGGTGCAAACTGAATATCCCGGTGCAGCGCCAGAGACGGTAGAGACAGATATCACGCGCAAAGTCGAAGAAGCGGTCAATACCATCAACGGTATCAACAGCCTGACCTCACGCTCCTATGAAGGACAGTCGGTCGTCATCATTGAATTCGTACTGACAGTCGATCCCGCACAGGCCGCGCAGGATGTGCGCGAAAAAGTCGCACTGATCAAATCCAGCTTTCGCAAGGAAGTCAAAGAGCCGCGCGTGACGCGCTATGACCCCGCAGACCGCCCGATATTTTCGGTCGCCGTGACCAATGATGCTGCCCAAGCGCGAGATCCAGATCTATGTCAAGCCGGCGGAGATGGAGGCGCTGAATATCAGCATGGATCAGCTGATCAACGCCGTGCGCAATGAAAATCAGGAACTACCAACAGGCTCAGTGCGCGCGAAAGCCAATGAGCAAGTGGTTCAGGTACAGGGGCGCCTCAAGCGTCCGGAAGATTTCGAGCGCATCGTGGTCGCAACGCGCGGTGGCCATGCGGTCTTGCTGGGACAAATCGCACAGGTAGTCGACAGTCAGCAAGAGCAGGAAAATCTCGCGCTGTTCAATGGTCAGCGCACGCTGGCGCTGGATGTGCTGAAGGCTCAGGGACAGAACACCATCGAAGTCGCCGACGGCCTGAAAAAAGTCATCAAGGAACTCCAGCCCACGCTGGATGCGTTGCATCCCGGCATGAAGCTGGAAGTCATCAAGGATGGCTCGCGGCAGATTCGCGTCGGCGTCGACAATGTGCGCCGTACGCTGATCGAGGGTGCGCTGCTGACCATTCTGATCGTCTTTTTGTTCCTGAACTCGTGGCGCTCAACCGTGATCACAGGACTCACATTGCCAGTGTCACTGATCGGTACTTTTCTGTTCATGGACATGTTCGGCTTCACGATCAATATGATCACGCTGATGGCGCTGTCCTTGTGCGTCGGCCTGCTGATCGATGATGCGATCGTGGTTCGCGAAAATATCGTTCGTCATGCGGGCATGAAAGAAAACGGTCGCTTCAAGAGTCCGCGTGTTGCGGCGCTGGAGGGCACGCAAGAAATTGGGCTGGCGGTGTTGGCGACCACGTTCTCCATCGTCGCGGTGTTCCTGCCAGTAGGCTTCATGGGTGGCATTATCGGGCGCTTCTTCCATCAGTTTGGCGTCACTGTGGCGGCAGCGGTGCTGATCTCGATGTTTGTGTCCTTCACACTTGACCCCATGCTGTCCTCGGTCTGGCATGATCCAGCAGTGCACGGCGAGCATTCGCGTCGGGGCTGGTATGCCAATACGATAGGCCGTGTGCTTGAGCAGTTCGAGCGCCTGGTGCAATGGTTCTCACGGGTATATCAAAAGGCGCTGAAATGGTCGCTACAACATCGCATCGCTACACTGGTACTGGCGGCCGCTACTTTCTTTGGTGGCTTCATTATTCCTGCGTCTGGTCTGGTTGGCACCGAATTCGTGCCGCAGGCCGATTATTCGGAAACCGGTGTGATCTACAACACACCCGTCGGTTCGTCGCTGGAGTTCACTGAAAGCAAAGCCCGACAAGTCGAGGCAGCGCTGCGCACGCTACCCGAGGTGCGCGATCTCTACACCACGATCAACACGGGGGCTGTGCAGGGAAAGAGTTACGCGACTACCTATGCACGGTTGGTGCCGCGGGCTGAGCGGACGCGCAGCACCAAGCAGCTTAACCAGCCACTGCGCGAGCAGCTTGCAAAAATCCCAGGCATCACTGTCACGCATGTGGGCACGCTGGATGGTGTGGGCGGCGACAACAAGCAATTGCGTCTCTCGATACTCGGTCCCGACCTCAAGCAGCTGGGCAAGCTGGCCGACGAAGCCACCACCAAGATTCGCGCCGTGCAGGGCGTGGTAGATCTGGACTCCAGCCTTAAGCCGAACAAACCCAGCATCTGGGTAGAACCTTATCGCGATGTTGCCGCTGATCTAGGCGTGGGAGTCTCGCAGATAGGTAACACCCTTCGTCCTTTGCTGGCCGGTGACCCAGTGGTTGGCTGGCGCGCGCCAAATGACGAAACCTATGATGTGACGGTTCGCCTTGCACCGTCCGAGCGAGCCAACATTGAAGACCTGTCCCGACTGCGAATCGCCAGCACGCAGATGAACGGCGACGGCACACCGCGCATGGTGCCGTTGCGCCAAGTGGCCAGTATCACGCCGGCCTCGGGTGCGAATCAGATCAATCGCCGCGACCTGAACCGCGAGGTCGAGCTGTCAGCGAATGTCGTGGGACGTTCGTCCGGCCAGGTCAGCACGGAAGTAAGAAAGGTGTTGGAGAATATGAACTGGCCACCGGGCTATCGCTTTCAGGTGGGTGGCGCGACCAAGAACATGCAAGAGTCCTTCGGCTATGCGCTGCAGGCTTTGCTGCTGGCGATCATTTTCATTTATATGATTCTGGCGTCGCAATTCGCGAGCTTCCTGCAGCCGGTCGCAATCATGTCGGCGCTGCCGCTGACGCTCATCGGTGTTTTCCTGTCGCTGGTGTTTTTCCGTTCAACGCTGAATCTTTTTTCGATCATCGGCTTCGTGATGCTGATGGGTCTGGTCACGAAAAATGCAATTCTGCTGGTGGATTTTGCCAATCAGGCACGCAAACAAGGGATGGAAAGAGGCGCCGCATTGCTGGAAGCTGCCCATGTACGACTGCGTCCCATTCTGATGACGACGCTGGCCATGGTCTTCGGCATGATTCCTCTGGCGCTGGGACTGGCGGAGGGTTCAGAGCAGCGTGCTCCGATGGGACAAGCGGTCATTGGCGGCATCATTACCTCGTCGATACTGACGCTGGTGGTGGTGCCGGTGATCTACACCTGGCTGGATGATTTTGCTGTCTGGGCGCGACGCCGTTTCTTGCCAGAGTCTGTGCGTAGCGAGGCCAGTGGCACCGCGCCAGAAGCCAATGTGACCACCAAAAATGATGACGTCGTTTGATAAAATCGCAAGCTTCCCGACATAAACGCCCCCCTCTCTGAAGAAAGCTATGAACCTGGAACAAGCCCGCGTAAATATGATTGAGCAACAGATCCGTACCTGGGAGGTGCTCAACAAAGAAGTCCTGAAAACACTGGTCGCCGTGCGCCGCGAAGCCTTCGTGCCTGCCGCCTATCAGGCACTCGCTTTCGTCGACACCGAGATTCCTTTGCCCGGCGGCGAAAAGTTGCTCGCGCATCATGCAAGACATGTAACCTCGATCGAGATACTCCCCGAGCTGAAGGCATTGGCAGAAAAAAATCTCTCGTCCTATGGCGTAGCGAATGTGAATGTTGAACTGGGCAATGGCGCACAGGGCTGGGCTGGAAGCGGCACGCGCGCCGCACCCTGGGATGTGATCGTGATCTCCGGTGCGTTGCCAATGCTGCCGCGCGTCTTTCTAGAACAGTTGAGCATTGGCGGTCGGCTGCTGGCCATCATTGGTGAAGCGCCGGTAATGTCGGCCTGCTTGTTTACCCGTACTGCGCCGGAAGCATGGAGTGAAACCAAACTTTTCGAAACCTGTATCAAGCCCTTGCGCCATGCCATCGCGCCGGCTGCATTCCATTTTTGATTGAACGAAGTCACGAGTAATGGAACATCTCTCTCCTCCCGAACTCGCCCAATGGCTGGCCGATGCCGCGCGTGAACAACGCGAGGCTCCCTTGCTCCTGGATGTTCGCGAGCCCTGGGAATGGGATACCTGCCGCATACCTGGCTCGCAAGCAATGCCGATGGCGAGTGTCCCCGCTCGGCAGGAAGAGCTGAATCCCGAGCAAGCCATCGTCTGCATCTGCCACCATGGCGCGCGCAGCATGCAAGTAGCAGCTTTTCTGGAGCGCGCAGGTTTTAGCAAGGTATACAACCTGACGGGCGGAGTTCACGGCTGGGCATTGCAGGTCGATCCCTCGATGCCGACGTATTGACCAAGAGCGTGTCCCGAATGCGGGTTTAACGGAATAAAAATGCGAACAACTCGATTAGCATCACTGATAGCCGCCTGTCTGGGCATGACCGCGATGAATGCGCAGGCGCTGGATTTGTTGCAGGCTTATCGCGATGCTCAGGCCTTTGACAGCCAATTTGCCAGTGCTCGCGCGACTCGCGAAGCCAATCTCGAAAAAACTGCGCAGGGCCGCGCGGGTCTGCTACCGCAGGTAGGCATCACAGGCAGCGTCAGCAAAATCGAGGGCCATTCCTCGCAACCCTCCGACATCAGCTACAACTCCAACACATTGCAATTGCAGTTGCAGCAACCGCTATACCGCCCCGCGAATATTGCCGTCTATGAGCAGAGCAAGCTGCAAGTCGCTGCCAGCGAAACACAGTTCGAGCAGGCTAAAGCCGATCTGACCCTGCGTGTCGCGCAAGCCTATTTCGACGTACTGACCACACAAGATGCGCTGGTGTTTATCCGCGCCCAGAAAGTCGCGATCACCGAGCAGCTGGAGTCAGCAAAAAGAAATTTTGAGGTAGGCACGGCGACCATTACAGACACCCATGAGGCGCAGGCTCGCTTCGATCTGGCGGTTGCACAGGAAATCGCGGCGCTCAACGATCTGGAAGTCAAACGCAACCTGCTAGCCCAAATCACCGGCAAATTGCCGGGCGAGCTGCAAGGCCTGCGCCAGGGCGTCAGGCTCAGCCCGCCGGATCCGCAAAATGTCCGTCAGTGGGTAGAGAGCGCGGAAGCTGGAAATTTCGCGGTGGTCACGCAGGCATTTATCGCAGAGTCTGCAAAGCTTGATATCGAGCGCAGCCGTAGCGGCCACAAGCCGACGCTGGACGCCGTGGCCAGCTACGGACAAAACAAGGGACTCGCCTTTGCGCCGCAGCTGACCATTACCACTGCGTCGGTGGGGGTTCAATTCAATTTACCTGTATACACAGGCGGCGCGACCAGCAGCCAGATACGGCAGGCAATTTCATCAGAAGAAAAAGCGCGTGCCGATCTCGACACCGCCCGGCGCAATGCGGCGCAATCGGCGCGAACAGCCTTTCTGGGCGTGCAGAGCGGATTGTCACAGGTCAGAGCACTGGAGGCGGCGGAAACCTCGAGCAACTCGGCGCTTGAGTCGAACCGCCTTGGCTATGAAGTTGGCGTGCGCATCAATATTGACGTGCTCAATGCGCAGCAGCAGCTGTACTCGACTCGACGCGATCTGGCGAAAGCGCGCTACGACACCTTGGTCAATGGGTTACGGCTGAAAGCAGCCGTCGGCACACTCAGTGAAGCCGATCTCGCCGAGCTGAACAGTCTGCTGGACACGCGCTGAATGTTGGATTTTCGGAGATTCGCTTGATTCGATGCTGAATCAATCCACGTTTTATAGCGAGCCAGCGTAGCTGTATGACGCGGGGCCCAGCCATATCAAGGGCTAGTCACAATGAACTCCGCTGACAAAGTTTCTGGCTTTGTTTAATCAGTGCTTGCTTAATCAAATAAAAAGACTGTAACTAGCGGTTGCAGTGACACAGATAACTCGCCGAAACTCTCGTAACACGCGTTTCGGCCATTCAGAAGCGGATATACTTAGCGGCAGTAAATAGAACGATCGTGCGGCAAACTTGGCAGGGTGGAATCGTCAGCAACCGCCAAAGAAACCGCAGGACACCAGGCGACTCGGCCTGCAGTTTTTTATTTAGCAAGTCCCGAAGCTGCGTCAGGCCTCCTGACATCTTTTTGAACCCGTCGGAACACCATGAACTTCTTGTCCACTGCTCGCCTTCTCCTCGTCCCCACTGTCATCGTCTCGCTTCTGGCCGCCTGCGGCGACAAGAAACCGGCTGCGCCCGGACCAGGTGCAGGTGCTCCGCCGCCTGCGAATGTCGCAACCATCAGCATCGCGCCGGAACAGGTAGCGAATGTGACCGAACTGCCCGGTCGAATCGACGCCATACGCAATGCCGAGGTACGTGCCCGAGTCGGCGGCATCGTGCAAAAGCGCGTGTTCAATGAGGGCAGTGAGGTGCGCGTCGGGGCGACGCTGTACCAGATCGATCCTGCACCCTTCCAGGCAGCGGTCAGCAATGCCGAAGCCACGCTTGCTCGCGCGGAGGCTAACCTAGGGCAAGCCAACACGCGACTGAATCGCTACCGTTCACTCGTTGATACCAATGCGATCAGCAAGCAGGAATTCGACGATGCCCAGAGCGCGCAAAAACTGGCCGCTGCCGATGTCGCTGCTGCCAAAGCATCGCTGGATACCGCCAAGCTGAATCTTTCGTATTCGACGATCACGGCGCCGATCACGGGCCGCATCGGCCGCACGCTGGTCACCGAGGGTGCACTGGTAACGGCCAACGATCCGACGGCGCTGGCGATTATCCAGCAGCTCGATCCGATTTATGTGACGCTCACCCAGTCCTCGGTCGAGATGGCTCAGCTCCGCGAAAAAGTCTCTCAGTCGGGGCATGGTGGCGTGAAAACCAAGCTCACACTCGTGACCGAAGATGGCAAACCGTATCCGCATGCAGGTCAGCTGCTGTTCTCGGAGGCGACTGTCGATCCAAGCTCCAGCTCGGTCATCCTGCGCGCGCAATTCCCCAACCGCGAACGCACGCTGCTGCCGGGTATGTATGTGCGCGTTCGCCTAGAACAGGGTGTACGCCCGAACACCATCACGGTGCCGCAGCAAGCCGTGATGCGAACTGCCGATGGCTCGATGGTGATGACGGTAGATGCCGAGGGCAAGGTCGCACCGCGCCCCGTCAAGACGGGCGGCGCCTATGGCACTAGCTGGATCGTCACCTCCGGGCTCAAAGAAGGCGATCAGGTGATCGTCGAAGGCCTGCAAAAGGCCAAGCCCGGCGCAACGGTCAAGCCCAGCCCATGGCAACCGGGCGGTGCGCCGGCAGGTGCTGCGCCCGCTGCTGCCGCCACGCCCGAGAAAAAATAAGGAAACACCCCCATGGCAAAGTTTTTCATCGACCGCCCGGTGTTCGCTTGGGTGATCGCGCTGTTCGTCTTGCTGGCCGGTGTGCTCGCTATTCCCAAGCTCCCCGTCTCGCAGTATCCGCAGATTGCACCACCGACCATCATCGTTAACTCGATCTATCCGGGTGCCTCGGCACAGACAGTAGACGAGAGCGTCACCAGCCTCATCGAGCAAGAGATGAATGGTGCGGAAAACATGCTCTACATCGAATCGCAGAGCCAGTCGGATGGAGGCTCGACGGTATCGGTCACGTTCAAGAACGGCACCAATCCCGAACTCGCGGCCGTCGATGTGCAAAACCGCCTCAAGCGTATTGAGGCGCGTCTGCCGCAGGCTGTCGTGCAGCAAGGCGTGACGATCACGCGTGCGCGCAGCAACCTGCTAATGTTCGTGAACCTGATCTCGACCACGGGCGAGCAGTCGCCGGTGGCGCTAGGCGACTACCTTGCGCGCAACGTGATCAATGAAATCAAGCGTATTCCCGGCGTCGGTGTCGCGCAGTTGTTCGGTACCGAGCGCGCAATGCGGGTCTGGGTCGATCCGGACAAGCTACTGGGCTTCAAGCTGACGCCGACCGATGTCGTCAATGCGATCAAGGCGCAAAATGCCCAATTCTCAGCCGGTATCCTCGGTGACCTGCCGGCACCCAGCAAGCAGCGTATTGCGACGTCCATCGTTGTCACTGGCCAGCTCGCCACGCCAGAAGAATTCGGCAACATCGTGCTGCGCGCCACACCCGGCGGCGCAACGGTGCGCATACGGGATGTCGGCAGCGTGGAAGTTGCAGGTCAGTCTTATGGATTTGCCGCGCGACTGAATGGCAAGGATATTGCCGCAGTCGGCATTCAGCTGACGCCCACCGCAAACGCGCTCGAAACGGCGCAGCTGGTGCGCGCCAAAATGGCCGAGCTGAAAAAATACTTCCCGCCCGGCGTCGACTACAAGATCCCCTACGACACCTCGCTGTTCATCAATATCTCGATTGAGGAAGTGGTCAAGACCCTGGTCGAGGCGGTGATCTTGGTATTCCTGGTGATGCTGCTGTTCCTGCAAAGTCTGCGCTACACCCTGATCCCTGCCATCGTTGTGCCAGTATCCCTGATGGGCACCTTCGCCACCATGATGGTGTTCGGTTACTCGATCAATGTGCTGACCATGTTCGGTATGGTGCTGGCGATCGGTATTTTGGTCGACGATGCAATCGTCGTGGTCGAGAACGTTGAGCGCATCATGAGTGAAGAAGGTCTGCCACCGCGCGAGGCCACGATCAAAGCGATGGGCCAGATCACTGGCGCGATCATCGGCATCACAGCAGTGCTAATTGCAGTATTCGTGCCGATGGCTTTCTTCACTGGCTCGGTGGGCGCGATCTATCGGCAGTTTTCGATCTCGATGGTGTCATCCATGGTGTTTTCGGCCATCATGGCACTGACCCTCACGCCCGCACTGTGCGCGACGCTGCTCAAACCTATCGATCCCAATCATCACGAACGCAAAGGTTTGTTTGGTGCGTTCAACCGCCTGTTCAGGCGCACGACCAACAGCTACCAGACCGGTGTGCAGAAAGTTCTGAAATCGACGCTGCGCTATATGGTGCTCTACGGTGTGATCATTGCGGCGGTGGTCTGGATGGCAGTGCGCATGCCGACATCCTTCCTGCCTGCCGAAGACCAAGGCTATCTCTTGGCCAATGTCCAGCTGCCACCGGGTGCCAGCACTGGCCGCACGCTGGAAGTGATGAAACAAGCCGAGGCGTATTTTCTGAAAGAGCCGGGTGCGGAGGCCATCGTGTCTGTGATCGGCTACAGCTTTTCAGGCAACGGACAAAATGGCGGCCTGCTGTTCGTACCTCTGAGAGATTGGAAAGAACGCACTACGCCTGAACTTAGCTCGCAAGGTATCGCGACTAAGGCGCTCTCCCTGATGGCGACCATACGCGATGCGATCGTGTTCACGGTAAATCCGCCGGCAATCCGAGAGCTGGGCAATGCGACTGGCTTCTCGCTGCGCCTGCAAGACCGCGCGGGGCTGGGACATGACGCGCTGCTGGCGGCGCGGAATCAGCTGCTGGGCATGATGTCCAAGAGTCCTGTGATCAAAGGCGCGCGGCCTGAAGGCATGGAAGATTCTCCGCAGCTGAAACTGGAGATCGACCGCGACAAAGCCAATGCGCTGGGTGTCACCGTCGCTGACATCAATGCGACACTGGCCGGCACCTTTGGCTCGACCTATGTCAATGACTTCCCCAACGTGGGCCGGCAGCAGCGCGTGATTGTGCAGGCGACTGCCGAAAAGCGGCTGATGCCTGAAGACCTGGAAAAGCTGCACATCCGCAATGCGCAAGGCAACATGGTGCCGATGTCAGCCTTCATGCGCAGTAACTGGATCAATGGGCCGGTGCAGCTGGTGCGCTTCAACGGTTATCCGGCAATGAAGATACAGGGCGACGCGGCACCGGGCGCGTCTTCCGGAGATGCACTGGCTGAAGTCGAACGGCTAGTCGCACAACTCCCCTCGGGCATAGGCTATGAGTGGGCCGGTCAGTCGTTCGAGGAAAAGGCTGCAGGCTCCACTGCGACGCTGCTGTTTGCGCTATCACTGCTAGCGGTCTTCCTTGTGCTGGCTGCCCTCTACGAGAGTACCTCCATCCCGGTGGCCGTGCTACTGGTCGTACCGCTGGGCGTTCTGGGCGCGGTTGCCTTCACCTTGTTCCGGGGCATGCCAAATGATGTGTATTTCAAGGTCGGCCTGATCGCCATCATCGGCCTGTCAGCAAAAAACGCCATCCTCATCATCGAATTCGCAAAAGACTTGCAGGCCGATGGCATGGACCTCATAGAGGCCACGCTCACTGCCGTGAAGCTTCGCTTCCGCCCAATCATCATGACCTCGCTGGCCTTTATCCTCGGCGTGCTGCCGCTGGTGGTCGCGACGGGTGCGGGCTCGGCCAGTCAGCGAGCGATCGGCACTGGCGTGATGGGCGGGATGATCACCGCTACGGTGCTGGCCGTTTTTTTTGTACCGGTATTTTTCGTGGTAGTCCGTCGTATCTTCAAGGGTAATGAGCGACAGCGCAAACTGTATGCTGCCCACTTGCATCAGAACGAGGCATAACAATGACAAAAAAGCTCACTCTTCCTATCGTCGCACTGACTGGCGCCATGGCACTCTCAGGCTGCCAAATCATGCCGACTTTTTTCAAGCCAGCAGCGCCGGTGCCCTCGGTGTATCCCAAGGGTGAAGGTGCGGCTACAAAATCCGTTGCTGATATCGGCTGGAATGAATTTTTTCAGAATCCTGATCTTCGCGAAGTCATCGGGACTGCGCTGAGCAA
The DNA here is from genome assembly GCA_010024875.1 of Oxalobacteraceae bacterium. Classification (GTDB taxonomy): domain Bacteria; phylum Pseudomonadota; class Gammaproteobacteria; order Burkholderiales; family Burkholderiaceae_D; genus Pernthalerella. The sequence continues at coordinate 951 of RGFZ01000043.1, read as the reverse complement.
CAATCGCGATCTGAAAACGGCGATACTACGCATCGAAGAAGCCCGCGCACTTTACAACATTCAGCGTGCGGATCAGCTACCCACTGTAAACGCTACCGGCGGTGTGACCACGTCGCGCCAGCTACTGGCCGGCACGATGCGCGAGAACACGGTGTATCAAGTGGGCCTTGGGATGGCCGCTTTCGAGCTGGATTTCTTTGGCAGAGTAAAAAATCTGTCAGCGGCTGCGCTGTCCCAATACCTCGCCACGGAAGAGGCGCGTCGCGCATTCCAGATTTCACTGGTGAGCGAAGTGGCCAAGGCTTGGCTGACCGAGCGCGCGCTGGCAGAACAAAAGCAATTGGCAGAGCGCACCTACAAGGCTCGAGAAAGCTCGCGCGAACTGGTTAAAAAACGCCTCGATGCAGGTATTACCAATGCATTGGAATTCCAGCAGAGCGAAACGCTGGTGCAATCAGCCCGCGTATCATTACTTGCCCTGCGTCGGCAGCACGCATTGGCGGTGAATGCGCTGACGCTGCTCACAGGCTATGGCATGAAAATGCCACCACAGACCGCCACGCTGTCGAATCAAGTGATCACGGCCGATATCGGTGGCGGGTTGCCATCGGATCTGCTCTCCCATCGTCCTGATATACGAGCCGCCGAGCAGAGGCTGCGTGCCAGCCAAGCTAATATCGCGGCCGCCCGCGCAGCTTTTTTCCCGCGCATCTCACTCACCACGGGCTTTGGTCTGGCCAGTGGCGATCTCGGCGATCTGTTCGACACCGGTTCACGCACCTGGAATTTCGCACCCCAGCTGGTGCTACCCATCTTTGACAATGGCCGCAACAAATCAGGCCTGAGTCTGGCAGAAGTAAGAAGCAATATCGCGATCTCCGACTATGAAAAAACTATTCAGGTCGCTTTCCGCGAAGTCGCCGATGCGCTGGCCGCCCGTGCGACACTGGC
>RGFZ01000042.1 GCA_010024875.1 Oxalobacteraceae bacterium | reverse complement strand
TCCCATTCTGCCCACGCCGTAGAACACGTCATCAGAAACAATAAAAAAATCGGTCGGTGCATTGTGATCGCTCCTGCTAGGGAAAAACTAATTTTTTAGGTCAAAGAATACTTTTGAAGGAATATGCTTTTTCAAAGCCATTCTAACGGTTCATCTGTGATGCGTCTCTCGGTGCGTTACTCATCGATCCGGCAGCGCAGTCGCTTACAGAGACTGCGGTCTTCGTTGAGTGGATTGTCAACCGACCGCTTGTCTGTCGCCACACGAGTGTAGATTGCCATTCGTTTGCTCACGACTCATCCGCAGAGATACTTTCAGATGGTTGAAAAACACGGCTGCGAAATGACACTGAAGCTACTCTTCGGCGCTTGATAACCTGCGGAGAAAAGATGCCTTGAGAGCGTTTTGATATTTATCGTAAGTATTTGAATGTAATGCGTTTTTTACGATATAAAGAGATCTTGGCGGAGAGAGGGGGATTCGAACCCCCGATAGGCTATGAACCTATACACGCTTTCCAGGCGTGCGACTTAAACCACTCATCCATCTCTCCGGGGTTCGCCGTGGCGGGTTGGCACGTCGGCGAAGCCGGCGATTATAGCAAAACTTCCCCTCGCTCAGCCGGGTCGATACGACGGACAAGAAAAAAGCCGCTTCGCCCGAAGACGAAGCGGCAATCCGGTAATAGGGCCATCGGAGTTAGCCCTACGACCTTCCCCCACAAACGTGTGCTGCTCTTGCCACTGGCACCATCCGCAGCCTTGTGGGCTGCTTAGAACTCAGCTCGCGTGCTTTAACTGTTCCAGAATCGCTGGGTTCTCCAGCGTTGATACGTCTTGCGTGATCTCTTCGCCCTTGGCCAACACGCGTAGCAGGCGACGCATGATCTTGCCGGAGCGGGTCTTGGGCAGATTGTCGCCAAAGCGAATTTCTTTGGGCTTGGCGATGGGACCGATCTCTTTGCCAACCCAGTCGCGCAGCTCTTTTGCGATCGCAGCGGCCTGGTCGCCGGTAGGACGCGCGCCTTTAAGCACGACGAAAGCGCAGATCGATTCGCCTGTCGTAGGATCTGGCTTACCAACGACAGCAGCTTCCGCCACCAGTGGATTCGCCACGAGTGCCGATTCAATTTCCATCGTGCCCATGCGGTGGCCAGATACGTTCAGCACATCATCGATACGGCCAGTGATAGTGAAGTTGGCGGTTTTTGAATCGCGGATAGCGCCATCGCCAGCGAGGTATAGCTTGCCACCTAGCTCGGCCGGAAAGTAACTGGTCTTAAAACGTTCGGGATCATTCCAGATAGTGCGGATCATCGAAGGCCAAGGGCGCTTCACCACGAGAATACCGCCATGACCATTCGGCATGTCATTACCGGCTTCATCGACGATCGCCGCCATGATGCCCGGTAGCGGCAGCGTGCACGAACCCGGCACCATAGCCGTGGCACCCGGTAGCGGCGAAATCATGTGGCCGCCGGTTTCGGTCTGCCAGAACGTGTCAACGATGGGGCAATGGCTATTGCCGACGTTCTGGTAGTACCACATCCACGCCTCGGGATTGATCGGCTCGCCGACAGAACCCAAGAGACGCAGCGACTTCAGATCAAACTGCTTGGGATGTACCTTTGCATCGGCATCGGAGAACTTGATCAGCGATCGAATCGCTGTCGGCGCAGTGTAGAAAATCGTGGCTTTGTGGCGCGCAATCATTTCCCAGAAACGGCCAGCGTTCGGATAGGTAGGCACCCCCTCGAAAACAATCTGTGTTGCGCCCACGGCCAGCGGGCCATAAGCGATGTAGGTGTGACCAGTGACCCAGCCGATATCAGCGGTACACCAGAAGATATCGTTGGGCTTAATATCGAAGGTCCACTTCATCGTTAGCAGCGCCCAGAGCAGATAGCCGCCCGAGGAATGCTGGACGCCTTTCGGCTTGCCGGTAGAACCCGAGGTATACAGAATGAACAATGGGTGCTCGGCACCTACCCACTCGGGCTCGCACTGGTCGGATTGCGTGTCCATCAGCTCATGTAGCCACCGGTCACGACCGGCTACGACGTTGACGTTTCCCTTGGTGCGCTGGTAGACAATGACATTCTTGATGGCTTCACAACCACCCATGCCGATCGCTTCATCGACAATCGATTTCAAAGGCAATTGTTTGCCGCCGCGTACCTGCTCGTCTGCAGTGATCACTGCCACGGCACCAGCATCGATGATGCGCTCTTGTAGCGATTTCGCAGAGAAACCACCAAACACTACCGAGTGGGTTGCACCGATGCGCGCACAGGCCTGCATCGCCGCCACGCCCTCAACCGACATTGGCATGTAGATGATGACGCGGTCACCTTTTTTTATGCCGATAGATTTCAGGCCATTGGCGAGCTTGCAAACGTTTGCGTGTAGTTCTTTGTAGCTGAGTTGAGTGACTTTGCCATCGTCAGCTTCAAAGATGATTGCGGTCTTCTCGGCATTACCGTTTTTTAGATTGCGGTCGAGGCAATTGTACGAGACATTCAGCTGACCATCTCCGTACCACTGGTAGAAAGGCGCATTGGATTCGTCCAACACCTTGGTAAACGGTTTGTGCCATTCAAGGTTCTCACGCGCGAGACGGCCCCAGAAACCTTCGTAATCTTTTTCAGCCTCGGCGCAAAGGGCGTGGTACGCATCCATGCCGGAGACAGCAGCGTTCTTTACAAAGTCTGCAGGGGGAGTGAACACCCTAGCCTCATGCATGAGGGACTCGATTTCCGACATGACGTCTCCAGCTTGGTAATAGTTTTCATCGACAATAAGACCGCACGCTTACTAGTCGCTTACATAAACCCCCGGGTTTTAGTCAGCTTAGCGACTGCTCGGTATTGATATCTACGCCTTTTTTACCAAGGGAGTTGCTAGCAAACACGCGGTTTATGACGAGCCAGCCATACTGCGCAACCTAGGTTTCAGCAAAATCAATGACTTGGTATCGTTTGGCGAGCCAAGAAAGTCTGCGGTCGTATGTAAGCAGCGCTGTCGAGGCAGATGCGGCTTGCGAGCCACTTGTCTTGGTGCACAGGATCTGCTGCGGCAGAGCGAAACTCCGGGTGTAAAATTCCGGTTTGTGCCCTTTTTCTCAGGCGCCGCCCGCTGACCCTATCCCCACGAGCCGAAATTCTGCAGCAATTGCGCGTAAATTCCTTGTCAATTTCGCATGTCGGGCAGTGTGCCTGGCTTCTTGGACAGGGCGAGGCGGAGCAAGACTTTCACTGACCCATCCTTGCACAATCATGACAACCATCAAGCAAGACGATCTGATCGAATCCATTGCCGCAGCCTTGCAGTTCATAAGCTATTACCACCCGGTCGATTACATCCGCCATCTGGCTAGAGCCTATGAGCGTGAGCAGAGCCCGGCAGCAAAAGACGCGATTGCGCAGATCCTGACCAATTCGCGCATGTGCGCCGAGGGCAAGCGTCCTATCTGTCAAGACACAGGCATCGTGAATGTGTTCCTCAAAATCGGCATGGACGTTCGCTTTGAGGGTTTCCTTGGCTCGATCACTGACGCGATCAACGAAGGCGTGCGCCGGGGCTACAACAATCCCGACAACAAGCTGCGCGCCTCAGTGGTCGCCGATCCGCAATTCGAACGCAAGAACACCAAAGACAATACTCCCGCCGTCGTGCATATGGAACTCGTGCCAGGCAACACGGTGGATGTACAGGTCGCGGCCAAAGGGGGCGGCTCTGAAAACAAAACCAAGTTCGTGATGCTCAATCCCTCGGATTCGTTAGTCGACTGGGTACTGAAAACCGTGCCGACCATGGGCGCAGGCTGGTGCCCGCCCGGCATGCTGGGGATCGGTATCGGTGGCACCGCCGAACATGCGATGCTAATGGCCAAGCAATCGCTGATGGATGACATCGACATGAGCGATCTGCTGTTACGCGGCCCGCAGAACAAGACCGAAGAGCTACGCATCGAGTTGTATGAAAAAGTGAATGCATTGGGCATTGGCGCGCAAGGTCTGGGTGGATTGACGACCGTGCTCGATGTGAAAATTCACATGCACCCCACCCACGCCGCATCCAAGCCAGTGGCCATGATTCCTAATTGCGCTGCTACCCGTCATGCTCACTTCGTACTGGATGGTTCCGGCCCAGCCTATATCGAGCCACCGTCGCTGTCGGAATGGCCGGAAGTCCACTGGACACCCGATACTCAAAAATCCAAGCGCATCGATCTGAACACATTGACGGCCGCCGACGTCGCATCATGGAAACCGGGCCAGACGCTGCTGTTGAACGGCAAGATGCTCACGGGCCGTGATGCCGCGCACAAGCGTATCCAGGATATGCTGGCCAAAGGCGAGAAACTGCCCGTGGATTTCAAGAACCGCGTGATCTATTACGTCGGCCCTGTCGACCCCGTGCGCGAGGAAGTCGTTGGCCCCGCGGGTCCGACCACGGCGACCCGTATGGACAAGTTCACGGACATGATGCTTGAAAAAACCGGACTGATCGCGATGGTCGGCAAGGCCGAGCGCGGTCCGGTCGCGATCGATGCGATCAAGAAACACCAATCAGCATACTTGATGGCGGTGGGTGGTGCAGCCTATCTGGTGTCAAAAGCGATTAAAGGCGCGAAGGTCGTCGGCTTTGAAGATCTGGGTATGGAAGCGATCTATGAATTCGACGTGGTTGACATGCCCGTGACGGTCGCTGTCGATTCGCAAGGCACGTCGGTGCACAACACCGGCCCGAAAGAATGGCAGGAGCGGATCGCCGCCACCATCGGCAAGATCCCGGTCAGACTTGGCTGAGACTAGCATCAACCTCTCCGCGGATGCGCCAATCGGAATTTTCGATTCGGGCATCGGGGGGCTATCGGTGCTGCGTCATGTGCGCGCGCTTCTGCCCGCCGAGCAATTGCTTTACTTTGCGGATTCGGGTTTTTCCCCTTACGGAGAAAAATCCGAGACCGTGATCGTCGAGCGCGTTCTGGCCATCGCAGCGTTTTTGCTGGGCTTCAAAGTCAAGGCCATTGTTGTAGCTTGCAATACCGCCACCGCAGCGGCCATCGCGGCCCTGCGCGCCACCTACCCTGGCCTGCATGTCGTTGGTGTCGAACCGGGACTCAAGCCAGCGGCTTCACTCACAAAAACCGGCACGGTCGGTGTGCTGGCGACTCATGCCACGCTGGCCAGCGACAAATTCCAGAAGCTGCAGCAACAAATCGCGGAATCCACCGGCACGCAATTTATTTCGCAATCCTGCAATGGTCTTGCCGACCAGATTGAAAAAGGCGAGCTGAATTCACGCGAGACAGCAATGCTGGTGGAACGCTATGTTACTCCGCTCTTGAGGCAGCAAGCTGACACGCTGGTACTAGGCTGCACCCATTATCCCTTCGTTCAATCGCTGATCGCAAAAATAGCAGCGGATGCTGGATACAGCGTAGCGCTGGTGGACACGGGCGAGCCGGTCGCACGGCAGTTACTGCGGCTGCTGTCACAGCATGGTCTTCTGCGTGCTAGCGCCACGTCTGGGCCGCTGTCGGCCTACACCACGGGCAGCCGCACCGCGCTGTCCACGGCTTTCCGGCTGCTGCTGGAGCTGGAGGTCAGCGCCGAGGAAGTCGCTGTCGCGGACAAAGCTTGAATACCCGCCCAATCCCGGTACCCACGCGCAAAGCGTGCCCATAGAGAGGAAGTTTTGTATAATGATGGGCTGGTTTCGGCGCAAGCCAAAACCAAAGCTTTTTCAGCGGTGGCCGTAGCTCAGTTGGTAGAGTCCAGGATTGTGATTCCTGTCGTCGTGGGTTCGAGTCCCATCGGCCACCCCAACCGATTTCAAAACAAACAGCCCGGCCTGACGCCGGGCTGTTTGTTTTTGCATGATAGGCGCCTCGCTGACAGACCGCCTGAAAATCCTTCCGGCGTTTTACTGTCAGGGAAATTTGATAGAGTCTAGGCTTATCTCTGGCAAGGACACCCCTGATGCTTCCCGCAAACCAGCCCGCACGCCTCGGCATCATTGGCGGCAGCGGCATTTACGAAATCGACGGACTGGAAAACCCGGAATGGGTGAAGGTCAGCTCCCCATTCGGCGAACCTTCCGACGCAATACTGACCGGCATACTCGCCGGGCAGCCGATGGCTTTCCTGCCGCGCCACGGCAGGGGGCACAAACTCTCACCCAGCGATGTGAATTATCGCGCCAACATCGACGCGATGAAGCGCCTTGGGGTAACGGACATCATTTCGTTGTCGGCCGTGGGTTCACTGGTAGAAGATCTGCCCCCAGGTACCTTTGTCATCGTTGATCAGTTTATCGACCGCACCTTCGCCCGCGACAAATCCTTTTTCGGCAAGGGATTGGTCGCACATGTGTCGATGGCGCATCCGGTATGTTCGCGTCTGGGTGATCACCTGCAGCAAGCAGCGAGCGAGGTGGGTATCGCGTCCACTCGCGGCGGCACCTATCTCGCGATGGAGGGTCCGCAATTTTCAAGTCAAGCAGAATCGATGCTTTACCGGCAGTGGGGCTGTCATGTTATCGGTATGACGAACATGCCTGAAGCCAAGCTCGCGCGTGAAGCAGAGATTTGTTACGCCACGGTTGCGATGGTGACAGACTTTGATTGCTGGCATCCTGATCATGAGCATGTCAGCGTTGACAAGCGCGTGGTGCCGCGCGTGAAGAATGATAGTCATTTTGCCAGTTGCTCCTGCAAGCAGGCGCTGGAGCATGCGCTGATCACAGCGCCAGATGCTCGAGACCCGGCAATGATCGACAAACTCACGGCAGTTGCCGGCAGAGTGCTGAAGCGATGAGCGCAGAGTCGATCACGCTAAGACAGCGCATCATTCAGGCGTGCCATCAGATGGAGCACTCGGGCCTGAACCGGGGTACCTCGGGTAATGTCAGCTGCCGCGAGGGCGATTATTTTTTAATCACACCGTCGGGTGTGCCGGTGCCGCAGCTGAGTCCCGACGGTATTGTCGCGATGGATTTTACGGGCAAGATCATCGGTGAGGGAAAACCTTCCAGCGAATGGCATTTTCATCTCAACCTGCTGAAAAACCGCCCAGAGCTGAACGCGATCGTTCATACCCATTCACCGCATGCCACGGCCCTAGCCTGCCTGCGAGAAGATCTACCGGCATTTCATTACATGATTGCGATTGCCGGCGGCGATTCTGTCCGCTGCGCGCCGTATGCCTTGTTCGGTACCGAGGCATTGTCAGCCCACGCAGTGAATGCAATCAAAGATCGTAAAGCCTGTCTGCTGGCAAACCATGGACTGATTGCCGCAGGGCGCGATCTGGATGAAGCCATGGCCGTGGCAACAGAAATCGAATCCTTGTGCCAGCAGTATCTGCTCGCGCGGCAGACAGGCCAGCCCGTGCTGCTCTCCTCAGAGGAGATGCGGGCCGTGATTGATCGTTTCCGCAGCTATGGTCGAAACGCCAATCAGACACATTAATAACCCAATCAACGAGCATCATCATGGACTTCAACTCGCTAATCCGCACCATTCCCGATTATCCTAAAGCGGGTATCCAATTCCGCGATATCACCACGCTACTGAAAGATGGTCCCGGTTTTCATGCCGCCATCGAAGCACTGGTGCAACGCTATCGTGGACAGACTATTTCCAAAATCGTTGGCATCGAGTCGCGCGGCTTCATGTTTGCTGCGCCGCTCGCCTATGCGCTGAAACTAGGTTTCGTACCCATTCGAAAAAAGGGCAAGCTACCCGGCAACACGATAGGCCATGATTACGAACTGGAGTACGGTACCGACCGGATCGAGATACATCACGGTGCGATCGAAGCAGGTGAGCATATTTTGATCGTTGATGACCTGCTCGCGACGGGCGGTACTGCGCAAGCCGCAGCGACGCTGGTCCAGAAAATGGGGGGTAAGGTCGTCGAGTGCGCGTTCCTGGTTGATTTGCCAGACATCGGCGGTCGCCAGCGGCTCGAGAATGAAGGTTTGCCTGTTTTCGCTCTATGCGAATTCGAGGGAGACTGAGGTGAGTGAACCGGTACAGGCACTGCGCTGGCGCGATGCGCCGCAAGGCGGCTATTTGCAGATGATCGACCAGACCCGTCTGCCAGCGGTGTTCGAGTATCTGGACTATGACTCCGCCGAGACAGTCGCCGAAGGTATCCGCAGTATGGTGGTACGTGGTGCCCCGGCGATTGGCGTTGCGGCGGCGTATGGCGTTGCGCTGGAGGCAATGCGGCTGTGTCATATCGTTAGTGACCAAGATTTTTCGGCCGCGCTGGATAAAGGCTTCGCGAAGCTGGCTGCCAGCCGACCGACCGCCGTCAATCTGTTCTGGGCACTCAACCGCATGCGTGCTTGCTGTAACCAGCATGCGGGACTGGCCAAGCCTGCGCTGGCCGCTACGCTGCTCGCCGAAGCAAAAGTCATACATGAAGAAGACATTCGCATCAATCGCACGATCGGCGAGAAGGGCGCTGCGCTACTGCCTGATAGGGCGCGCGTCCTCACGCATTGTAATGCGGGCGCTCTGGCTACTGCAGGGCATGGAACGGCACTCGGCGTGATCCGCTCGGCTGTTTTGGCTGGCAAGACAATCAGCGTGATCGCTGATGAAACGCGTCCTTTCCTGCAAGGAGCGCGCCTGACTGCGTGGGAGATGGTGCAAGAGAATATCCCAGTCACCCTGATCACCGATAACATGGCGGGTCATATGATGGCGCGCGGTGAAATCGATGCCGTGGTCGTGGGAACGGATCGCGTCGCCGCGAATGGCGATGTGGCGAACAAGATCGGTACTTATATGGTTGCTGTGCTCGCGCACCGTCACCAAATTCCTTTTTATGTGGCTTGTCCGCTGTCGACGATTGACATGACGCTGGCGAGTGGCGATCTCATTCCTATCGAAGAAAGAGCGCACGAGGAAGTCACAGGTTATCGGGATTATCAGTGGGCGGCGCACGGTGTCGCTGTGCGTAATCCTTCATTCGATGTAACACCCGCTGAGCTGGTCACCGCTATCATCACTGAGAAAGCGGTGATATACCGACCCGATGCAAAGGGCATGACCGCTCTATTTGATCAGGGCTGACGGCTCAAAAAAATTTTTTATCCATCAGCGCCGGTATCTGTTCCGCTGGCAGCGGACGGGAAACCAGATAGCCCTGAATCTCGTCGCAGCCCATTTGCTGCAGTAGTTGCAGCTGCTCGGCCGTCTCCACACCTTCGGCCACCACATCAATATCCAGGCTACGCCCGATTGACACCACCGCTTCGCACAGCGCGCGGCTCTGGTGATCGGTCGCCAACTTGTACACAAAAGACTGATCGATCTTGACGACATCAATGTCTAGACGTTGCAGCTTGGACAACGATGAATAGCCCGTTCCAAAATCATCGATCTGCAGCTCCACACCCATCTCGCGCAAGCGTCTGAGTTCTTCAAAGCCATCGCCGCCCTCCTCCAGCATGCTGGATTCTGTCAGCTCGATAGCAATCAGCGAGGAAGGTAGCGCGAAACGGCTGAGGTTCGCAGCCAATGCCAGTCGGAGCCCGTCGCCATGCAGCTGCAGTGCAGAGACATTCACCGATACCGGCCGCAGTGTCAGACCTGCGTCACGCCATCGCACAAGCTGCTCGCAGACTTTACGAATCACCAGATCCCCCAGGGGGACGATCAGTCTTGACTGCTCGGCCACCTGAATGAAATCTGTCGGCGCCACCAGCCCGCGCTGCGGATGACGCCAGCGGACTAACGCTTCCATGCTCGACAACAGACCGCTGCGCGCATTGGCACGCGGCTGGTAATAAATGACGAACTCGTCATTCGCAATCGCTAGCTCCAGCGCGCGCTCGGTAGAAATGCGGTCACGCACCTGTTGAGCGAATTCTTCGCTGTAGAAGCAAAACCGAGATTTACCTTCCGACTTGGCTTGATACATCGCTATATCTGCCGATTGCAGCAGGCTATCCATATCCTGACCGTGATCCGGAAATACACTCACACCGACCGATGCCTTGGGTACGAAACCCCGCCAAGGCATGACCGTGTCTTCCAGATTCATCGCTTCGATCAACTTGGAAGCGAGATGGCGCGCGGTATCGTAATCGGAGAGATTTTCGATCACTGCGAGGAATTCGTCACCACCGATTCTGGCCAGATGATCGCTCGCACGAATGGCGACGCTCAGTCCCTTGCCGATCGCGCACAACGCCTCATCGCCACTCTTGTGGCCCAGCGAGTCATTAATGTCCTTGAAATTATCGATGTCGATGTAATAGAGCGCTAGCTTGTGTCCACTGGCTCGAGCACGTGCAATGGCGCTGGGCAGATAATCGTTGAGCCAATGCCGATTCGGCAGACCGGTCAACGAGTCGGTGCGTGCCATGGTCGCCAGCGTCTCGGCTTGCTGCTTTGCCTCAGAGACATCTCTAATGGTCATCGCCACCCCAAGACCTGAGTGCACTGCACGTCGCTGGAACCATCCCGGCGTGTGTCGTCTGCCATGTGCGACATGGAATTCATCTTCGACGAATCCTTCTTTTAGCACACGCGCGAAGAAATTATGCACGCTGTTTTGCGCTTGCCCCTGATACAGCTCGGTGCAGCATCTGCCAATCAGCTTGTTGCGCGAGTAGCCGGACATCTCGGCTGCGCGCTCATTGCAGTCTTCGATCAGCAGCTGATCGATGCGGCCGTCAGCATGAAAAGTCGGCTGTATCATCAGGAATGCCTCGCGCGCGCCGTCCACTGCCAGTCGGAAAGTCGCCTGCACCTGAGCATCGTGCCTCTGCCTGGCGATCGCGCGCAGCTGAGACCATGCACCGCCGGCACAGAACAGCCCAATCAGCGCGCTTACAGCGAGTGCAATACCGATATAAGTGGATTGCGTGGATTGATAGACCAACAGCGCATTGTCTTCGCTGATCGCGGCCACAGTGACCAGCGGATAACCATCCAAGCGCCTCCAGCCGACCAGCCGTGCGCGGTGATCGGTAAACAACTCTCCTGACTGGGCCAACGTTCCATGCGATCCGCGCAGCGAGGGCGAACCAACGTAAAAAGCTGCGTCCGAGCCACCACCCGACTGGCTGGCGAGCAGCGCACCATCGTTGAAATACACCGATATGAAATCACCTACCAGCAACCGGGATTGATCCTGATCACTGACCAGAAAGCTGGGCTCGATAGCGATCATAATCACGCCGTCGAAACGTCCGGCATCGTCGACCAGACCGCGCGAAAATCGAATAACTTCCGTGCCACTGAACCCACCCCTTCCTTGTTCAGGATGAGAGATCAGCAAACCCAGAGAGGTGTCATTCTTGTGCCGATTGAAAAACTCCAGATCGCCCATGCGGCTGCCCTTGGAGAGCCGTCGAGTGGACTGAGTTGCAGTGCCGTCGGCATTGATCAGCACCGGGTACATTGATCGCTGATATACACCCTTGCGGTACTGCTCTTCAATATCTATGCTGCCCTTTTTATGCTCCCACTGATACTTGATCGACATCGATAACTGATCGATCTGCGATACCGCTCGCATGACCTGCTCTGCGTAGTGGGTCGCACGAGCACTAGCCTCCGACTTCGCACGCTGCAGCAGTTCCAGACGGTCGCTGTGTATCTTTAGTAAGGTTGTGCCAACGATCAGCGTGGATGCAAGCACCCAGCCGACGCTCCATCCGAGGATGACGCGCCGGTTCTCCAGACGAGTCTGGTCTCGGGTTTGTCGCATAGTTATCTATATCTGGATGGCGGCACAAATCGTCGGAAAAAGCCGTCTGATAGCCAGTGCGGTGATCTTGAGCTCTAATAATTTGCCATTATGCAAGACCTCTCGCGAATATCAAAATTCCATCGAGGAAACTCTTTGTTTTTTGTTCCATAGAAGAAACATCAGGCCGACCATCTGGCGTATCTTGTAGCCTACCTCTAGGCGATGGAATGCGACTCAAAAACAAAACTCCCGAAAAGTCGCAAACTGTCCCTGACGCAGGGTCGCCCCTGCGCGGCCAACCCTGATGATCTGTTTCGAGCGCCGCCGGAGTCATGGGCTTGGTCAAGGCTTTTCCGAGCACTAGGTATTTTTTGCCATCGCCTCATCGTCTACACGTCAATTTTTCCTGACGCGGTATCTTGCTATGGTCGTACTCCCCGACATTGTGCTCCGCTCAGGGTTGGCATGAGCTTTGCACATCAGGCAGTTCATGCGCGGGGATTGTGCATGCATGTTACCCAGATCAGCGAGGAGCAAATCGTCATGAAAACAGACGTTCCCAACATCAGTGGTAGTGGTGCCACCGGGGTCATCAGTACCACGACTGGCAAATTTGATGAGGCAGCGAGTTTGCGTACTGACAGACACTCGGCCAATCACAGTAGTGCTGCGACGGGATTGCGGGAGGAGTTGACTCGACTTAAGAGTGATTTGGACGCACTGATGTCACATGCATCAACGCTCACTGAGATGGAGTTGCGCGAAGCACGTGATCGGATACTTATCCGTTTTTCTTCCATACGATACATGGCATATGGCATGGTCGCACAAGCTGGCAAGCAACTCTCTCACGGAAAAAACATGGCCCTTGACTATGTTCGAAGCAAACCACTGCAATGCGTTGCAATCGCCGCCGGTGCTGGCCTGCTGCTGGGCATGCTGATGCGACGCGACTGATTACAGCACTGACAGCACTAACAGCACTGCGATACGATAAAAGAATTTAAACCAAAATAGGGAACGCTCGTGGCAACCATGAGCAAAATGAAACGCGGTGAGTACAAAATCAGATGTAGCCCAACGTCAGGGAGGGTCAGACAATCTCGAATCACTTCAGACCATCAGTTGTGCTGGGTTAACTTGGCAGGCCACTGGTCTGCTCAGTTCCGTCGTATCGGCGTGGTGAACAAATTGTTCACAGCGAGGCATCTCATCAGAGGGAAACTCATAAATCGCTGATATCAGGTGGTTGGCTAGGTGTGGTGGCAGCACCCGTCTCCAGTAGGGCCATAGTAAAGCCATTGGTAGTGCAGCGAGTAGTACAGTACTCATCAAGTGCAATCTGATCGCGGATAATCGTGGCATTTATCTTGCACACGCCATGTAAAGACTATATCAGTTGGAATAGGCTAAAAGTATTCAAGTGAAGGTGTAGTAAACCAGCCGGGCTCGTGTCGAATCAAAATACAGCGTACGCCAAGGAATGACAATTGGCGCCTTTCCCTGACCGGTAGCGACAACGACGTAGCGCAGCTGACGGCTACGTACATCGACCATCAAGGACCGTACACGACCCAGCGTCTGCCCCACTGCATTCACCACTGGACAGGAGCGGAACAAGGCCGTCGCGGAAGAGTAGCCCGCCGTCATGCAAGCAAAGCGCTTACGGTCCCGGCGGCCGCCGGCAGAGCTCTCGCCATCAGAAGTTGTCAGCATCAACCCGTCCTCCCCATCCTGTCGCATTACCCATCGCAGTGAAGACTGTGACCTTGATGGGTAACGCGGGTTCAAAACACTCCCCGGAGAAATGACGTGCATTAGGAGGACATCAGCAGCGTATTGATTGCGACACCGCTCAGCCGCGTCCCAGCCCGGTCTGCGCGGTCGCAGCCGTGCTTTCTTCAAGATGTTCATTCCAAGTCGTCCTTTTTGCCCCCATCGCCCCCAGCACGCCGCCGACGAGGGACAAGGCTAGCGAAAGCGCCACCACGCCAAATAATGTCCACGCTACCGTGCTGGCACCTTTTACTGCACGGTCTGCAGCCTCACGCCCCTCGGACGAGGCTTGCTCTGGCAATCCAGAGAGGATAAGTGCCTGGTCGACAACGACCGATGCGCGATCGCGGCGCACACCCATGTTACTGCTCATGTAGTCTATTGCCTGATCACGGCGACCGGCAGCAATATGCTCCTGCACTGCACGCATGTCTTGTGGATTGATACTGGTGCCAAGCTGCCGATTGAGTATCGCGGCGATCCCTCCGCCCGACTGCGTCATCGTTCTGGCACCCTGCGTCAGATCAGAGAACAAACCGGACAGCAAGGAGCCCCCCGCTGATGTCGCGAGCATCACAAACAGCAGAGTAGTCACTGCCCACGACACGACGCCGTGCAGCATGCCATCAGTCTTTCTCTTCAAGCCGGACATGCGGCTGGCGACATACCCTCCGACAAGCGCAGAGATCAGCATGGATAACCCAGCCCAGATCAGCGCGCCAGTGCCGGGGGCATCACCAGTCGAGAGCCGGGTAAGTGACAGTCCGCTGGCGATGCCAAGCAGGGTCAGCACCAGTTGTACTGAAATACCGACTGCCACGCCAGCCAGCACAGATCCCCAGCGTATAGCGGTCAGCAGTGATCGGCGTACGCTACTCTCCTGCGCGGTAAGTTTGCTACCCGGATAAGTTGCGCCACTTTCAAGGTGGTAGGTTGCCATCAATGTCTCCTTGTCATATCAAGTATGTAAGTAAGAAATGAAATACATATCAAATGAGGAAGAAACACCAATGAAACGGATTTACCTGCATTGCAATTACGATGATGCAGGCCTGTCCTTCCGCATTTGTCTATTTAACGAAGTTTCAGAGCTTGGACAGGACGCCATTCGTAATCGTCACTCGATCGCCCTGTTTTACTGCTGGTTCTGCTTCTTGAGCGAATGATTGGGTGGTTCCGTCATCCATGCGTATCGTTACTTTGTAAATCTGATTCTCCGAGTGACGACGTTTTTCAATTTCATGCCCAACATACGCACCGCCCGCAGCTCCTGCGACTGTGGATACGGTCTTGCCGGTACCGCCGCCTACCTGATGACCCAGCACGCCGCCAATCGCCGCGCCGGCCAAAGTTCCCAACCCGAGTCCCTGAGACTGCGGGATGACCTCAATCGACTGTATCGCTCCGGTGCCGTTCACATTGGTGGCTATAGGCCGCATCTGCATCTGAGAACCACTGCTACCGCTCAGGCTCTCGCAGCCCGAACCGATGAGTGCGAATGCAAGTACTGACACTGAGATGAATCTGATCCGCATACCTTTCTCCCGTGACAGAAATGAAAAGAGACTCTTTAATCATCAGTAGCCCGCACAAGTAACCGATGATCATAGAAGCTAAGCAGCAATCGTGCCTGGTAACTCGAGCGCCGGCAGATTGATTGGCATGCAATAGCTGCGCGATTGAATGGCTTGCAAGAAGGACCTGCGCCCTTGTCCAGTTGATGATCACAAATAAAAAATTGATGTCCACTAACGGAGCTAGCCATGACTCTGGTAGTGAGCATCACTGCAAATAAAAGATGTTTAGTTCAGCAATCCGCTATCGCGTACCGGTAACCGGCACCAGACTTTCGCGGGACGCAAATTATTCACAGCGTTGGAAGCAAGTGCTGAACTAGAAGTGCTTGATAGATTCGTTGCATGGATAATCTTGCTTTCTTCCATTCGAGGCAGTTGTTTGCCCGAGCGGTTGTATTCTTCCAATCGGTTGTATAGCGTCTTGAGGCTGATTCCAAGAATATCAGCGGCGCGCTTCTTCACCCCACCACATGATTCCAGTGTGGCGAAGATCAGCTTTCTATCAACGTCGGCCAGATTGGTACCCAAAGGGATAGCCAGTGTGAGTTGTTTTGATTCAGCGTGTGTCAGACTCCGATCCGGCACAAACAGCTCTAGCGATTGCTCCGAGAGGATGTAAGCACGTTGAATGAAGTTTCTCAGTTCGCGTACATTCCCAGGCCAATGGTGGTTTCTGATACTGTTTTTCATTGTCTCCGACATTTTTTTTTGAGTGCTGTGCTCGGCATTCAACTCATCGAGAAAATACTGAGCCAGCAGTTCTATATCACTGGCACGTTCCCGCAGCGGTGGCACCTTAAGTGGAAACACATTCAGTCGGTGGTACAAATCAAGCCTCAGACGTCCTTCAGATATTGCAGCCTCGGGGTCGCGATTGGTAGCGGCGACAATGCGAACGTCGGTCTTCAGTTCTTGGTTGCCACCGATGCGCATGAAAGTTCCAGCCTCAAGTACGCGCAAGAGCTTCACTTGCAGGTCCATCGGCATCTCGACCACTTCATCGAGAAACAGAGTACCTCCTGAAGCCCGCTCAAAGTAACCCTTGTGCTGACGATCGGCACCCGTGAAACTACCTTTTTCGTGGCCAAATATTTCACTTTCGATCAGCTGAGGCGAAATCGCGCCACAGTTCACGGGCAGGAAATCTCTCCAGCAGCGATCACTCTTGGCATGAATCGTCTTTGCGACCAGCTCCTTACCTGTACCACTTTCGCCGAGCAACAGCACACCGGCCTCAGTTGGCGCGACTCGTTCGATCTGATGTCGCAGCACTTTCATCGCTGGCGATTCACCTAGCAGCGACATCTGTGCTGTGGACTCCGGTATGATCGCCGCTTTGTGTGAGGATGGTATGTTGCTGGGTATGGCAGCAATATGAGCGAGATTTTCTGTCTTTCGCGTTCTTCGTTGACGTAGAAGATAGCGCACTCGTGTTCTGTCTACCGGCTCGAGTAAAAGGTCAGTGGCGCCGCGCCTGAAGGCTTCCACGATATCGACAGGAGCAAGATTACCGCCAACCAGCACGATATCAAACGGCGCTGGACGTTTGACATGATCGAGCCACTCGGTGGCTCGTCCATCGGGCAGCACGCCGCTGATGAATACGATATCTGGCGTTTGCCGCTGACATTGAAGGTTCGCATCATGAATACTCCCGACCACGTTGGTCGAGTACGATTCAGACTGAGCCAGCTCGCTGAGTACACTCGCCGAGACACCATCCTGATTGACGATCAATGCATGCAGCATGAGCGAGTGCTTCCCTCCCAAGCTGCGCGCGTCGTCCATTCCCCTCTAATCATCTCGAAGTGCCGTTCGATTCGCTGCTAGAACTTGCCCCCGACTTGCCACTCGACGTGGTGCCCGACTTGGCTCCGGTGCTGCCGCCGGAGCTACTGCCTGCGGTACCGTCGATGGACGAACCGCTCATAGAGTCGCCCGCTGAGTATCCGGAATCAGATCTGCCCCCCGAACTTGTACCCGAGCCTTCCCGCATGATTCCGCCTGACAAGCCACCCGACGTACCGCCCGTACTGCTGCCGGAAGTGCCACCAGATGTTGCGTCACTTTTCGCACCACCGGAGGTACTGTCTATTGCACCGCCGCTAGTGACACCGGCTGATGACGTGCTGCCACCCGGTGCAGCGCCACTCTCCAGCGGCGTTTGTTTGGTAGAAGCCGATGAAGAGCTCGTACCACCCGATGTGCCACTACCACTCTGCTCTGCACTACCGCCACCACCTCGGTTACAGCCTGCAAGGCTGATCGTTACTAGTCCCAGAATTAACAGTATCTTTGATTTGCCCAGATTGGATCTCATTACTATTCCTTTCGAAAGCGGTTGCGTCAACCTCTGGCTTGACCGGTGCACCATGCATAAGTTTCAATGCTTCAGCCCAGTGTCTGCGCTTCACCAAAGACTAGCGAAGATATACCGTCCACATGAGGACTAACGAACTGCCTCTGGTGTAGATTGCAACGCAGACAAGCGCTGAAATTTTGAGATCTAGCAGCATCTGTTACAACCGATGCGAGATATCTTTTGTTTGCAATCTCGACTGCAGCACACACGCTTCCTATGACTTCCATGCCATGCGCCCAGATACCCGACTCAGACATTACCGTTCGCTGTACGGAAACTCAGGAGCTATGGATCTGCTCTACACTCAGATTCGCCAGGTTGCCCGCACTGAAGCGACCGTCCTGCTAGAAGGAGAAAGTGGGACCGGCAAAGAACTGATCGCCATGGCGATTCATCAGGATAGTCCTCGCTGCGATGCGAATTTTGTTGCGGTCAATTGTGGCGCCATACCCGCAGCCCTGATCGAATCAGTGTTATTCGGCCATGAAAAAGGCAGCTTCACCGGTGCGGGAAGCCAGCATACGGGCTATTTCGAGCATGCGTCCGGGGGCACTTTGTTCCTCGATGAGATCACCGAGATGCCAGCCAACATGCAGGTAAAGCTGTTACGAATACTGGAATGTGGTCGCTTCCACCGCGTTGGCGGAAGCCAGGAAATCGCGGTCGATGTCCGCCTGATCGCTGCGACTAATCGTTCACTGCAGGAAGCTGTCAATGAGGGCTTTCTGCGTCAGGACCTGATGTACCGGCTCGCCGTATTCCCCATCACCGTTCCTCCTTTGCGCGAGAGAGGCAATGACGCCGAGCTTTTGGCGCAGCATTTCCTCGACGACCTGAATAATCGCGCTGGCACACGCAAGCAATTCTCGCGACGCTCCCTGGAACGAATACGAAGTTATCATTGGCCTGGTAATGTCAGAGAGCTAAAGAATCTTGTTCATCGGGCGTACATACTCTCTGCTGGCGCAGTGACGCTTCATGAACCGACGGACGCCAGCCGCAGACCGACTGCATTGATTAATGGCGTGCTTAATTTCATGGTTGGTACGCGACTCGTCGATGCACAACGCGAGATCATCCTTGCAACGCTGAAGCATTTTCAGGGAAACAAGCGAAAGGCTGCCGAAATATTGGGCATCAGCCTGAAGACGCTGTACAACCGTTTGCGCGAGTACTGATTGCTACATGCCGGACGATCTGGTGAAGGCATCAGCGCCCAACACCGCCTGCGCAGCTTGGTACAAAATAGTCGGATCACCGCTAGCGAGTTGTTTCGCATCTGAGAGCCGCTGCCGAAAACTGCGCGCGCCTGGCAAGCCCGCCATCAGACCCAGCATATGCCGTGTAATGCTATTGAGTCGTGGACCTTCGCGGTCAAGCTGCTCGCGCAAATACGGCAAGATTGCATCAATGATCTCTGCGCGACTCAAGGGCGCCGCTGCATCGTCGTAATACCGTCCATCGAACGCCGCCATCAGATAGGGATTGTGATACGCCTCGCGACCGATCATCACGCCATCGATATGCTGCAAATGCATATCGATCTCATGCAAGGTCTTGATACCACCGTTGATGATGATCTCCAATTGCGGAAAATCCCGCTTTAGCTGGTAAACACGCTCATAGCGCAACGGGGGTATCTCGCGATTTTCTTTAGGGGTCAGTCCTTTGAGGATCGCATTGCGTGCATGGACGATGAAGGTACGACAGCCAGCCTCTGCCACAGTACCAACAAAGTCACGAACGAAACCGTAGGAGTCGATCTCATCAATGCCAATGCGATGTTTGACGGTAACATCAATGCTCACGACATCACGCATGGCCTTCACACCATCAGCCACCAATGCGGGCTCAGCCATTAGACAAGCACCAAATGCGCCGCGCTGTACTCGCTCAGAAGGGCAGCCGCAGTTGAGATTGATTTCGTCATAGCCCCATTGCTCACCAAAGCGCGCACTGATCGCAAGATCTTCTGGTTCACTGCCCCCCAGTTGCAGGGCGACAGGATGCTCCTCGTCGCTGAAATCAAGATGCCGGGCTTTGTCACCATGGATGATCGCGCCGGTCGTGACCATTTCCGTGTAGAGCCAGGTGTGGCGCGTGATCTGCCGGTGGAACATCCGGCAATGGCGATCAGTCCAGTCCATCATGGGGGCAACGGACAAGCGGCGGGGAGGCAGCGGTGCTTTCAATGTCGGAATGGGCATCAACGAATTCAGCCCGCATTTTACCGGTACCCGCAGCCCCAGTCTCGGATGCAGTAAAGTGACGGCTGCTGGGATTGATGAATCAAAACCCCCAGGTATTTCAGACTATTTTTCAGACTATTTTTGTGCTCATGACAACCGATACTACCCATTACTGGATGCCTTTTACCGCCAACCGGCAATTCAAGGCACGCCCTCGGATGATGAAGTCGGCGGCTGGCATGTACTACACAACCGACGATGACCGCCAGATACTCGATGGCACCGCGGGACTGTGGTGCGTGAATGCCGGGCACGGCCATCCCAAGATTATCGAATCGGTGATCCGGCAGGCAGAGACCATGGATTTTGCGCCGCCTTTTCAGATGGGGCATCCGGCTGCGTTCGATGCGGCGCGCAGCCTCGCCGAGATGGCCCCCAAGGGACTGAATCGCATATTTTTTTGCAACAGCGGATCGGAAGCCGTCGATACGGCGCTGAAGATGGCGTTGGCTTACCATCGGATGCGCGGCGATTCACTTCGCACGCGACTGATAGGCCGCGAGCGCGGCTACCACGGCGTGGGTTTTGGCGGCATTGCCGTCGGTGGCATCGCGGGCAACCGCAAGCATTTTGGACCCGCACTGCCGGGAGTCGATCATCTGCGTCATCCGCTGGACATCCCTCGTAATGCCTACTCGCGTGGCCTCCCTGAACATGGCGCCGAGATCGCTGATGAATTCGAGCAGCGCCTACTGGCGCTGCACGATCCGACGACGGTGGCGGCGTTGATCGTTGAACCCGTACAGGGGTCGACCGGCGTAATCGTTCCACCGAAAGGCTATTTACAAAAACTGCGCACGATTTGCGACAAGTACGGCATCCTGCTGATCTTCGATGAAGTCATCACCGGATTCGGACGACTGGGAACGGCGTTTGCCGCGGATTATTTTGGGGTTGTGCCCGACATGATCTGTTGCGCGAAAGGTCTGACGAATGCAGTGGTGCCAATGGGTGCCGTGATTGCGAAGCAATCTATCCATGACACCTTCATGGATGCTGCACCTGAAAATGCGATCGAGTTTTACCATGGCTATACTTACAGCGGCCATCCGCTGGCCTGCGCCGCTTCCATTGCCACACTTGATGTTTACCAGAGCGAGAAGCTGTTTGCGCGTGCCGCGTTGATGGCACCTGCATTTGAAGCTGCTGCGCATTCATTGCGTGGACTGCCCCATGTGAAAGATGTACGTAATCTCGGATTAGTCTGCGGTATCGAACTTGAACCCATCCCGGGCAAGCCGACTGCACGCGCATATGAAGTTTTCGAGCGCTGCTTTTGGGAAGAGAATGTACTGATCCGAACTACAGGCGACATCATTGCACTATCGCCGCCACTGATCATCGACGAGGAACAAATCAACCGACTAATCGCTGCGATCAGCAAGGTTCTTGTCAGTATGATCAAGTGAATATTCATTCCTGTGATAGCAAAAAAGCGCCCTAGGGCGCTT
>RGFZ01000041.1 GCA_010024875.1 Oxalobacteraceae bacterium | reverse complement strand
CGAGCGTCGCCATCATGGCAATCTGAAGCTTAGCGTGATCGATGCAGAATTCCTACGCGGTGCGGACTATGGCGTGCTGGCTGAAGCTGCTGCGACCTTCAAGGGCTTGATCGCACCGGGTGCGCTGGTACGCCGCGGCACGAGTGAAAAAGTGCGTGAGTCTGCGGTCAATGACTTCCGTCAGGCGATGGCCTGGTTACGCGATGAGGCCGAGCGCGGCGTCACCAAGCAACGTTACAAGGGTCTGGGCGAGATGAATCCTGAGCAGCTGTGGGAAACCACGATGGATCCCACCGTCCGCCGTTTGCTGAAAGTGCAAATCGAGGATGCGATCGCCGCTGATCAGATTTTCACCACGCTGATGGGCGACGATGTCGAGCCGCGTCGCGCATTCATTGAAATGAATGCACTGGCAGCGGGCAATATCGACATCTGATTTTCTTCTGTCCCGGCTGACCAGCGTGTGCTGGTCGGCCTTCTTCCCGCTTCCTTCCCTCATCCACGCAAGGACATCTTCGCTGGCGCGACAAGTCAGCGCTTGATCTTACTTTTTACTAAAACGCACAAGTGAATCAACGAAACCGTAGTTTCTTGCGCGTACACTACTAAATATACTCTCGGTTTGTTCATTTTGCGCCCAACCATGGCCATTCAGGCAATTATTTTCGATGCGTACGGGACGTTGTTCGATGTCTATTCGATAAGTGCGCTCGCCGAGCGACTGTTCCCCGGGGACGGCAAGGCGTTGGCCGAACTCTGGCGTGACAAGCAGATCGAATACACACGGCTGCGCACACTGTCGAACACCTACAAACCATTCTGGGAAATCACGCAAGACGCGCTGATTTTCAGTTGCCGCAAGCTCGGGCTTGATCTCACGTTGGATGCGCAAAGCCAGATCATGGGGCAATACGCCGAGCTGAAAGCCTTCCCGGAAAGCCTCGCGACGCTGCAGACACTGCGTGGACAGGGGAAAAAACTGGCCATCCTCTCCAATGGTAATCCGGAGATGCTCGACGCCGTGGTGCAGGCAGCGGGCATGCAAACCTTGCTGAATGCGGTGCTGTCGGTGCACGCCGTCAAAAAATTCAAGACGGCCCCCGAGGCTTATGAGCTTGGACCCGACACATTCGGAATGCAGGCCAAGGACATGCTGTTCGTCTCCAGCAACGCATGGGATGTGTGCGGCGCGGCGTGGTTTGGCTACCAGACCTTTTGGGTAAACCGCGCCACTGCGCCGATGGAAGAACTGGGCGTCACACCCAGTGGCAGCGGAAGCACCCTCAATGATTTATTGGACTTTGTGGAAACAGGCAAGCGGCAAGCGCCGACGCCTGATTGATTCATTCAACCTCGCTGAAAGACTTTATTGATGACTACTCGTACGAATTGCCACGGACTTCAGGTCGATAGTGCGCTGCACCGTTTCATCGAAGATCAGGCATTGCCTGGCACCGGGATCAGCAGTGACAGCTTTTGGACAGGCTTTTCACAGATAGCCCATGATCTCGCGCCGAAGAATGCTGCGCTGCTCGCCGAGCGCGATCGCTTCCAAGTCGAGCTAGATAACTGGCATCGTACGCATCCCGGCCCGATCACCGATGTGAATAAGTATCGAGAATTTCTCGAATCCATCGGATACCTGCAGCCTGTGCCTGCCGAGGTCAAGGTAACGACCGAGAATGTCGATGCCGAGCTGGCGACGACGGCCGGCCCACAGCTCGTTGTGCCCGTTTTGAATGCGCGTTACGCACTCAACGCCGCGAACGCCCGTTGGGGCTCGCTGTATGACGCGCTTTATGGTACCGATGTGATTTCTGAGGCCGATGGTGCCTCGCGCGGGGGCGCCTACAACCCAGTGCGCGGAGCAAAGGTGATTGCTTTCGCGCGTAATTTCCTTGATCAGTCAGTGCCACTGGCCAAAGGATCACACGCTGACGCCAAGGCGTATGCAGTCAATGGCGGCAAGCTGATGGTCACATTGGCAGATGGCAGTACCACCGGCCTTAAAGAAGAAGGCAAGTTTGCGGGTTACCAGGGTGATGCCGCATCACCTTCTTCGGTGCTGCTGAAAAATCATGGACTGCATATCGATATCCGCATCGATCGCGCAGCGCCGATAGGCGAGGACGATGCTGCAGGCATTACCGATGTCGTGCTCGAATCCGCACTGTCGACGATTCTCGATCTGGAGGATTCAGTCACTGTGGTCGATGGTGCAGATAAAGTCATCGCCTACGGTAACTGGCTCGGCATACTGAAGGGCACGCTGGTCGAAACCGTCACGAAGGGAGGCAAGTCTTTTGACCGCACACTTAACGCTGACCGTGAGTACCGGGGCCTGAATGGTCAGCCCTTCACCCTCCATGGCCGTTCGCTGCTATTCCTGCGAAATGTCGGTCATCTGATGACCAATCCAGCGATTCTGATGGCTGATGGCAAAGAGATCCCCGAGGGAATCATGGATGCCGTGATCACGACAACCATCGCCCTGCATGACCTCAAGCGTCCATCCAGCCAAAAGATCGGCAACACGCGCACGGGTTCGGTGTACATCGTCAAGCCCAAGATGCACGGCCCTAAAGAAGTCGCGTTCGCGGCTGAACTGTTCTCGCGTGTCGAAGCGATGTTGGGCCTGAAAGAGAACACAGTGAAGCTGGGCATCATGGATGAAGAGCGTCGCACATCGACTAATCTGAAGGCCTGCCTGAAAGAAGCATCGGCCCGGGTGGCGTTCATCAACACGGGCTTTCTCGACCGGACCGGGGACGAGATGCATTCGTCGATGACCGGTGGCGCTATGCTGCGTAAGGGCGACATGAAAACCTCGACTTGGCTGACGGCCTATGAGCGTAGCAATGTGCTGAATGGCCTTTCCTCTGGCATGCGTGGCCGCGGCCAGATCGGCAAGGGCATGTGGGCGATGCCTGATCTGATGGCGGCCATGCTGGAGCAGAAGATCGGTCATCCGAAAGCGGGCGCGAATACAGCATGGGTACCCTCTCCTACTGCCGCAACCTTGCATGCGCTGCATTATCATCAGATCGATGTCGCTGCGGTCCAGCAAGATTTGGAAAAAGTCGACGCTGCTACCGAATTAAAGAAGCTGCGTGATGAGTTGCTGATGATCCCCGTGGTCGCCAAGCCCAGCTGGTCCGCGGCCGATATTCAACAAGAACTCGATAACAATGCGCAGGGCATCCTCGGTTATGTGGTGCGCTGGGTCGAGCAAGGCGTGGGTTGTTCGAAAGTACCGGATATTCATAACGTCGGCTTGATGGAGGACCGGGCAACGCTGCGCATCTCCAGCCAGCACATTGCGAACTGGTTGTTGCATGGCGTAGTGACCGAGTCACAAGTGAAAGAGACACTGGAGCGCATGGCCAAGGTGGTCGATGGGCAGAATGCCGGCGATCCTTTTTATCGACCGATGGCGTCAGACTTTGCGAGGTCTCATGCATTCCAGGCGGCGAGTGAACTGGTATTCAAAGGTCTCGCGCAGCCAGCGGGCTACACCGAGCCGCTGTTGCATGCTTGGCGTCTGAAGTTCAAGAAGGAAGTGATGGGCGTGTAATCGCCATCAGACCAATGAAAGGCTGGGGTTCGACACCCTAGCTTTTTTCGCGCGGTGATCAGTTTTTCACGCGCTTGTATTTGCGAGCGTATCCGCTGTTCGTGTTTATCTGCATCATGCCCTCGTCGCGGAACTCGAAACGGGTGGTCGCGCCAACGGCGTGGACAACGCCATTCTCGAGAGTGAGTGCGAGGGTACGCATCGTGGGCAGGGTCAGTGATTTCATGTCAGGCTTGGGCTCGCGGCTGACACGAGTCTGGCCATCTTCGACGACCACTTCCAGCCACTCGCCATAGCCGTAGGCAAAAGTGCTTTCGCCCAGCACATAGTCACCGTAGAGGGCATTACTCATCAGCTTGCCATTGGCGTTTTTGTGCGAGATCCAGGTGACTTTACCATCGCGAATAATGTAGCGCGCGGCAACTTGTGGCGGCGTCAGTTTGACGCCTGCATCATCCCACTCGATCAATTCATAAGTGCCCTCGATCTTTGACCGGATGTCAGTGAGCTTATCCGCTGCAGAGGCCGTAAGAGACGACAGAAGTAGCAGAGTGGGTAGGAGCAGTGTTTTTTTTATCATTGATGGAGATGTCGCAATAAGGAAGACGCTGAGTAAAGCCACATTTTACGGCGAGCCAGCGTCGCCGTATGACACAGGGCTCCGCAAAATCAAGGGTTTGTCGCAATTCATTCCACTCAAAAAGCTTCTTGTTTTGTTGAATCAGCGCTTCCACCAGAGTTCTCATCATATACGTACAGGCGAGTCGTGCCCATTTGTGCCGATTTGCTAATGCGATGCTCGCTAGCCTTCAGGCTGCCAGTTTTTCCGAGGCTACTGTAGGAGCCGGCGTGCGTATCAAGTGATCAAATGCGCCGAGAGCCGCTTTCGACCCTTCGCCCATAGCGATGATGATCTGCTTGTAGGGCACCGTTGTCACATCGCCTGCTGCAAATACGCCGGGAACCGAAGTCTGACCGCGCGCATCGACTTCTATCTCACCATGCTTGGTCAATGCCACTGTACCTTTCAGCCAGTCGGTATTGGGTAGCAGACCGATCTGCACGAAGATGCCTTCGAGTTCGATCGTTGTTGATGCGCCGGTCTGACGGTCGGTATAACGCAACCCATGGACTTTGTTGCCGTCGCCGGTCACTTCGGTAGTTTGTGCTTGCGTAATGACGGTCACGTTCGGCAGGCTACGCAGCTTGCGCTGCAAGACCTCATCAGCTCGCAGCTTGAGGTCAAATTCCAGCAGCGTGACATGGGCGACGATACCGGCCAGATCAATCGCTGCTTCAACGCCCGAGTTGCCGCCACCCACCACCGCCACACGCTTGCCCTTGAACAGCGGACCATCGCAATGCGGGCAGTAGGCAACCCCTTTATTACGATATTCTTTTTCGCCGGGTATATTTAGCTCGCGCCAACGGGCGCCGGTGGCGATCACGACGGACTTCGCTTTTAGGCTGGCGCCGCTTGCAAGCTGCACTTCAATCAGCTCGCCCGGAATCAGTGCGGAGGCGCGCTGCAAGCTCATGATGTCGACATCGTAAGCCTTCACGTGCTGCTCGAGTGCGGCCACTAGCTTGGGCCCTTCCGTTTCTTTGACCGAGATGAAGTTTTCGATGCCCAAGGTATCCAGCACCTGACCACCAAAGCGCTCGGCGATTACGCCGGTGCGTATCCCCTTGCGTACAGCGTAGATCGCCGCGGACGCGCCCGCAGGACCACCACCCACGACGAGCAGATCGAAGGTCTCTTTCTTTGCTATTTTCTCTACCTCGCGCGCTGCAGCACCCGTATCCAGCTTTGCCAGAACTTCTTCGAGCTCCATACGCCCCTGGCCGAAATGCTGACCATTCAGGAAGATGGTTGGCACGGCCATGATTTGACGTACATTCACTTCGTCCTGAAACAGTGCGCCATCGATCATCACATGACGTATGTTCGGGTTAATCACCGACATCAGGTTCAACGCCTGAACGACCTCAGGACAATTCTGGCAAGACAGAGAAATGTAGGTCTCGAATAGATATTCGCCCTCCAGCTGGCGGATCTGTTCGAGCACATCGTCGCGGGCTTTCGGAGGATGGCCACCCACCTGCAAGAGCGCCAGTACCAGTGAGGTGAACTCATGGCCCATCGGTATGCCGGCGAACCGCACTCCCATATTGCTGCCTGCACGATTCAGCGCAAAGGAAGGCTTGCGCTCATTATCGAGATTGAGTTCCTGATAAGCGAGGCGAGGCGAGAGTTCTGCGATTTCAGTGAGCATCGCGCGCATCTCGTGGGCCTTGTCGCTATCATCTAGCGAGGCAGTGATCTCGACATCGTGAGTGATTTTGCCCAGATAGGCTTGCAATTGGTTTTTGATAGCGGTGTCCAGCATGATGGCCTCTTGTTCTGGCAGTGCGGCGCCGGTTGGGCGCCGCCGGAGTAACGAACGAATGAACTTAGATCTTGCCGACGAGGTCGAGCGAAGGAGCGAGCGTTTCAGCACCCGGGGTCCACTTCGCAGGGCAGACTTGACCGGGATGCGCAGCAACGTACTGAGCAGCCTGTACCTTGCGCAGCAGTTCTTTGGCGTCGCGGCCAATGCCATCATCGTGGATCTCGCACAGCTTGATCTGACCTTCGGGATTGATCACGAAGGTACCGCGCAGCGCCAGACCGGCTTCTTCGGTCATCACCTCAAAGTTGCGGGTGATTGCGCCAGTCGGATCGCCCAGCATTGGGTAGCGGATCTTGCCGATGGTGTCGGACGTGTCATGCCAGGCTTTGTGCGAGAAATGCGTATCGGTTGACACTGCATAGATTTCCACGCCGAGCGATTTGAAGGTGTCATAGTTGTCAGCGAGGTCGCCCAGCTCGGTCGGGCAGACAAAGGTGAAGTCAGCCGGGTAGAAGAACACGACGGACCATTTGCCTTTCAGGTCGGCATCGCTGACCTCAACGAATTTTCCATTCTGATACGCAGTGGTCTTGAAAGGCTTGATGGTGGTGTTAACGAGAGACATAGTGGGAACTCCGGATAGTGGGTTAAGAAAACATCGTGAAATATCGTCGAACACGTTGGATCATAGAAAACGCAAATCATTTAGTAAATTTGATAGTTTTTATTGATTAAATAGGGATATACTATGAGTTTTAAAATATCCATAGCAACAAATCGGATTTGTACGTCAAACCTTGCCATGCGCAAGCTTTTGGCATGGGTTCCCGAATCCTTTTTTACCGAAGTTGGTGTCAAAAAAACTTCGATTTTCTCTAATGGCCTGGATTAGATAGAATCCGGGTTGCAAGAACTTTGACGGCGGGCTTTTCCTGCCCTTTTGTCCTCTGGAGGATCTATGAAGAAGTTGTGGATGGCATTGATGATTGCGATCCTGGGCGTGTCAATCGGTGTAGGCAACGCAGAAGCCAAGCGGCTGGGGGGTGGCGGCTCGATTGGCAAATCCTCGCCAAGCTACAGCCGCCAGGCGCCGATGCAGCAGAGCGGTCAGCAGGCAGCACCCGCGCAACGCCCCGCGCAGCCTGCAGCACCGGCACCAGCGCCATCGAGCCCCTGGAAAGGCATCCTTGGTGGGGCCCTGCTCGGTCTGGGCTTGGGAGCGCTGCTTTCACACTTTGGTATGGGTGCTGAATTCGCGAGCATGCTCGGTAGCGTGCTGATGATTGCCTTGATCGCTATTGCCGGCTTGTTCATTTTCCGCATGCTGACGCGAAAAGCGGCACCGGTGCAGCCTGTGCCTGCATACGCGGGTCCCATGGAGCGCAGCATCACGCCAGAGATCGGATCCAACCTTGAGCAAACGGGGACGACTTCTGCGCCGTTAAACTGGCAGTCAGGTCACGCTGCGAGCGTTCCGGAAGGGTTCGACGCGGCGGGTTTCCTGCGCCATGCAAAGACTAATTTCATCCGCATGCAGGCTGCATGGGACAAGGCCGATGTGAACGACATCCGCGAGTTCACTACGCCGGAGATGTTTGCTGAGCTGAAGATGCAGCTGACCGAGCGCGGCGCCTCGTCCAACCATACGGACGTCGTCTCGCTCGATGCCGAGCTGCTAGGTATCGAAACCACCAGCGATGAATACGTCGCGAGCATCCGTTTCTCGGGTATGGTGCGTGAAGCCGAGAATGTTCCCGCGGAGGCGTTCAGCGAAATCTGGGTGCTAGCCAAGCCAGTTTCCGGTTCCGGCGGCTGGCTGCTCGCTGGACTTCAACAGACCTGATCGCTGGATGAGTTCTTGAATTGTCGTGGTTAGCCTGAATGGAGGATTAGCCGTCAGACTGGCGGTCACCAAATCCTCTCGTTGCCGCCTGCAGGAGACTGCGGGCGGTTTTTTTATGCAAGTTCTTATTTTCGCCACCGAATGCAAAACCCCGAAGAAAAACAGCGCTACAGCCTAAGCGCTTCGTATGTGCTGGCGGCCGCTGCCTTGTGGCTAGTCATGCACGCAGGCCTTGTGGCGGCGTTGTATTCGGGTTTGCTGGTCTATGCATTGGTTCATCTGATCGCACCTCGGCTCAGCTGGCGCCTCGGGAGCCAGCGCGCGACACTGATCGCCGTGACGGTGTTGGGCTCATCGATCGTGATTGCGCTCAGTCTGGGTGGATGGGCGATTTTGAGTTTTTTTCTGTCGGACGCAGGCAGCCTGCCGGTGCTGTTGAAAAAAATGGCTGACCTGATTGAAGAATCGCGCCATCAGATACCTTCGTGGATGGCGGACTATTTGCCGCAGAGCGCCGAGGCCCTGCAGCAAGCATTGACCGATTGGATGCGATCGCACGCAGGACAGGCCAAGTATCTGGGAGAGCAAACGGGTCGTACGCTAGTACACCTGTTGATCGGTATGGTCATCGGTGCGATGGCAGCGCTGTACGACACGACACAGGTTCATCATTTCTTGCCTCTGGCTTCGGCGTTGCATCAGCGCGTCGCAACCCTGCATCAAGCATTCCGGCAGATTGTATTTGCCCAGGTCCAGATAGCCGCTATCAATGCGGTTTTTACAGGGATCTTTCTGGCAGTGCTACTACCGCTCGCAGGAATTCACCTGCCTTTCGTCAAGACAATGATACTGATCACCTTCATCGCCGGCCTTCTGCCTGTAGTGGGTAATTTAATTTCAAATACGGTGATTGTGGTGATCGGACTTTCGCATTCCCTGTCGACCGCACTGCTTGCCTTGGTGTTTCTGGTGACGATACACAAGCTGGAGTATTTTCTAAACGCTCGCATTGTCGGAGCACAGATCAATGCGCGTGCGTGGGAGATCCTGGCTGCCATGCTGGTGATGGAAGCCTTGTTTGGCATCTCGGGCGTGATTGCTGCGCCTGTTTACTACGCCTACCTCAAATCAGAACTCTCGCGAGCAAGGCTGGTTTGACTGCTTGTAATGTCATCAAGCAGATTAGTGGCTAGACAAAGTGCGTTATATTTCAAGGTTTGCCTTTTTCTTCTCCGGCGGCCGCCGATGCGATCAGATCAACGGGTCGGGATGCGCGTTTGCGCATACGCAGATTGAGCATCTCAACAGCGACTGAAAAAGCCATCGCGCTGTAGATATAACCTTTTGGCACATGATGTCCAAAGCCCTCAGCAATCAGCACCACACCGATCACGGTCAAGAAGGCGAGCGCCAGCATCTTGATCGTAGGGTGGGCAGCGACAAAGCGCCCAATAGCGCCGGCAAAAAGCATCATCAGTGCCACAGATGCCACCACGGCAGCCACCATCACGGGCACTTGCTCAACCATCCCGACAGCCGTGATGATGGAGTCAAGCGAGAATACGATATCGATCAGCATGATTTGCACGATGATCATGGAGAAGCTTCGCGCTGCGATGGTAGCCGTTCCCTCTTCGCCACCCTCCATGCTTTGATGGATCTCGCCTACGCTCTTCCAGAGCAGGAAAAGACCGCCCAGCAGCAGTACGATGTCGCGACCGGAGAACTCATTATCGAAAAGTGTGAACAGCGGGGCAGTCAGACCGACGATCCAGGCCAGCATCATCAGCAGCACAATGCGCATGAACATTGCCGCGAAAAGACCAATCCGGCGAGCTATCTCGCGCTTTTCAACGGGCAGCTTCTCGACCAAGATAGAGATGAAAATCACGTTATCGATACCGAGCACGAGCTCAAGCGCGGTCAGCGTTGCAAAGGCAGCCCACGCCTGGGGATCCATCAACAATTCAAGCATGCATGACTCCTCTATGAACCCCTGCTTGCACAAGGACGAACACGTTGCCACACGCTAAAAAGCGCCATCAACATGTCGCTGGCGGCGTTGGGCTCGCTTTGCCGTGCCTCAGTACCGTCTGCGGCGCTCCCACCTTGCCAGCAATCGCATCCTCCTGCGATGCGCATGGTGATGGAGCGACTACGGTCCTGTGTCACAAAGCGGCTGCAGAAGATTCTAGCAGTGCAGACTGATGAAAAAATGGGCACAATGACAGAAAAACGGATGATTAATAAGAGCGTATCTTCGAAAAATACGGATAAACGTCGTGGATCTTAATTTTCGCCATCTTCATTACTTTTGGGTCGTTGCCAAGGAAGGCAGTGTCACGCGAGCGGCCGAGCGACTTGGCCTTGCAGTGCAAACGGTGAGTGCGCAGCTCGCATCGCTGGAGCAGTCTGTGGGCAAATCCCTTTTTCGGCCACAGGGGCGTCGATTGGTACTGACTGAAGCGGGACAAGTGGCGCTGCGTTATGCTGATCAGATTTTTCTATTGGGAGAGCAATTGCTGGAGGCGCTGGCCGATGCCGATCTGGACAAGACGCTGCGTCTGACGGTCGGCATCTCGGATTCATTGCCTAAGCTGATTGCCTCGAGACTGCTGGAGAGTGCGCTGACGTTGCCGCAGCCGGTGCGCTTGATCTGTTTTGAAGAACAGTTCGATACCTTGCTAGGCAAGCTGTCAGTGCACAAGATTGATGTGATGCTGACAGATCGCCCGGTACCGCCCGGATCGGCGCTCCGGGTGTTCAGTCATTTACTCGGCGAGTTCGAAATCGGTTGGTTCGGCTTGCCGGTGCTCGCCGACCGGTATCGCGAAGACTTTCCTGCGAGCTTGCAAGGAGCGCCTCTGTTGCTGCCGACTCGGAACAACGCTCTTCGGGGTCGCATTGATCAATGGCTTAATTCGCATGATCTGACGCCGAATATCTTCGGCGAATTCGATGACAACGCGCTGCTGAATACTTTTGGGCAGCAGGGGCGCGGCTTGTTTCCGGCCCCGACTGCGCTGGCTGAAGATGTCAGGGAGCAACTAGGTGCTGTTCCGGTCGGTCCGATACCTCAGGTCCGGGAGCAGATTTATGCGCTCTCGAACGAACGCAAGATCCAACACCCGGGCATTGCCGCCATTCTTAACGCCATGCCGCCGCAAGCGCTGCAAATTCGGTCGAAGACATAAAAAAGAGCCAGCACAGCTGGCTCGGTTTTGCTTCGCGCTGTCGCAGTATCAAAACAGCGAGTGTATCCAGTGCGAGAGGTTGGTAATGTCTTCTTCGGATAGGGTCTGCGCAAGGCTGGTCATGTTGCCCGCATCATTGGTCCGCTCGCGCGCCTTGAAGTTTTTCAGCTGAGTCACGATGTACTCGGGATGCTGACCAGCCAAACGCGGTACCTCATTCTGGCCTGCCATGCCACCGAGGTGGCACATTGAGCAGAGTGATTCCTCCGCTTTCGCTGCGCCAGCCTTGATGCGATCCGGATCCGCCTTGAAACTAGTGCGAGCCTGCTTCTGGGATGCGAAATACGCCGCGAGGTCATGCATGTCTTGTTTTTCAAGACCCGCCGCAATGGGCGACATCATCGGATTCTTGCGGCGGCCTTCCTTGTAGTCGCGCAGCTGCAGATAAATGTAGCGCGCGTTCTGACCAGCGATAGTCGGGAATGCGCCTGAAGGCGAATTGCCGTTGGTGCCGTGGCAAGCCACACAGGCTTCGGCTTTTTTCTTGCCTGCTTCGATGTCCTGCGCGTGCGCGCCAAAGCTGGCGGCAGCGAGCATGAGCAGGGTAGTGAGAATTACACGAAATTTCATGTTGAAACCTTAACTCGCTCGTTGACAAAAAAAGAGGCTGCCCGAAGGCAGCCTCTTTGAGCTGCAGCCGAATTATAGGGCGAACACAAAAACGCTGTTCCCACGCTTATAGTCGAGCTGAGTGTTACCACCAGCCGCCACGGCGATGTACATCTTGCCGTCGATCGTGTATGCGGTGGGGGGCGCATTCACGCCAGCGCCGCACTGATACTGCCAGAGCACCTTGCCAGTTTTTGCATCGTAGGCCTTGAACCAGCCATTGCCCTCACCGGCGAACACGAGATCACCTGCGGTTGCCAGAACGCCACCGATCATTGGCTGATCAGTGCGTGCCTTCCAGACGACTTTGCCGGTGTCCAGGTTCACGGCAGTCACGTTACCGAACTGCTCTTCACCCGGAATGTTCTTGAACGCACCGCCCAGCCACAGCTTGCCGCCAGGGTAAGCCGACGCTTCCACGTGGTAGGTCATTGGCTGCTCGAGGTTGGCCGCGAAAGCGAGACGCAATTTCGGGCTCACTGCCATCGGTGACCACTCGACACCGCCGTTAGCGCCCAGCGACATGCGGGTGCCCTGCGGGGTCGGCAGACTCCACAGACCTTCTTGCGACACCATCGCTTCAGAGAAGCGGATCAGGTTGCCGTTGTTGCGGTCATGAACGTAGATATGACCGGTCTTGCCGCCATGAATGGCAACAGGAACCATCTTGCCGCTCTTGTCCTTGGCTTCGGTGAGGATCACAGGCGAGACGGCGTCCAGATCCCATACATCGTGAGCGATGTACTGGAAGTGCCACTTGTACTTGCCCGTATCGAGATCGACAGCAATCATCGAGTTGGTGTAGAGGTTGTCGCCAGGACGCTCTGCACCGTACAGGTCAGGCGAAGGATTGCCTGCAACGAAGAACGCCGTCTTGGTCTTGCGATCGATGGCGGGGGTCATCCAGACACCGCCGCCCAAGGTCTTGTAGAAATCGCTGTTCTTCGCCAGAGCAGCTTTTTCTGCAGCGATGTCGCGGTGCATATTGCGGCCGGTTGCGTCATTGACTGCCCACACACCCTCGTGGCCTTTTTCAGGAATGGTGTGGAAAGTCCAGATTAGCTTGCCGCTGTTGGCATCGTAAGCTTTGACGAAGCCACGCACGCCGTATTCGCCGCCATTGGTACCGATCAGCACTTTGCCGTCGGCAACTGCGGGCGCCATGGTTTCGGAGTAGCCCAGTTCAGGATCGGCGATCTGGGTTTCCCACAGCATCTTGCCGCTCTTTGCGTCAAGTGCGACAAGCTTTGCATCGAGCGTACCCATGAACAGCTTGCCCTCGGAGATAGCGACACCTTTGTTGTTTGGGCCGCAGCAGTAAGTCGACACGGGGCCGATCTTGTGCTTGTAGTGCCAGTACTGCTCACCGGTCTTGGCATTGATTGCGTAAACATGGTTGTACGAAGTCGTGAGGAACATCACGCCGTTGACGACCAGAGGCGCGGTTTCCATTGACTCGACGATGCCCGTCTGGAAAACAAACGCCGGGCGCAGCTTGGACACATTGCTGGTGTTGATTTGCGAGGCAGGGGAGTAACGCGTCTGCTCGTAGCTGCCGTTCGGGTGCAGCCAGTTTTTGCTGTCTTTGGCGGCACCATCCAGCATGGACTGGGTAACGCTGCCAAGGTTAGGCATGGGAATAGGCTTGATGCCCGCCCCTGCAATGGGTTCTTGCGCAATCGCCGAGCCAGCTAGTACTACGCTGGTTGCGACGATCGCTTTCACCATCTTGTTTAGAGCCATGGAACTTCCTCTCTGGTTGAGTTTATATTTTTATCCCAGCAAACGCTTGTTGAGAATCTGGAAAAGCTGGATCAGCTGAACCAGAAACTTCAAGCTAGCTGCCCTGCTGGAGCGCGTGTGTCCGCTGGGGCTTTGGTTGAGCACAATAACGCTTGATACTATTGCGCCCGTTGATCCTATTACCTGTCCAATTGCTTGGCAATACAAAACACTTCTGCCCCGGGATTATTTGCATGAAAAGTATCAAAAGAATTTTCATATTCCTATGGGTTGCAGCTGCATTTTTTTGCGCCGCAGCAACCGCCGAAGAGGTCGACAACCCCCACAGCGCATCACTGGCTGCAGTCCGTGCGGGCAACCTCCAAAAACTCAAAGACCTGGTCGAGAAACATGGCGCGAATGTCAATTCGCGGAACCGGCCTGGTGAAAGCCTGCTGCTGATGTCGATCAAAGCCGGGCATAAAGACATGGCCAACTACCTGCTCGACAAAGGTGCCAACATCGACACACCCAATACATCAAAGGTCACGCCGCTCATGGCCGCAGCCTTCAACGGCGATGTTGACATGGTGGAGAAGCTTTTGGCGAAAAACGCCGACATTCATGCGCTCGATCAACTGAAAAAGAGCGCCATGGTCTACGCAGCAGGTAATGGACACACCGAGGTCGTTTCTCGTTTGCTGACGGCGGGTGTGGATGTCAACGCGCGCTACAAGAATGAACTGACTGCGTTGATGTGGGCCGCTGGTTCAGGGCATGAGCAGACCGTGTTGCTGTTGCTAAATCGTGGCGCCGATGCTTCACTGACCGATGATCGCGGCAAGACTGCGCTGAAGATGGCCGATGAAGCTGGGCATCTGGCTGCAAAGAAAATGCTTGAGCAGCGGTCGAGGTAAAGACTTTACGCCGCTTATCAAGACTGAGGAAACAAAAAAGCCTGTGCACTGCACAGGCTCAGCGTGACCAGACTGAATGAAATCAGCGCTTTTTCAGCACGACTTCAAATTGTGCAAACCATGCGGACACTGCATCGATCTCCGCATCAGACAAAGGTTTGGCAATCACGTTCATCACTTCATTGTGGCGCTTGCCATCTCTGAATTGCTTGAGTTGGCTAGACAAATAGATTTCCGACTGACCCGCGAGCGAGGGCGTGCCAGGCATTGATGACAGACCATTTTCACCATGGCACATCACACAGGATTGTCCAACCTCTGCACCGGTTTTTCCTGCAGCCGCCGCAGTGTTAAAGAGGCCAGCACACAGCAGGCCAGCAAGAGCAAAAGATACTGATTTCATGACTTCACATTTAAAAAGTACAAGGGGGCCGAACTAATAACCCCAATAAAAACGCCCGCCGGGCATCAGCCGCGACAGGCGCTTACGCTGCGCAGCCGGGCTTGTGGCCCGGCGCACTTACGACCGTCGATTAGTTGCCGGCGTAGCTGATGCGGTAGATCGCGCCAGCGTAGTCGTCGGACACCAGGATCGAACCATCAGGCAAGTTGGCCACGTCGACCGGACGACCGATTGCACGGCGGGTCGTCATGTCAATGAAGCCGTCGGCAAATACTTCTGCCTTGCCAGCGGTGCCGTCCGCATTGAGCGGAACGAAGTTGACCAGGTAGCCGCTAGGCACAGTACGGTTCCAGGAACCGTGCGATGCGATGAACATGCCGCCCTGATACTTCTTCGGGAATTGCTTGCCGGTGTAGAAGGACATGCCCAGCTGTGCTTGGTGAGCAGGGAACTCGACTTGCGGGAAGATCGCGCCTGCCGGCTCTTTCATGTCTTTCAGCTCAGGTGCTGCAGGTGAGCCCGCGACCTTGTACTTGCCGTTCCAGTATGGGAAACCGAAGTGCTGGCCAGACTTGGTGATGCGGTTCAGCTCGCCCGGAGGAACGTCGTCGCCCAGACCGTCAACCTGGTTGTCAGTGGTCCAGATGGTTTTGTCTTTCGGGTTGATGTCCATACCAGCGGGGTTACGCATGCCCATCGCATACACTTCTTTGCCGGAGCCGTCGAACGGGTTCAGACGAATAACGCCACCGATACCGGTTTTGTTGTACAGGTCGATCTTGTCTTTCGGCTGCACGTTGTACGGCTGGCCCAGTGTGACGTAGAGCTTGCCATCGTCAGCAACTTTGCAGGTACGGCCAGTATGGTTGAAGGACTGCTCTTCAACCGGGATCAGGCCGCCCTCGGGCACTGCGGTGATCACAGCAACGTCCGGACCTTCATAGAAGTACTCGGCTGCGGGGAAGTTCAGAACGCGGTTCGACTCAACCACGATCAGGAAGCCGTCTTTCGTCCAGCAGACGCCGTTCGGGTTCTTGAACTTGATCGAAGGAGCGAAAGGCTTGACCTCGTCAGCGGTCATGTCGCCATTGCGGTCAGTGACGGCCCAGACGGTGGTCTTGCGGGTACCGACGAACAGCATGTTGGTCGACGGTGCGACGGCCATGTAACGCGCGTCAGGAACGACAGCGTACAGTTCGATCTTGAAGCCTTCCGGCAGCTTGATCTTCTTCAGGTTGGCCTTCAGCTGCTCAACGTTCGCACCGGTCTGAGGAACGGTGGGAATGTCGATCGCAGTGTTGGTATTTTTAAATGCCGAGATCTTTTCCAGATTCTCGTCTTTGGCAAAGCTCGGTGCAGCGAATGCCACAACCAGAGCGGATGCCAGGATGCTCTTTGCAAAAACGGTGGACTTGGCCAATTTAATCTCCGATGAGTTTTTTATTACTGACAGTACTAGAAACAACTAAGACCCCAGCAAAACTTTCATTAATTCTTTTGCAATCGGACCAACGAAAGAAATGCTGCAATGCAGTTGGGGCCTCGAATATAGGCTGGCCGAAGATCGGGTTACAAGTGAATTATTTTCATCTGGCTGGTCGTGTTTCAGACCGAAGCGTTGCACGACATTCGCCTGAGGTTTTTTAAGCATTGTTCGCTGCCGTTAAGACAAAAAACCCGCCATCAGGCGGGTTTAATGCAGCGTCACCGCGACCGGTGGACGACTGCCTGTTCAGCGGATCACGACGCCCCACGGGGTTTCACCGACCTTCACTTCGCCGATAGCCTTCAGCTCGACGGCGTCGATCACGGAGACGGAGTTGGAGCGGCCGTTGGCGACGTACAGTTTTTTACCATCCGGCGTGATCGCCATGTTCCAGGGGCGCTTGCCCACTGGGATATTGCCGATGATTTCCTGTGTCGATGCATCGATCGCGGAGACCGTGCCATCCTTGCCGTTCGAGACAAACACGCGGCTGCCATCGGGCGATGCGGTCACGCCGTTGCAAAAATTGCCAGTCGCCAGCTGCTTGATCACTTTGCGCTTGGCGACATCAATCACATAGACCGTATTCACCAGTTCTGATGCCACATAAGCAAACTTGCCATCTGGGCGGAAGGCGATGCCACGCGGACGATTGCCCACCTTGATCGAGGCGACCTGCTTGCGTTTGATCACATCGATCACATCCACGCTGTCAGCCTCCTCTGCGGACACATACATCAGCTTGCCATCCGGGCTGAATACGGCATGCTCTGGATTTTTTCCACGCGTCTTGACTGCGAACATCTTGCGGCCCGTGGCCGTCGCAATGAAGTTCACGGAGTTGCTGATCTCCGACGCCGCTGCCACCCATTTGCCGTCGGGCGAGATCGATACGCCCTCGGGAGACTCGCCAAGATCGATGGTGCCAGCGGCCACTCGTTGTTCGAGATCGATCTTGACCAATGAATTATTCGGCTGATCGCTTACATAGAGCGTCTTCCCATCGATCGACGCCGCCAGCCCGCGCGGCTTGTCGCCCGCCTTGATCTCGGCGACCACGGTGTCATTCTCGGTATCAATGACTGAAATTGTGCCGCTTTTTTCATTCGGCACATAAGCGAATGGTGCTGCGAAAGCTGCAGATGAGATCAGGGTAGCGACTGTCAGGGTGAGCGAGCCCGCGAGTCGGCTTGCGAGAAGGCTTGAGGTAGTCATGGTCTCTATTGATTGTATTGGGGTTGTTTTTCAGGGTGGCCCAGGAGTGCTAGGCCCAGCGAGCCGAAAGGATAACCCAAGCCTGCGTGCTGCGGGCACAGGTTCTCAAAACGAATTCGCAAATTCGGGTACGATGACGACGGCGTTGAATACGGGCACTTCGGGGGGAGACTAGCCTGCACTTCTGCACACACGTGTCTACCAATTACCTCAAAGGCCTTATTGATGTCCGATGAATTTAACGAGAACGACTGGCGACGCTTTCTGAAAAGCGTAGGAGAAGACCCCGACCGACCGGGTCTGCTCGAAACACCACATCGGGTCTCCAAGGCATGGAAGCACTGGACGTCAGGCTATGAACAAAATCCTGCGGATGTGCTCAAGGCCTTCGAAGATGGCGCCGAAGAGTACAACGAGCTGATCGTTGTTCGGAATATTCCTGTCTATAGCCATTGCGAGCATCATCTCGCGCCATTTTTTGGTAAAGCTACGGTGGGCTATATGCCTGACGGTAAGATTGTCGGACTCTCAAAGCTGACGCGTCTGGTCGATGGTTTCGCCAAGCGCCTTCAGGTGCAGGAGAGGCTGACAATACAAGTAGCTAATGCACTGATGGAGCATTTGCAACCCAAGGCGGTCGGTGTGGTCATTCGCTGCCGTCATCTGTGCATGGAAAGCCGCGGGATCAAGACGGCTGGCGAAGAAACGGTGACTTCAGCAATGCTGGGCGAGCTACAACCGAATCTGGCCATGCGCACGGAATTTCTTGACTTGGCGCGCGAGGATGCTGGTCGCTGGTAAGCGACAGCGGACGAACATAGCTAATCGCTAATCGCTAATCGCGCTGCGCTCTAGGCCAGCGTCTTGCGCGAATGAAGGCGCATGCTTGTCGAAATCCATGGCCTGCTTTCTTGGGTCGAACTCAGCTCGCGCGCGACAAGCTTCAAGCAGAGTCCGAGATTCAGATTTTTTTCGCCAATTTTTTTGACGCATTCTTTGGCGCAGTTTTTTTCACCGCCAGCATCGTGCCGCGGCATTCCGCAGCGCCGCAGCGGCAAGCATAGGCGGCTTTAACGGCCTTGGTAAGCCGCTCATCGATGACTAATCCGTAGTCGTACGACAATTCCTCGCCGCGCCGTATGTCGCGCAATGCATGAATGTATACACGACCTTTTTCTTCTTGCGCCTCGCAATTGGGCTCGCAGGCGTGATTGATCCACCGCGCATCATTGCCCTCATCTCCGCCATCGATGAGCTTGCCGCTATCCAGACTGAAGAAAAACGTGTGGTGAGGATTCTCGGGATCTTGCCCGAAACGTTTCTCTGCCTGCTTTTCAGTGATCCGCTTGCCCTGATATTCAATGATGCGCGTGCCTGCGGGAATCTTGCGAGCGGCGAATACACCATTACCGTGAATCCGCGAGTGTCTGACCTTGATGAATGACTCGATGCTGATGAGGGGATGATCGTCGGAGGTGTGTTTCATGAATGGCAGAAGAGGGAATGCCTTTGCTGTGCGGAAAAGCAGAGACGAGAGCCAAAGGCGAGGGGCTGAGATTACTGCGAAAAGAAAAACGCGGGTGATGATAGCCTTGGATCCGCGCTTCTACAAGCGACTTTTGATATTTCTCTGGCTTGCTGGCAGCCACTCTCTGTACTCAAGCGGATGAGTGGAGCAAGCGCCATAGTTGCAAATTACCGGTAAATTTTTCTAATCTGCTTCGGCGAGTAGGGGACATTCCGTACTGGCGCTGCGTGAAATCTCGAAGGGATGTCGATGGCACGTCAATTGCAGGGTAATCCCTGCTTGTCATGCTCAGACAACTCTTTACAGGAGATCTCTCTATGTCCATGCCTTCCGTCCGCTTCTCGACCCGAGGAATCACCCTAGGGCTTGTCAGCGCAGCATTCATGCTGAGTACGCTGACCGCCTATTCGCAAAACCAAACTTACACGAGCCCGGGTAAGACATCGTCAGGCGCTTCCAGCGCCAGCAGCGGGGCCACCAGTGCGGGAGCTGGGAATATCAACCGCGCTGATGAAAAATTGATGGCCGAGATCGCCCAGGCAAATCTGGCGGAGATCAGTACCGCCAAGCTCGCACAGCAAAAATCGCAAAATGATCAGGTAAAAAGCTTTGCGCAGAAGATGGTTGACGATCACACCAAGGCACTGGATGAACTTAAGCAACTAGCCCAGGCCAAGGGCGTCATCTTGCCCACAGAGCCAGGCCGGCAGCAAAAAGCGATCGAAAAGCGATTGTCTTCTCTGTCGGGCGACAAGTTCGACAAGCAGTATCTCGAACAGGCCGGCGATCGCTCTCACAAAGACACCCACCAACTCCTGAAGCGAGCCAGTAACAAGGCGCAAGATACCGACCTAAAGAATTACGCGAGCAAGACCTTGAGCGTAGTCGAGTCACATCAGCAAATGGCTGAAGAGACCGAGCGGAGTCTAAAATCATCCAGTCACGGCAAGAGCGGTGCGGGTAGCTCGGAGAGTGGCAGTTCGGGCAGCAAGACGCCATCATCGTCTAGCGGCGCTGAGTAGGAAGAGATTCCGCAACTTGCCGGAGTGCGCCGACCGCATAGGTGAGGATGGCGTGGCTTGAGTAAAATACCGTGTTTACTGCCTTAGAGCGAAGCAGATCGGTGGTTGCCGCTGCTTCGCTTGCCACTCCTTGCTCATGCTTCGGATCACCGACCTTCAGTTGCCGCTCGATCACTCCGAGTCTGCGCTTCATCAGGAGCTGCTGGCGCGACTGGGTATCGCAGCGCATCAGCTCAGGGTAGTTCATGTGTTTCGCCGCGCGTTCGACGCGCGCAAAAAAAACGCAATCCAGCTGGTGTACACCCTGGATGTCGAGGTTGATGATGAGGCTGCGGTGCTCGCACGCGTTCGACCCGGCAGCAAGATTGCGCACAGCCCGGATACCACCTACCAGTTTGTGGCGCGCGCCCCTCGCCCGCCTGCGTTGCGTCCGGTCGTCATCGGTTTTGGTCCTTGTGGCCTGTTCGCCGCGCTGATACTTGCGCAATCCGGTTTTTGTCCATTGATCATTGAACGTGGCAAGCCGGTGCGGGAGCGCACCAAGGATACCTTCGGCCTGTGGCGCAAGCGAGAGCTGCACCCGGAATCGAATGTGCAGTTTGGGGAAGGAGGTGCGGGCACGTTTTCCGATGGCAAGTTGTGGACGCAAGTCAGCGATCCCAAGCATTATGGGCGCAAGGTGCTCGAAGAATTCGTCAAGGCTGATGCGCCACCCGAGATTCTTTATGTGAGCAAGCCCCACATCGGCACCTTCAGACTCGTGAAAATGATCGAGATCATGCGCGAGAACATCATTGCACTCGGCGGCGAATTCCGCTTCGAGCAAAAGGTCGAGGATATCGAGATCGATCATGGTCAGGTTCGTGCCGTCCTGCTCTCGACAGGTGAGCGTATCGCTGCGGATCATGTCGTACTCGCCGTCGGGCATAGTGCGCGCGATACTTTCCAGATGCTGCATCGTGCTGGCGTGTATGTTGAGGCCAAGCCCTTCTCGGTAGGATTTCGTATTGAGCATCCGCAATCGCTGATTGATCGCGCGCGTTTCGGTGCCAGCGCAGGCCACCCTATCTTGGGTGCGGCAGATTACAAGCTGGTTCATCATGCCAAGAATGGCCGGTCGGTCTACAGTTTTTGCATGTGTCCCGGGGGTACGGTGATCGCTGCGACTTCGGAGGCCGGGCGCGTCGTGACGAATGGCATGAGCCAGTATTCGCGCAACGAGCGCAATGCCAATGCCGGTATAGTGGTCGGCATCACGCCAGCAGATTATCCGGGCGGCCCGCTGGCCGGTATTGATTTTCAGAGAGAGCTGGAGTCGCGCGCCTTCGTGCTTGGTGGTGGCAACTACAACGCACCGGGGCAGCTCGTCGGAGATTTTCTTGCGGCGCGTGCGTCCGCCGGGTTTGGGGCGGTGCTGCCTTCATACCAGCCCGGGGTGACGCTTTGCGATCTTGGTAGCGCGCTGCCTGAGTATGCGATATCCGCGATTCGCGAAGCCTTGCCGGCTTTTGATCGACAGATTCGCGGCTTTGCGATGGAAGAGGCCGTACTGACGGGTGTCGAGACCAGAACGTCTTCACCGGTGCGCATCCGCCGCGGCGAGGACTTTCAGAGCATGAATACTCGCGGGCTTTATCCTGCAGGAGAAGGCGCTGGTTATGCTGGTGGCATCATGTCAGCAGCGATCGACGGCATCCGTGTGGCTGAGTCGGTTGCCTTGTCCATCCATTGCTGATTCGCGGTACTAAACGACGATGCCAAGAACAAAGGGCCGCAGTGCGGCCCTTTGCTGTTGCTGACGCAGTGATTATTGC
>RGFZ01000005.1 GCA_010024875.1 Oxalobacteraceae bacterium | reverse complement strand
CTCACCGGCGCCAGTAGCGGCATCGGTCTTGAGATGGCGCGAATGCTCGCTTTACAAAAATATCGCCTGGTAATGGTGAGCCGAAGTAACGATAGGTTGGAACTAATCGCCACTGAACTTAGGCAAAAAACTGACGCAGACATCGTGGTTCATGCGCTTGATCTCAGCTTGCCACGGGCTGCAGACCACTTGGTTGGATATTGCGATTCGCAGCAGTTTCAGATCGATATCCTGATCAACAATGCCGGGTTTGGTCTTCTAGATGAGCATGTCAATCTTGAACCAGAAAAACTCAGGCAAATGCTACAGCTAAATGTAGTGACCCTTGCCGAACTTTGCCAAATATTCGGTGCAAAAATGAAGCAGCGAAGAGCAGGCGTCATTTTGAATGTCGCCTCAACTGCAGGGTTTCAAGCAACGCCCTATTTTGCGGCGTATGGCGCATCTAAAGCGTTTGTACTTTGCTTGTCCGAAGCACTTGCCAAAGAGCTTGAAGATGATGGCGTACGGGTTTGCTGTCTGGCACCCGGGCCAACCGATACCGCTTTTTTTGATGCGATCAACCCGCAGCAAATCAATGACGATCACTATTTCAAGAAAGCGGGCCGCACGGATGTTCGCAGCGTTGCGCAAGCTGGCGTAAAGCTATTGACCCATGGCGGTACTACGCGTGTTGTGGGACTGCTTAACCAGATTATGATCTTTGGCAATCGATTTGCGCCGCGGTCGGTAGTTGCAGCTATATCGAAGCGACTTCTCAAGCCAGTCAACATCAAATAGACGGACAGAAAAATTGTGGGAGGCTCCAAATGGCAAAGCTGAAGATAATACTGCTAACGGCTACGCTAATCGTTACCACCCATGTTGTTTTCAGTCAGCCAATCGTACCCAAAGACCGACCAATCAAATTTCAAAATAATTATTTGAATTTTGAGCCGCCGGGTCTGTTTGAGTTTTTGAAGTGGCGCTGGCATGCCCTGATCGATGGGCATCCGAAATCAGCGCAGGCGCCCACCCCTCGAATTGATGCCG
Organism: Oxalobacteraceae bacterium; assembly: GCA_010024875.1. Taxonomy (GTDB): domain Bacteria; phylum Pseudomonadota; class Gammaproteobacteria; order Burkholderiales; family Burkholderiaceae_D; genus Pernthalerella. The sequence continues at coordinate 79,382 of RGFZ01000005.1, read as the reverse complement.
ACTTGGCATTCATTCACGCCAATAGCCAAGCAGGCCGCCAGATGCAACCTACAGTGACGTGGATCGGTCACGCCACTGCGTTGGTTCAATTCGCCGGATTGAGTATTCTGACGGATCCGATTTTTTCAGATCGTGCCTCTCCACTTTCACTGGTTGGACCAAAGCGAGCTCATCCGCCTGGCATCGCATTGAAAGATCTTCCGCATATCGACTTAGTGCTCATCTCGCATAATCATTACGATCATCTTGATGAGGCAAGTGTTCGTGCGCTTTCGACCCAAGCTGGTGGATCTCCCTTGTTTCTGGTGCCATCGGGTGTAAAGGCTTGGTTCAAAGACGTAGGTATTTCAAATGTCATTGAGCTGGCCTGGTGGCAATCCCATCGTATGCGATCCCCTTCGGGAACGGTAGAAATCGTTTTTACACCTGTACAGCATTGGTCAGGCCGTACTTTGACTGATCGAATGGATACCCTCTGGGGTGGATTTGCGGTATTTGCTGATGACTTTCATTTCTTCCATGTCGGCGATACTAGTTATTCGCAGGATTTTCAGGATATTGCTAAACGCTTCACCGATCGACAGCCCGATCAAGGCTTTGACCTGGTATTGATTCCAATTGGTGCCTATGCGCCTCGCTGGTTCATGAAAGATCAGCACGTCGACCCCGTGGAAGGCGTTCAGATCCATAAAGATTTGCGGGCAAGGCAATCGGTAGCCTACCACTGGGGTACTTTCAGTTTGTCGGATGAGGCGCTCGACGCGCCCCCCGCTGCACTTGCCGCTGCTCGACAGGAGCACGGTCTATCCGAATCGGCTTTTGCGGCGATATCAGTTGGGCAAACGCTACGTTTACCCTTACGAACCGCGCACTAGACCCAAACAAAAAATTCAACAGCAAGAGCGAAACAGGAGTGCTGCCATGTCCGAAATACCGAATGAGTTAGAGAGACGCTGACTAACCCCACATTTTGTGGCGCGCCAGCGCAGCTGTACGACGCGGGGCCCAGCCAAATCAAGGGCTTAGTGTGATTTGTCTCGCTACACAAGTTGCTAATTTTATTTAATCAGTACTTCATTAGGCGTTTCAATGCCAGTTATCATCGTCGGCTGATTGATCATCAGCCATTGGCATAATGTCTGTCCCCAGTAGGTCAACAAACAACCAATACAGGAGAATTCCGATGAATGCCTTATCGCGCCGTGACTTCCTCCGCCAGGCCGGCTGGCTCAGTGCACAAGGTCTGCTGTTTGGAACCGGACTGGTATACGCCAATCCCTCTCTGGCACAACACGAAACAGGGAAAGCCGTAGATGGTGTCAAGGCAATGGTTTTCGACGTGTTCGGCACACTCGTAGATTGGCGCACTTGCGTGGCGCGCGAGTCCCGCATGATTCTTGAGCCCTTGGGCTACAAACTGGACTGGATCGCCTTTGCCAATGCCTGGCGCGCTGAATATCAGCCGGGGATGGAAGAGATCCGCGCTGGCCGCAAGCCCTTCTCGCGCCTCGACGTGGTACATCGCGGTATGCTCGATCGCGTGCGTCCTCGCTTCGGACTTGAGTCGCTCGATGAGCCGACGCTGCGCAATCTCAATCTCGTGTGGCACCGGCTCGATGCCTGGCCCGGCGTCACCGCCGGCCTGCATCGTCTGCGCCGCAAGTTCATGCTGGGGCCGTGCTCTAACGGTAACATTTCGCTCATGGTTGATCTGGCCCGTCGCAATGAGTTTCTATGGGACGCCATTCTGGGTGCCGAGATCGCTGGAGACTATAAGCCTAAGCCTCGCGTGTATCTTGCCGCTGCAGAGGCGCTTGGCATCGAGCCCCATGAGTGCATGATGGTGGCGGCACACAGCAATGACCTTGAGGCGGCTTCCAAGGTGGGCCTGCGGACTGCTTTTGTGGCGCAACCAGATGAGTTCGGACCTAACACGGGCGAGGCGATACCCGCCCTCAAGGTCGATATCGCTGCCTCCTCCTTTCAGGAGTTTGCATCGCGCATGGTGCCCTGAGGCGGAGTGCCCTGCCGCCTTCTCTACGAACACAGATTCGCGCTTGACCTGGAAGACAAAGCGACCGAATCGGTTCTTGGCTTCAGTGGCAAAGATGCGCATGAAGGGGTCCTGAAAGTGTCAGTCAATGATTTGTCGGGACACGACGGCAAGCCAACTCTCTCGAACCCAAGCCGCAATGTCCGCAGGGACATGGCTGGCTACGCCTGAAAACAAAATGCCCGCTTCGCAGCGGGCATTTTTAGTATTACTTGGCGGAGACCGAGGGATTCGAACCCTCGATACAGGTTTAAGCCCGTATGCTTCCTTAGCAGGGAAGTGCCTTCGACCACTCGGCCAGGTCTCCACTGCCTGACGGGAATGCAGCTCCCGCTCGGCAAAGGGCGCAATGATAACTTTTGCACGACTTACGGTCAATCACGACTGCCGACACCCTGTAAATTCAAGGGCTTGCGAGAGGATCGCGATCAAGACTTCTTCTCGGACTTGTCGGTTTTCTCCTTGTCTTTCTTTTCGACGATGGTGATCTGGTCGCCGTCGGAAAGGCTATCGGGCGGGTTGAGCACCAGTCGGTCGGCGACGGTGACACCCGACAGGACTTCGATCTTCTGCCCGAAATCCTTGCCTAGCTCGACCTTGTGCAGGGTGACGATGCCCTTCTCGTCCACGACCGCGACACGCGCGCCCTCGCCGCGCAGGAGCAAGGTGTTCACGGGAACGACCATCGCTGCATTGTGACCGGCGGGGACGGACACATCGACGTAGGCACCGGGCATCAGACGGCCTTGACGGTTGTCGATGTTGATCTCCACCTGCAAGCTGCGGCTCACGGGATCGATTGCACGCGCGGTGCGCACAATCTTTGCCTCGAACTTCTGATTCGGGATTTCGGGCTGACGAAGCATGACAGTCTCGCCCACCTTGATGCCAGCCGCATAGGCCTGTGGCACGTTCACGTAAGCGCGCAGCGTCTGCATCTGTACCAGCATGAATAGGGGCTTGGTTGCGGTGGCGCCGGCGTCGATCAGGTCACCGACGTTCACGTTGCGCTTGGTGATTACCCCATCAAAAGGCGCGACGATGCGGGTGAAAGACAGCAGTTCTTTCAGGCGCTGTATGTTGGCATCTACCGCGCCCAGATTGGCCACTGCCTGCTCATACGCGCTGCGGCGCTCATCGAACTCCTGTTGGGAGACAGCGCGCTGGTCCAGCAAGCCCTTCCAGCGATCCATCGTCACCTTGGCGAGATTCAGCGCCGACAGTGATTGCTGTCTTGCGGCCATCGCCTGCGCCAGTTGCTGCTCGGTTTCGGGGCTGCTGACCTCGGCGAGCAGTTCGCCCCGTTTTGCTTGGCTGCCGATGTCCTTCGTCCAGCGAACGAGGTATCCACTGGCACGCGAAGAGATCGGTGATTCGACCAATCCAAGCAGTGTGCCCGGCAAAGAGATGGTCTGATCGGCATTACCCGGTTCGGCATGCACCACTGAAGCGTACAACTTGCCGCGGCTCTTGGCATCTGCGGCAAGTGCTGTGGCCTCTGCGCGCTGGCGCATGAAGGTCATGCCTCCGGCGATCAGCAGCAGCAGCAACAGGCTGAGAAAGCCAAGCCGCATCATGCGCCAGGTGCGCACACGCCGGAATTCCCGCGAACGCGAACCCTCGCCTTGCATGGCTAGATAAGCGTGACGTTCTTTGCTCATGATTCCTTCCTTCAGACGGGCTGGGCAATGAGCCGCGCACGCTCACGCCTTGCGATGAAGCGGTGCGCCATTGCGAATACGATAGGGACAAAGAACAGCGTCGATACGGTGGCGAACAGCAGCCCGCCGATCACGGCGCGTCCCAGGGGTGCGTTCTGCTCGCCGCCCTCGCCCAGGCCGAGCGCCATGGGCAGCATGCCGATGATCATTGCCGAGGCCGTCATCAGCACCGGGCGAATTCGGGTAGAGCCTGCCTCTAGCGCGGCCGACAATGGCGGCACGCCCGCACGCAATCGCTGCAGGGCAAACGACACCACGAGAATACTGTTGGCTGTGGCGACGCCCATGGTCATGATGGCGCCGGTAAGCGCGGGTACCGACAAGTGCGTGCCGGACAAAAAGAGCATCCATGCAATGCCGGCCAGCGCAGCCGGCAGTGCGCTGATGATGATCAGCGGATCCAGCCAGCTCTGGAAGTTCACGACAATCAGCAGGTACACCAGAATGATTGCACCCGCGAGACCAAGCAGCAGGCCGTTGTAGGACGACTTCATCGTGTTCACCTGACCGCGCATCTGCAGCTTGTGGCCTTTCTTCAGCTTGGGCTGCATTGCCTCGACTTCCTTGCTGATATCTTTGACCACGCCGCCAAAATCACGGCCGTCGGTGATACCGGGGTGCGCATCAATTCATCAAGCGTATCGACCTTGTACTGCGGCGACTGTACGAGCACGTTGTACACCACGCTATTGCTGGGATTGACCCAGAACGCTGGCTGCGTCTGAAAGCTGCCCGCCAGCGACACCAGCACGTTCTGAGCGACATTGGCTGCCGACAGATTCAGTGCCTGCAACGCGGTGCGGTCAGTTTCCAGTGCCAGCGTCGGCTGATCCAGACGCTGATGGATATGCACATCGACTGTGCCGGGGATTTTCTCCAGCTTGCGCAGCAATTCCTTGGCCAGCTCGTAGTTGGCGTTGACATCCTTGCCGGAGAACTGCACATCAATGGGCGCTTGCGACCCGAAGTTCAAAATCTGCGAAATGATGTCGGGCGGCTGGAAGTAAAACTCGGTTCCAGGGAAACGACGCGGTAATTCATCCCGCAGCCGCGCGATATGCGACTGCGTGGGCTTGTGTCCCTGCTTCAGCGAGATCAGTAACTCGGTATCGACGGAACCAAAGGTGCCTGCATTGTTGTACGACATATTCATGCTACTGATCGTCACGCCGATATTGGCCAACACGGTGTCGAGCTCATCCGGCGGCACCAGCCGTCGTATCTCGCGCTCGACTTGGTCAGCGAGACGCGCAGTCTCTTCGATGCGTGTGCCCGATGCGGCACGCATGTGCAAACGGATCTGACCGGCGTCAACTTCAGGGAAAAAATCCTGCCCCAGCAGGAAGAACAGACCACAGGACGCCACACAAAAACTGAGGAACATCGTCACAAAGGCCTTGCGGCGTGTCAGCAGCGCAGAGAGCGCTGAGAGATAGGTCGCGCGCATACGCTCAAAGCCGCGATCAAACGCTATGTGGACGCGCTTGAGTGTGCTTGGCTTGCCGCTGTTGGCATGCGCCTGATGTTTCATCATCATCAGCGCCATGGTCGGTACCAGCGTACGCGAGAGGAAATAAGACGCCAGCATCGCAAAGACTACCGCCTCGGCTAGCGGCACGAATAGGTAACGCGCCACACCCGTCAGGAAAAACATCGGCAAAAACACGATACAAATACACAGTGTCGATACCAGTGCTGGCACCGCAATCTCGCTGGCCCCGTCGAAGATGGCGTTATACAAGTCTTTGCCAAGATGGATATGACGCTCGATGTTCTCGATCGTCACCGTCGCATCATCGACGAGAATACCGATCGCCAGTGTCAGCCCACCCAATGTCATCAGGTTGATCGTTTCGCCCAGAGCATGCAGGATGATGATGGAGCTGAGGATCGACAGCGGTATCGACACGGCAATGATGCACGTGCTGCGCCAGTTACCAAGAAACAGAAGAATCAGTATCGCCGTCAGCAGCGAGGCGATCACGGCCTCATGCAGCACGCTGTCGATTGCGGCGCGCACGAAGATGGACTGATCGAACATGGTCGTGATGTTCAGTCCTTCTGGTGCGCCTTTCATGATCTCGGCAACCTTGGCTTTTACGTTGTCGACAATATTCAGCGTGGATTCGGAACCATTTTTCATCACCGTGAGCAGCACGCCTCGCTCGCCGTTTTTCTTGACGATATTCTGTTGCGGCTGGAAGCCGTCACGCACATGCGCGACCTCGCGCAAATAGGTGGTCGAACCGTTCACGGTCTTGACCGGAATCTGGTTCATCCCTTCAATGGAATCTGGCGAGCCGTTTAGCCTTACTGAATGCTCAAGCTCATTCAGCTTCACCGTGCCGCTGGGCAGGATCAGGTTTTGCGCATTGACTGCGTTGACCACATCGGCCGGCGTCAGACCCTTTGCGAGCAAGGCCTGAGTGTCGAGGTCGATGGATACCACGCGGAATTTGCCGCCATACGGATAGGGCACCGCAACACCGGGAATCGTGATCAGCTGCGTACGCACCTGGTTGATCGCGATATCGTTGAGCTGCTGCTCGGACATCAGCGGGCTCGACAAACCCACCTGCACCACCGGCACACTGGAGGCCGAGTAATTGATGATCAGCGGCGGCACTGTGCCCGGTGGCAGTGTGCGCAACATGAACTGACTGATGGAGGTGATCTGCGAAATCGCGGACGGCAGGTTCACATTGGGGTGGAAATAGACCTTCACCACCGCCAGACCGGCCATGGACTGGGATTCGATATGCTCGACGTCATTGACCGTGGTGGTCAGCGCTTTTTCATACGGACTGACGATGCGCTCGCGCATGTCCTTGGGCGCCATGCCGGTGTAGCTCCACACCACGCTGACAACGGGGATTTTGATGTCGGGGAGGATATCGGTCGGCGTGGAGCGGAGCACGAACGGTGTCGCCAGCAGGATCATCAGCGCCATCACCAGATAGGTGTAAGGACGCCGCAGCGCAATATCGACAAGCCACATAGAGATGCCCGGATGGAGGTCACGTATCCCCGGTTTCCGCTCCGGGATCGTGCTTTTATAGATTATTTCTTCTTGGATTATTGCACGGCTGTGCGATTTAATCTTCAGAATACGTTTAGGCGGGGTTTTTGCGGGCCGCAAGCGCCTCACAGAGGCGGAGCGCATGGGCTTTGTGTCTGTGATCTTTTTTGCATGCCGGGTGGCCCGTCAGCGGGATGCCCTGGAGGATCCCTGTCAGGGTCGGGTCAGGCTCGGGCGCCGCCTTGTTTGCATGCGCGTGATGGTCGGCGGGCGCGATCGGCGCCGCCAGATTCGGCGTGCGGGTCGGACCCGCCGCCGGGTGCCACGCAGCGAGGGTCAGTCTTTTTCCAGGCCGAAGGCCTTGTGCAATGCACGTACGGCCAGCTCCATGTATTTCTCGTCAATCAGCACCGAGATCTTGATCTCGGAGGTCGAGATCATCTGGATATTGATACCCTCTTCCGACAGCGTGCGGAACATCTGCGATGCGATTCCTACATGGCTGCGCATACCCACGCCAACTACCGAGACCTTGGATACCTTGTTGTCGCCAACGACATCACTCGCACCCAACGAAGGTTTGACACCGTCATCGATGATCTTCATCGATTTGTCGTAGTCGCCGCGCGGCACGGTGAAGGTGAAATCGGTTTTGCCATCGACAGAGATGTTCTGAATGATCATGTCGACTTCCACATTCGCTTCTGCAACCGGGCCGAGAATCTGGAAAGCGATACCCGGCTTGTCCGGTACGCCACGAATGGTGATCTTGGCCTCATCGCGGCTGAACGCGATGCCGGTGATGGTGGCTTGTTCCATGTGAGTGTCTTCCTCAAACGATATCAGGGTGCCGGACTGGGCTTCTTCCTCCAGCGGGATCATCGGGTCTGTCAGCGACGACAGCACGCGGGTCGGCATACGGTAGTTGCCGGCGAACTCAACCGAACGTATCTGCAAGACCTTCGAGCCCAGCGAGGCCATCTCGAGCATTTCTTCAAAGGTGACTGTCTTCAGACGACGCGCATCGGAGACGACCCGTGGGTCGGTGGTGTAGACACCATCGACATCGGTATAAATCAGGCATTCATCCGCCTTCAGCGCCGCGGCAACCGCAACCGCTGAGGTGTCCGAACCACCGCGACCGAGCGTGGTGATGTTACCGGCGTCATCCATGCCCTGAAAGCCGGTGATGATCACGATGCGTCCAGCGTTCAGATCTTTCTTTACTTTCGCATCATCGATCGACTGAATTCGCGCCTTGGTGTAAGCGCTGTCCGTGACGATCGGCACCTGCCAGCCGGTGTAGGACACGGCGTCTTTGCCGATCGACTGCAGCGCAATGGCCAAGAGCGCCACCGAAGCCTGCTCGCCTGTCGAGGCCAGCATGTCGATTTCGCGTGGGTCAGGCTGGCCGCTGATCTCCTTGGCCAGGCCCAGCAGGCGATTGGTCTCGCCGGACATGGCCGAGGGAACGACCACGATCTGGTGGCCAGCGTCATGCCATTTGGCGACGCGGCGGGCGACGTTCTTGATGCGCTCGGTCGAGCCCATTGAGGTGCCGCCGTATTTGTGAACGATTAATGCCATTTAAGAAAAATAATCGGTGGGGATCGTTGAAAAATCGCTGTCAAACCGGTGATTTTACATGTTGCAATGCGGAATGACAATTGTGCGACCCGTGTTCTGCACTCAAGCCGTGGCGTTATCACCCGCCACAGTTCAGGAAGCGCTACAGATTGATCTTGGAACTCGTCGCCCTGACCACCGGCTTGACCGGATTTTTTGTCTCCGTATCTCAACCAAACCATCGGTGAGCATATTTTTCAGTGTCCGGGACAAGTTGGAATGCTTCACGTCGGACATCGATGGCAAGTGCAGACAAGCAGTTTCTCTACAACGTTTGGGTTTTACGGGCCCACCACAAACATCAGGCAGATACAGCAGGCTCCCATCGTAAAACTACCCCACCCTCAGTCAATCCAGAACGCACATCCATGCCCAGACCCGCCGCGAAGATAAGCTGAGGACCCGCGTACAGCAAGGGTAGCCATGGTCGCTGCGATACTGGCACATCGAATTCCTGAAACAGATTTTTCAGCGTACGAGACGGACGTTTCGGATGCAGTTGCACGCGCTCGCCGCCGGTGCGCGCGCGCACGCTGAGCGGACCCGATCCCAGCAACTCGGGATCGACACCTTCGCCCTCGCCTGTGGCAAACACCAGCATTCCCTGCCACTCTGGCAGGACCAGGCTGTCTTCGCCCTGCCAGACCAGCGTGATCGGCCCGGCGGGCGGATGTCGCCGAGTGGCAGGCCGTAGGCAGAGCCGGTGCCGCTGTCTGTCGATCAGTCATCACCTGTTCGGCACTGAGTAAGGTCCTGCTCGGCCAGCCCTGCAAGCAAACGCTGTGCTTGCTGAAAGTGCCGTGCGCTACGCGCCAGCGTGTGAGAAAACCCCGACACATGACGCTCGATCGCAGGAAAAACCTCATGCCGCAAACTATTGCGGCGGTACCGCGTATCCGTATTGGATTCGTCAGTCACAAAGCTCATCGACAATGCAGACGCGATCTGCTCCAGCTGCTGCCGTGATACCTCCAGCAGCGGTCTTCCCAAAGTAACGGACTCCGGCAGCAATGCATGCAAGCGCTGACAGCTTGCCATGCCCGATGCACCCGGCAGCCCCGCACCGCGCAGCCACTGCAGCATCACGGTCTCTGCCTGATCGTCTTCATGATGTGCGGTCAGCAGCAGCCGTACACCGTGCGCTTCAGACATCTCGCCCAGTGCGGCATAGCGCGCCAGCCGCGCCGCATGCTCGGTACCGTGCTCGCTCACGTTCGAGACGCTCACCTTGCGCGCATCGAAAGGCACCTGCAATACTTCGCATTGGGCTCGCGCATGCGTGAGCCAGTCGTCAGCATGCGGGCTTAGTCCATGATGCACATGAAACGCGTGCAGCGGCAACCCGCGCGCCGCGCAGAACTGTGCGGTCAAATGAAGCAGTACGGAAGAATCCAGGCCGCCGCTGTAGGCAACTGCGATGCCATCATCGCCAGAAAGCACAACGCGCGCCAGAATTGCTTCCAGCGCGCGTTCAACAGCCTGTTCAGCGTGGCGGGCTCGGGGATTATTCAGACGCGTTGAGTTCCTTGAATTTGCCATAGCTCATTAGCTTGTCATGGCGGGCTGAGATCAGGTCCTTGGTCTTGACGCCCTGGAACTGACGCAGCGTATCAGCCAGCGCGCGCTTGAGCAGCACGGCCATCTGTTTGGGATCACGATGCGCGCCGCCTAGCGGCTCGTTGACGATCTTGTCGATCAGGTCCAGCGCCTTCAGACGATGCGCGGTCAGGCCGAGCGCTTCGGCGGCATCAGAGGCACGCTCTGCCGTCTTCCACAAGATGGAGGCGCAGCCCTCAGGCGATATCACGGAGTAGGTCGCGTACTGCAGCATCAGCACCGCATCGCCGACCGCAATGGCCAGCGCGCCGCCCGAGCCACCTTCGCCGATGATGGTCGCGATCAAAGGCACTTTGAGTTCAGCCATCACGTACAGATTATGGCCAATGGCTTCCGACTGACCGCGCTCTTCGGCGTCGATACCGGGGAAGGCACCGGGCGTGTCGACGAAAGTAAATACCGGCAAGCCGAATTTCTCTGCTAGCTTCATCAGGCGCATCGCCTTGCGATAGCCTTCGGGCTTGGGCATGCCGAAGTTGCGCATCGCACGCTCTTTGGTGTCACGCCCTTTCTGATGGCCAATCACCATGCACGCCTGTCCATTGAAGCGCGCCAGACCGCCAACGATGGACAGATCATCGGCATACGAACGGTCGCCGTGAAGCTCATGGAAATCGGTGAAGATCTCGTTCACATAGTCCATCGTGTACGGCCGCTGGGGGTGACGCGCGATCTGGGACACCTGCCAGGGCGTCAGCTTGCTGTACAGATCTTTGGTCAGCTGCTGGCTTTTCTGGGACAGCCGATCGATCTCTTCGGAGATATCAACGGCCGAGTCTTCCTGCACGAAGCGCAGTTCTTCGATCTTGGATTCCAGCTCAGCGATAGGCTGCTCAAATCCGAGGAAGGTGGTTTTGCTCACATAAGCTCCTTGTATCCGTGACCGGGTGCGGCTCACTCACGCAGCCCCGCGCAAAGATAATGCCAATATGGCATTTACACAATCAGTATTCTACCGGTATCGGGTCCAGACTGCGCCATAAATACCAGGTCGCGACGGTCCTCCAGGGCTCCCAGTTAGCAGCGACCTCGCGCGCATCGCTACGGGAGACGGGCTCGCCGGAAAAGTAATTCACGCTGATGCCCTTCATCAGGCCAAGGTCATCCAAGGGAAAAATATTTGGTCTTAGCAAATTGAAAATCAAGAACATCTCGGCCGTCCAGCGACCGATGCCACGAATCTGTATCAGCTCGGCGATGACGTCCTCGTCCTCCATCGAGCTCCAGTCTTTCTCGTGGATGCTGCCATCGGTGAAATGCGCTGCCAGATCAAGCAAATACTCGGCCTTGCGCTTGGAGAGTCCGCAGGCTGCCAGCTTGACCTGCCCCTGTCGCTTGACCTGAGCGGGCGTCATCTTCGGACAAGCGACCATCACGCGCTCCCAGACCGCCTGCGCGGCCTTGACAGAGATCTGCTGTCCGACGATGGAACGCGCAAGCGTCATGAAGGGATCGCCCCGGCGCACCAGCCGCAGGTCGCCAAAACGCGGGATGAGCTTTTTCATGATGCGGTCGCGCTTCATCAGCTCGGCCTTGGCCTGCTCCCAGTAATGCGGCACCAGCAGAATTTCAGGTGTTTTGTTCATGTCGCTTGCTCATCTCAGGCCCTGCGCCATTCAGTGATACCACCCGGTTTGTCCTCGAGCACGATACCCTGCTCCAGCAGCTCGGCACGGATACGGTCGGCATCGGCAAATTGTTTGTCTTTCTTGGCCTGCGCGCGCGCGGCGATCTGCACGCTGACCTGTTCATCCGACCAACCACCCGCGACAGAGCGTCCCTGCAAAAAAGCTTGTGGCTGACGGCCCAGCAAGCCGATCACGCCACCCAGAGCCTTGAGCTGACGCGCCAGTGCCGATGATTTGTCGCGGTTGACTGCGGTGACCAGATCAAAGAGGCAAGCGATCGCGATCGGGGTGTTGAAATCGTCGTTCATCGCCTCGGCAAAACGCTTTGCATGAGGCTCTTCCCAATCCAGCGGATGGTGGTCGGCCTCGGTATCTTTAAGCGCGGTGTACAGGCGGGTCAGCGCAGACCGTGCATCGTCCAGATGCACGTCTGAATAATTCAGCGGGCTGCGATAGTGCGCGCGCAGGATGAAAAAGCGCACCACTTCTGGATCAAACTTCTTGAGCACTTCGCGTATGGTGAAGAAATTGCCCAACGACTTGGACATTTTTTCATCGTCGACGCGCACAAAGCCATTGTGCATCCAGTAGTTAACGAAACGGTGGCCGTGCGCACCCTCGGACTGCGCGATCTCGTTCTCATGATGCGGGAATTGCAAGTCCTGTCCGCCGCCATGAATGTCAAACTGCTCGCCCAGCAGTTCGCACGACATCGCCGAGCATTCAATATGCCAGCCAGGGCGACCGCTGCCCCACCGGGATGGCCATTTGACTTCATCGGGTTCATCGTCGCGCGACGATTTCCAGAGCACGAAATCGAGGGGGTCACGCTTGGTCGTGGCCACATCGACGCGCTCGCCGGCACGCAGATCATCCAGCGATTTGCCGGACAGCTTGCCGTAGCCATTGAAATCACGGACCGAAAAATTCACGTCGCCATCACTGGCCTGATAGGCGAGCCCATGGGTCTCCAGCTTGCTGATCAATGACAGCATCTGGGGAACGAAGGCGGTAGCCCGAGGCTCGTGATCTGGCCTCTGCACACCCAGCGCATCGGCATCTTCATTCATCGCCGCGATATAACGGTCGGTCAACTGAGAAATACGCTCGCCATTCTCGACTGCGCGGCGGATGATCTTGTCATCGATATCGGTGATGTTGCGCACATACGTGACCTGGTAGCCCTGTGCGCGCAGCCAGCGCTGCACCATGTCGAATACCACCATCACGCGCGCATGCCCAAGATGACAGTAATCGTAGACTGTCATTCCGCACACATACATCTTCACCTTGCCCGGCTCGATGGGAACAAAAGCCACTTTGTCACGGGCCAGCGTGTTGTAGATCTTCAGTGCACTCATGGATAGTTGCGAGGATTGGGGGCAGCGCGCACTGAGAGCGGGCGCGACACGTCGCCTGCCGTAAGCCACGTGATGCCAGGAATTGGCGTGGCAGGATTTTGCTAAAATGTGCGTTTTGCTGAAGTATAACATCGAAGCAAACGCCACTTACTGGCGTGACTCGGGTCAAACCATCCAGACAAACTCTGTCTGACCCTGCCCTCACACAAGGAAACCACCATGCTGTTTCGTCGTCAGATCCTGAAGCTTTTTTCTGTCGCAGTGCTTGCCGCCATCACCGCCGCAGCTAGCGCCGAGGCCGCACCCAAAGTCGCAATGAAAACCAGTATGGGTGATCTCGTCATCGAGGTGTATCCGGACAAAGCGCCCAAGACAGTAGAGAATTTTCTGGCCTACGTTAAATCAGGCTTTTATAACGGCACCGTGTTTCACCGCGTGATCAACGGCTTCATGGTCCAGGGTGGCGGCTACGACACCAACATGCGCGAAAAACCCACTCGCGCACCGATCCAGAACGAGGCCAAGAACGGCCTCAAGAACCGCGCCTACACTATCGCGATGGCACGCACGCCTGATCCGCATTCCGCCAGCGCGCAGTTCTTCATCAATGTAAACGACAATGCCTTCCTCGACTACCCGGGACAGGATGGCTGGGGCTATGCGGTATTCGGCAAAGTCATCAGCGGCATGGAAACGGTGGACAAGATCAAGTCTGTCGAGACTGATCGCCGAGACAAGCCGAAAGCAAATGTCGTGATCGAGTCCGCAGCCATCATTGAATGAATTGTTAATCCAGAAGCAGGAGCAGCCCTACCATGACCGTCGTTCTCACCACCACCCACGGCAAGATCACCATCGAACTCGATGCCGACAAAGCGCCGAAATCCGTGGAAAATTTCATCAGCTATGTGAAGTCCGGCCACTACGACGGCACCATCTTTCACCGAGTGATCGATGGTTTCATGATCCAGGGCGGAGGCTTCGAACCGGGAATGAAGCAAAAGCCCACCGAAGACCCCATCGACAACGAGGCTGACAATGGCCTGACTAATGATCGCTACACCATTGCGATGGCCCGCACCTCGGATCCGCACTCGGCCACGGCACAGTTTTTCATCAATGTCGGCGACAATGATTTTCTTAACTACCCCGGCTCCGATGGCTGGGGTTATGCCGTATTCGGCAAGGTGACCGAGGGCATGGACGTCGTTGACGAAATTCGCGCGGTCAAGACGGGTCGTCGCAGCATGTTCTCTGATGTGCCGGTCGACGATGTCGTGATCGAAAAAGCAGAAGTCGTCTGAATTCCTTTACGCGACGCATGAACGAGGCCAAATCAATGGCAGCCAAAGCGCAACCCGAGACGGTTGCGCTTTTCGTTTCAGACCTGCATCTGCATGCCGGCATGCCGCGTACGACTGATGCCTTCTTTCGTTTTTTGCAGACCGAAGCAACTCGTACCTCATCGCTGTATTTGCTGGGCGATATCTTTGAGTACTGGGCTGGCGATGATGACTTGCAGACGCCTTTCAATCGAAAGCTGTGCGATGCATTGCGTCTTTTATCCGAGCGCGGAGTCAAGCTGTATTGGATCGCCGGCAACCGCGACTTCCTGGTCGGACCTGTGTTTGCCGATGAGGCTGGCCTCACGCTGCTGCACGAGCCGCATATCGCCGAATTCACACATCAAAAGATCTTACTGGTGCACGGTGATGCGCAATGTACCGACGATACCGCTTACATGGGATTTCGCCAGCAGGTGCGCGATCCTGCATGGCAGCAGTCCTTTCTCGCAAAACCGCTGGCCGAGCGCAAGACGCTCATCGAGAGCATGCGGGAAGGCAGTCGCGCTGCGCAACAAGAGAAGTCTATGGAGATCATGGATGTCAATCCCGCAGAGATTGAGCGCTTGTTCAGCACCTATGGTGTGACGCAGATCATTCACGGGCATACGCACCGGCCGGGGGTGCATCAAACTGCCGGGGGCATGCGGTATGTTTTGCCAGACTGGGATTTCGAGGGGAAGCTCGTGCGAGGCGGGTGGATCGCGATGGATCTTGATGGCGCGTTAAAGACTATCGGTGTTCATGGATCCCAACTGTCGCTGGTCTGACGGTGTTCAGGGTGGCGACGTCCACTCTCGTCATCCCAGCCAGCAAAATATTCCGATTACTCCACCAGCTTGTTCAACCGTTCCTTGTTGAACTGGTCGAGCTCAGGCACCACCTCACACGCAATCCCTGCTTCCTTCAGCGCCGCGACGATCTTCACCAACTGCAGCTCTTGAGAGGCTGCATTGTCGATCAAGCCGTGTAATGCCTTCGATAGCGGATCATCACCATTCGGCGTAATGCCATAGGCCGAGAACATGCGAGCGGCCGCTTCATCTTTTGACTGTTCGCTTTCTTTTTCAATCACCCGGGCCGGATTGCCGACCGCAGTCGCACCTGGCGGGACTTCTCTCACCACCACCGCATTCGAGCCAACCTTCGCGCCCTCGCCCACAGTAAACGCACCAAGTACTTTCGCGCCAGCACCAATGATCGCGCCACGACCCAGCGTGGGATGGCGCTTCGCCCCCTTGAACAACGAGGTACCGCCCAGAGTCACGCCCTGATAAATCGTGCAGTCATCACCGACCTCAGCGGTCTCGCCGATCACCACACCAAAACCATGATCGATGAACACGCGTTGGCCAATGGTGGCGCCGGGATGGATCTCGATGCCGGTAAGACCGCGCGCGATATGCGAGATGAAGCGGCCCAGCCATTTGAAGCCAGCGCGCCAGCAGGCATTCGCCCAGCGATGCATGACGATCGCATGCAGCCCCGGGTAGCACGTCAGCACCTCCCAGGTACTACGGGCAGCGGGGTCGCGCTCCCTGATGCTGGCGATGTCTTCCCTTAAACGGCTGAACATGATCTGGAAACGTGTTGGAGTTGAAGCTGCAATTTTAGGGGATTTGCTCGCGTCCACCCTGACAGGGTCGTAAATCAGATGGCGGCAGCGGACAACCGTTGTCGCCGCGCCTCGTAGAGGCAGACGCCCGAGGCGACCGAGACATTCAGGCTCTCGACCGATCCCATCATGGGCAAGCTCACCAGACGGTCGCAATGCTCCCGGGTCAGGCGGCGCATGCCCTCGCCCTCCGAACCCATCACAAACGCCGTGCCGCCGGTGTAATCGACGCCATACAGGCTTTGTTCGGCATCGTCTGCCGTGCCGGTCAGCCAGATGTCATGCTCCTGCAATTCGCGCATCGCGCGCGCAAGATTGGTGACGGTGATGTAGGGCACAGTGTCTGCCGCGCCGCTGGCGACCTTGGCAGCGGTGGCATTCAGGCCGACGGCCCTGTCCTTGGGCGCGATGACGGCGTGAGCACCGGCGCCATCGGCCACCCTCAGGCAGGCGCCCAGATTATGAGGATCGGTCACGCCATCGAGCAGCAGCAACAGGGGCGGGCCTTGGATGCCATCGATCAGCTCGGCCAGATTGCGTGCCAGCGAGAGCTCTCCTGCACGAGCAACCACGCCCTGATGCCTGCGTGTTCCGACCATCGCGTCAAGGCGCTGATCATCGGCGTGAATGATGCGCACATTCGCGGCCTTCGCCGCGCGCAGCAGATCACCCATACGACGATCATGGCGCGCTGCATCAACGTAGATTTCCTCGATCGAGGATGCATCGTGACGTATGCGCGCCGCTACAGCATGAAAGCCGAAGATATGTCTGGTTTTCATTGACGGTTGCCCGTGGCTTTACTTCCGTTTCTTGCGGCCAGTGCGCGCACCGGACTTCACCGCCCGCGCAGCTGTGCGCGCCTTCGCTGTCGCTGGCTTGGCGGGCGCTGCTTTCTTCTTGGAGGCTTTTTTTGCGGCCTTCTTCGCACCGAAATTACCGGTACGTGCGTTCATATCGTCGGCGCGTCGCGCCTCATTCTTAAGCTGAGTGCGTATGCCAGGCTCGTGTACCAGGCGCAAATCAATACGACGCGCATCAAGATCCACACGACTGACCTGCACGGTCACGCGATCGGTCAGCTGATAGCGGATGCCGGTACGCTCACCTCGCAGCTCATGCCGCGCTTCATCGTACTGAAAGTAATCAGCACCTAGTTCCGTGACATGCACCATGCCCTCAATGAACAGTGCATCGAGCTGAACGAAGATGCCGAATGAGGCGACGCCGGAGATGGTTCCAGTAAATTCTTCACCCAGTTTGTCACGCACAAAATAACATTTCAGCCAAGCCTCAACATCACGCGAGGCCTCATCGGCACGACGCTCATTGGCGGAGCAATGGATACCCAGCGATTCCCAGATCGCGAGATCGCCTTCGGCCTTGCGCTTGCCCGCGGCGCGATCTTTAGCCTGCATCTTGCGCGCAGCTGGCGACAACTGCAGATTCAAATCCTCGGTCGCGATGCCCCTAGGGTGATATCGCTTGCCTTGCAGGATGGCCTTGATCGCCCGGTGCGTGAGCAAATCGGGGTAGCGACGTATCGGGCTGGTGAAATGCGCATAGGCATCGTAAGTGCGCAGCTGATTGAGCTTTTCTTCCGTGGGGCCTGCGTGGATGCGGTACATGCCCGGGTGTTCATGCCGTTCCATGAAATCCGCAGCGCAGACATTCGCAGCCAGCATGCATTCTTCGATCAGACGATGCGCATCGTTCCGGGTGCGCGGAATGATCTGCTCGATCTTGCCAGCGGCATTACAGACGATATAGGTCTCGGTGGTCTCGAAATCGATCGCTCCGCGCTGATGGCGTGCCTGCAACAGTACCAGGTAGAGCCCATACAGATGCTGGAGATGCGGTAGCAGCGGCGCTCGGCGCGCGGCTTCCGGCCCGCGCGTGTTACCGAGGATGGCTGCGACTTCGTTATAGGTGAGTCGTGCAGCGGAATGAATCACCGCAGGGTAGAACTGGTAGGCCTTGATCTCGCCTTTGGCGGTGATCACCGCATCGCAGACCAGTGTCAGCCTGTCGATCTCGGGGTTCAGCGAGCACAGCCCGTTAGACAGCTTCTCGGGCAGCATGGGGATCACACGACGCGGAAAATAGACCGAAGTACTGCGTTCCAGCGCGTCCTGATCCAGCGCATCGTTGGGCTTCACATAATGGCTGACATCGGCAATCGCCACGATCAGTCGGTAGGCCTTGGTGCGACCGAGCTTGATCGGTTCGCAGTACACCGCATCATCAAAATCGCGCGCATCTTCACCATCGATGGTGACCAGGGGTACGTCGCGTAGATCGACCCGGTCGTCAAGATCGGCGGGGCCGACCTCCGACGGCAGCTTGGCCGCTAATTTTTTGGCGTCGTCAGAGAATTCATGCGGCACGCCGTACTTGCGTACTGCGATCTCGATCTCCATACCGGGATCGTCGATCTCGCCCAGCACCTCGGCAATCTTTCCGATCGGCTGGGTGTAACGCGAGGGTTGCTCGGTCAGTTCTACACTGACCACTTGCCCTGCTCTGGCTTTGCCGGGACCGCCCGTGAGGAGTATGTCGTGACCAATGCGCTTGTCCTCAGGCACGACGATCCACACACCATTCTCATGCATCAGTCTGCCGATCACATGCGTATTGGCGCGCGCAAGGACTTCAACAATGGTACCTTCCGGGCGACCTCGGCGATCCACACCAGTGACCCGTACCTGCACCCGGTCACCGTGCAAGACCTTCTGCATCTCTTTCTCGGGCAGGAAAATGTCATCGCCCTCGTCGGGGATCAGAAAGCCGTAGCCATCGCGATGACAGGACACCCTGCCCTCGATGAAATTAGCGGTGTTAGCCAGCTGAATGTGACCTTTGCGGTCCGGCTTGATCTGCCCATCTCTCTCCATCGCGGCGAGACGGCGATTTAGTCCATCGAGCTCGGATTCCTTGACGGACAATGCACGGGCGATTGATGCGCTGGTCTGCGGATCAGAAGCCTTGCGAAGTATGCCGAGGATTTCTTCGCGGCTGGGGATGCTGTACGGGTATTGGCTCAAAAGATGCGGGGGACAATGAATAAGAAAAAACCACCATAGTGTAACGGACGAACCTTGCCTTTGCTGAAAATCGCGACGAAAGCATGCAAGCACACTCCCTAACTCCATCCGATCTCAGATATTTGCGCCTGCTGTAGGACACCCGCTTTGGCGGCGATCAGGTTGACTTGGAGGATTATTCCGCTATAATCTCGCCTTCTTTGGCCCACGTGGCGGAATTGGTAGACGCGCATGGTTCAGGTCCATGTGCCGCAAGGTGTGGGGGTTCGAGTCCCTCCGTGGGCACCACATCCGTAAAAGAGAGTTTGCGACAGCGAACTCTCTTTTTTTTCGCCCACGAGCCTAGTCGCTGCGCCATTACACCATTTTTGCAAGCACATAGACCGCCACTGCGGTAATCGCAGCGCATAGCACCACCAGGGCTGCGAGGTAGTAACTGATCCGCCGTTGAGCACGACGCGCCTTGTCCAGGCGCTCCAATAGCGCAGACTGATCCTGATCTAATTGGTCAAGCCGAGACTGTGCTGATCTCAGTTCGCTCAGCGTTTTTTGTAAACGTTCACTGTCTTCCATGGTGTTTCCGGGCGAGATGACTAAAGTGCGTTTCGAGGGAAGTCACAGCTTGTCTGGCGTAATATCGTCATACTGCTCGAACGGCTGATGTATCCACGGGCTGTCTGGCAGATATTCGAGATAATAATCCGGGTGCATTACCGAGCAGGCCTTGTACCAGATGACTGCCGAGCGCACCTCCTCCACCTCGGCAAAATGCTGCCTCAGATACTCCTGGACATGCTGCAGCGTGATACCCGAGTCCACCAGATCATCGATCAGCAGTATGCGTCCGGCCAGCGGCCCTGCCGTCGAGGTGATGCTGTTGGCAATATCGAGCTCACCGCGCTGCGTACCAGATGCCTCGCGATATGAGCTGGTCGACAGGATCGCCAGCGGTACCTTGAACAATCTCGAAAAAACATCCCCGACCCGCAAACCTCCGCGCGCCAGACACAGAGCCTGATCGAACTGCCAGCCAGACTGATGCACCTGCTTGGCGAGTGACTCTATCGCGCGATGATATTCATCCCAGGAGATCCACAGATGGCCGTTGCCACTCTCCTGTCCCATACATGGATCAGGCAAAGGGATGCCGCAGCACGATGGTCTCTTCGCGATCCGGTCCCGTGGATACCATATCCACCGGCACACCAACCAGCTCTTCAATGCGTGCAATGTAGGCGCGCGCAGTCGCGGGCAAATCTTTCATGGCCTTCACGCCAACGGTGGGCGCTTTCCAGCCTGGCATTTCTTCATAGATGGGTTCGCAGCCGGCGGCCTCTTCTGCACCGACTGGGAAAATATCGACGTTCTTGCCGTTGAGCTTGTAGCCCGTGCAGAGCTTCAGCGAATCGAGACCATCGAGCACATCCAGCTTGGTCAGGCACATGCCGGATACGCCATTGATCTGCACGGAGCGGCGCAGTAACGCGGCGTCAAACCAGCCGCAGCGGCGCGCACGCCCGGTCACGGTGCCGAACTCGTGTCCGACAGAAGCGAGGTGCTTGCCTATCCCCTGATCGGTCGGCAGCTCGGACGGGAAAGGACCAGAGCCAACACGAGTGGTGTAGGCCTTGGTAATGCCCAGCACGTAGTGCAGCATGTTCGGGCCCACGCCCGAACCGGCAGCGGCATTGCCCGCCACACAATTGCTCGAGGTGACATACGGATAGGTGCCGTGATCGACATCGAGCAGACTGCCTTGCGCCCCTTCAAACAGCAGATTTGCGCCCGCCTTGTGCGCAGCATGCAAGGCACTGGAGACATCCGTCACCATGGGGCGGATGCGTGGCACGGTGGCCAACGCATCGTCAAAGGTCTTCTGATAATCAACCGACTGAGCATTCAGATAATTGACCAGCACATAGTTGTGATAGTCGAGGTTCTCGCGTAATTTTTCTTCAAGGCGCTTTTCGTTGAGCAAATCGGCGACACGGATCGCACGACGCGCTACCTTGTCTTCGTATGCCGGGCCGATGCCCTTGCCGGTGGTACCGATCTTGGCGTCACCGCGCTTGGCTTCGCGCGCGGCATCCAGTGCGGTGTGGTAAGGCAGAATGACCGGACAGGCCTCGGAAACTTTCAGACGGTTGGACACTTCAATACCGGACGCTTCGAGTTTGTCGATCTCGCGCAGCAGGTCGGGCACAGACAACACCACGCCATTACCGATATAGCAGGCAACTCCCGCACGCATGATGCCCGAGGGGATCAGCTGCAGTGCCGTCTTCTGCCCTCCAATGACGAGCGTATGACCCGCGTTGTGTCCGCCCTGAAAGCGAACCACGCCCTGTGAATGATCGGTGAGCCAGTCGACTACCTTGCCCTTGCCCTCATCGCCCCATTGGGTGCCTATGACAACTACGTTTCTAGCCATGATATTTGCGGATTTCCGGATTTTTACTGATCTTTTGAATGCGTCGGTTTGCAAGCGGCGCAACGGCGTCGCGAGGTCAATGCGTCACTGCAGTGCTTTCACTAGAAATTTTCCACCCTCGGCGACGATCTCGCGATCGCAATCGAATTCCTGTTCGCCACTTGCCTCGCCGGGCAGCAGCTGTATAACGATCTCTCCCTGAGCGCGCAGCGAGGCAATCAGGGACGTCAGCGCAGGCTCCCTGCCCCACGGCGCGCGAATGGCGCTTGCGGGCGCGGCCGCGGGCAGCAGACGCGCGACTTCGCGCAAGTCCATCGAAAAGCCGGTCGCTGGTCGCGCACGACCAAAGGCCTCGCCGACATGATCGTAGCGTCCACCGCGCGCGACCGCGTTCGGCAAGCCTTCGACATACAGCGCAAACATCGCACCGCTCTCGTATTGATAGCCTGACAGATCGGCGAGGTCGATGTTCACTCTGACATCAGCAGCCGACCTGGCCAGCACAGCGAGTTCATCCAGCGCCTGCGTGATTCCGGGTTTGGATGGCAGGAGCTCGCGCGCACGTTGCAGCACACTGACGTCGCCGTGCAAGGCCATCAGCGCTGCCAACGCATCGCGCACAGTGACGGCAAAACCTGCGGTAAACGCCTTCAACCCGGGCAAATCCTTGGAGCGCAGCATGCCAACGATCTCAGTGTAATGTCTGATGGCGCGCTCATCGTCTTCGAGGATCGCGTGCAGGATGCCGTTATGCGACAGATCCAGCGTGACCTTCGACAATCCGGACAGCTGCACCGAAGCCAGCGCCAGTGACTGAATCTCGATGTCGGCCTCCAGCCCCGCATGGCCATAGATTTCGGCGCCGATCTGCAGGGGCGCGCGACTTGTATCGTCATGTCGGCGCGCAGACCCATGGTGCGGCCAGAGAGCTGATCCACCAGCTTGAACATGCGCAGGTCCATATCCTGATCCGGGAATGGCATCAGCGAATCCACATACTCCAGCATCGGCGGCATGACCAGCTCGTAGCCATAGCGACGGAACTGGTCCAGCAAACCGCGCCGTAACTCCTCGGTCTTGCGGGCTTCGGAGGGAAGGACGTCAGCAATGTTCTCGGGAAGTAGCCAATTAGGCATGACAATCTGTACTTAATTCAGGAGTCGGAAACAACCAAACGAAAAGCGAGCAGCAGGATACCAAACAGGATGGCCGTCAGACCAAAAAAACGGATCTGGCCGTCAGACAGGCGGGCTAACTGCAGGAAGGTCTCGCGCCAGCGACCCGGCGCCAGGAAGGGAAATAACCCTTCGAATACGCAGAACAAGCCGAATGCGAGCAGCAGGCTGGACGACACCCGGCTACCTGTTATTTACGGACACCGCCGGGCGCCTTGAAGTATTTCAGGAACTCCGAATTGGGATCGATCAGCAACACATCACTACGGGTTTTGAAACTCTCTCGATAGGCTTCAAGACTGCGAGAAAACTTGTAAAAATCAGGGTTCTGCCCAAAGGCCTGCGCGTAGATGCGAGCCGCTTTGGCGTCGCCATCACCACGTATCGATTCGGCCTGACGATAAGCTTCGGCGAGTATCACGGTGCGCTGGCGATCTGCATCGGCGCGAATTTTTTCCGACTCGGCAGCACCGGTCGAGCGCAATTCATTGGCGACGCGGGCGCGCTCGGACTTCATGCGCTCGTAAACTGAATTGTTGATCTGCTCGACGTAGTCAACGCGCTTCAGTCGAACATCCACGATCTGTCCACCGATCTGCTTGACCTCTTCGGCCACCTTGTTGCGGATTGCATCCATCACTTTGCCGCGCTCGCCAGAAATCACCTCACGCACAGTACGCTTGGTAATCTCGTCATTCAATGCTGCCTTGACGATCTGCGCCATGCGGTCCTGGGCGCGCCGCTCGTCGCCACCAAAACTGATGAAGTACAAGCGCGGATCGACGATGCGCCATTTGACGAACGCATCGACGAGGATGTTTTTCTTTTCTGCCGTGATGAAACGATCAGGCTCGGGGGTATCCAGGGTAAGGATACGCTTGTCGAGAAAGATCACGTTCTGGAACGGCGGCGGAAGCTTGAAATGCAGGCCCGGTTCCTTGATCACTTCCTTGACCTCGCCCAGCGCAAACACAATCGCGAACTGACGCTGATCGACCACGAACAAGGTTGACATCAGTATCGCCAGCGCGATCAGGCTGGCAATGACGGTGGAGATGAGACGATTCATCAGCGAGTCTCCCGGTCACGCGAACTGCGGCTGTCGCGGCTTCTGGGTTCGGGCAATCTCGCACCCTCGGTGGCGGGAACAGCACCATCAGCAGTTGGCGCTGGCGCCTGCTGCAACGCTGCTGCTGATTCCGCAGCGGTTTGCGCGATCAGCTTGTCAAGCGGCAGGTAGATCATGCTGTTGTTCGACTTGGTATCGACCATGACCTTGGTCGTACTGGTAAAAATTTGCTGCATGGCCTCGATATACATGCGGTCGCGAGTCACGGCCGGAGCTTTCTGGTACTCGACCAGAATCTTGCTGAAGCGGGAAGCTTCACCTTCGGCGTTCGCTACCACGCGCGAGCGATAACCTTCGGATTCCTGCAGCAGCCGTGATGCGGCACCGCGCGCGCGGGGTACGATGTCATTCGCATACGCCTGACCCTCGTTCTTCTGACGCTCGCGATCCTGACCAGCCTTGACCGCATCGTCGAACGACGCCTGAACCTGCTCGGGGGGCTGGACTGCCTGCATCGTGACATTCGTGACGAGCACACCGATCTTGTAACGATCGAGTATCTGTTGCATCAGGGCGCTGGTATCGAAAGCAACTTTTTCACGGCCCTCGTACAGCACGAAATCCATCTTGCTCTTGCCGACAATCTCGCGAATCGCTGTTTCGGCGACTTCTTTGACCGTATCTTCCTGATCGCGGTTATTGAACACCCATTGGGATGCATCCTTGAGCCGGTACTGAACGGCGAACTGTATGTCGATGATGTTTTCATCATCGGTCAGCATGAGTGATTCGCGCGCGAGCTTGTTGCGCACATTACCCCGATAACCCACCTCGACCGTACGCACCTGCGACAGGTTGACGACCTCATGCGTCTGGATCGGATAAGGCCAACGCCAGTTGAAGCCAGGCGGGGTGGAGTGACTGAATTTGCCAAAGGTCATGATGACACCGGTCTGACCCTCCTGGATGATGAAGAAGCCACTGACCAACCAAAGGAAGCCGATGACCACTGCCACCACACCGGCGCTGATGCCAGCACCACTCGCATCGCCGGGCATGCCTCCACCGTCGCCGCGACCGCCGCCCTTGCCACCGAACAGACGGTTCAGGCGCTGATTGAAATCGCGCCACAGCTGGTCGAGATCCGGCGGACCGTCGTTGGGTCGCTGATTGTTCTGGCGCGGCTCCTGACCATCGTCGCCGGAACCTCTGCCCCAGCGCGGATCATTCAGCGAAAACAGGAGACGAAATTTATTGATCAGGTGTCCGAGCATGCTGTCGCGTTCCGCGGTGTGGTCTTTTTTAATCTTGAGTGAAACGCCGATTCAGGCCCGGTGACCACAGGCGTCATGGTCAGAGGCGAGATCCGGAGGCCAGCTCGGCAGCATCAATGCCGGCGTCGTCCCGCGGATGTCGCACTGAGTCGCCGCCAGCCGCCTGTGCGAATTCGGCAATCGCCTGCCTCAGCAAATCGACGCCTTCACCCGAGTGCGCACTGGCAAAAACTCGACAGATTTTATCATATTCATCACGTTCGATTGTCGGCGGAAGACCCGCCAGATCAATCTTGTTCCAGACCAGTACCTGGGGCACATGATCGGCCCCAATCTCGGTCAGCACGGCGTTGACCTGCTCGATCTGTTCATTGCGCACCGGGCTCGCGGCATCGACCACATGGAGCAAAAGATCGGCATGAATCGTCTCCTCCAGCGTTGCGCGAAACGCAGCCACTAGCTGGGTCGGAAGGTCGCGGATGAATCCGACCGTATCCGACACGACCACGTTACCGACTTCGCCCAGATGCACACGGCGGGAGGTCGTATCCAGCGTCGCGAAGAGCTGATTGGCGGCATAAACGCCAGCCTTGGTCATGTTGTTGAACAAAGTCGACTTGCCCGCATTGGTATAGCCGACGAGGGACACTGAAAAGGTATGGTTGCGTTCGCGCGCGCGGCGCTGCGTGGCGCGCTGACGCTGCAGCTTGTCCAGCTTGGACTGCAGCATCTTTACCCGGGCACCGATCAGCCGACGATCTGTCTCAAGCTGGGTCTCGCCCGGACCGCGAAGACCGATGCCGCCCTTCTGGCGCTCAAGGTGGGTCCAGCCGCGAACCAGACGCGTCGCCAGGTGCTTGAGCTGGGCCAGCTCGACTTGGACTTTGCCCTCATGGCTCTGCGCTCGTTGGGCGAAGATGTCGAGGATGAGACTCGTGCGGTCAACCACTCTGACCTTCAGGTGCCGCTCAAGGTTGCGCTGTTGAGCGGGCGACAAGGCGTGGTTGAAAATGACGAGATCGAGGCCGAGATCGGCGACGGCATCACCGATCTCGTCCGCCTTACCCGAGCCAACGAATAGCGCGGCATCGGGGCCGGCGCGGCGCCCAGTAATGCTGGCAATGGGATCTGCGCCGGCTGATTTTGCCAAAAGCGAAAGCTCTTCCAGGCTGGCGAGGAAATCACCCTTGCCAAAATCAACACCTACCAGGGCGGCTCTCATCAGATGGATTCCGGCCGGCGAGGCCTCGGGAAGCTTATTCGGAATCGGAATCGGCGTTCAGATTAACCGCACGGGCAGGCACCACGGTCGAGATAGCGTGCTTGTACACCATCTGGGTCACGGTATTGCGCAGCAGCACAACGTACTGATCGAACGACTCCACGTGTCCCTGCAGCTTGATGCCATTCACCAGATAGATGGATACAGGAACGTGCTCTTTTCGTAAGGCATTCAGGAAAGGGTCCTGAAGCAGTTGCCCTTTATTGCTCATGGAAGCTCCGTTTTATTGTCAAGTTCAGCAGATTGGGATGGTGCAAAAAAGTGCAAGCACCAGAAAAAGGTCCACGACGCGAATGTAATCGATTTTGCCGCACACTGGCAAACGACACGGGAGAAAACGCAAATCTATTCCTGTCTGGAAAAAGGGTTTTTTCCTGAACGTAACTCTATGCGTAATGGAGTGCCTGTCAGAGAAAAACTTTCGCGAAAATGCTTCTCCAGATAACGCTTGTAATTCGCATCGATGGCTTCGAGCGCGTTACCGTGAATAACAATCACTGGAGGATTTTGTCCGCCTTGGTGCGCGTAACGAAGCTTGGGACGCACTGAACCTCTGCGCCGAGGCTGTTGATGATCGATCGCCTCCTGCAAAGCACGCGTGAGCTGAGGTGTAGGAAGTTTTGCCATCGCCGCTGCATAGGCGGCATCAATCGATTTCATCAATGGTGCAATTCCCGAGGCTTTGAGCGCAGAAATAAAATGCAGTTTCGCGAATGCGAGGAAGCCGAGCTTGCGATCGATCTCACGCTTGATATGGTCGCGTTGATCCGAAGTCAAGCCATCCCATTTGTTCACGCCCACCACCAGTGCGCGGCCCGCCTCCAGCACAAAACCAGCGATGTGAGCGTCTTGCTCTGAGATATCCTGTTGCGCATCTAGAAGCAGCAGCACGACATTCGCTTCTGAGATCGATTGCAATGTCTTCACCACGGAGAATTTTTCGATGGCCTCGAATACCTTGCCCTTGCGCCGTATGCCGGCTGTGTCGATCAGCGAGTAATGCTTGCCATTGCGCTCGAAGGGTATTTCGATCGAGTCGCGCGTCGTGCCCGGCATATCGAATGCAATCACGCGCTCTTCGCCCAGCAGGGTGTTCACCATCGTAGACTTGCCAACATTCGGTCTGCCGACAACGGCGATGCGAATACCTTTTGCGGCAGGTGTTTCTTCTTCTTGTTGCGGTTGTGCTTTGGTCGCCAGATCGAGCGCCTGCTCAACGAGATCAGCAACACCATCGCCATGCGCAGCAGAGATCACATACGGGTCGCCCAGACCAAGCTCATAAAAATCTGCGGTGACCGAGGTGTACTTCATGCCCTCAGACTTGTTCACCACCAACATCACCTGAGCACCGGACTTGCGCAGAAAATCCGTGATGGTCTTGTCATGCGGCGTCAGACCTTGTCTGCCATCGACCAGAAATACGACCACATCGGCTTCGGCAACCGCCTGCTTGGTCTGCTTCGCCATCTCATGCAGGATGCCATCCTTGGCGACTGGTTCAAAGCCTCCGGTGTCGATCACTAAAAAAGGATGCGCACCTATCCTGCCTTCGCCATAGTGGCGATCGCGTGTCAAACCCGGCAGGTCGGCCACCAGCGCATCGCGGCTCCGTGTGAGGCGATTGAACAAGGTTGATTTGCCGACGTTAGGTCGGCCGATGAGTGCTATTACCGGCTTCATAAAAATCTCCGGGGAGCCGGGGGACACTAAGCCGTGCCCCAAGGCTCCCCGTCAGGTGCCGGCCATGCCGGCGTATTAGTGGTTTATGGGTATTGCGCTCAGTCAGAGGCAACAGCCATCAGCTTGCCATCTTGGGTCTGGACGATCAGGCTCGACCCTGCGACCAGCGGCGTAGCGCTGACGGCACTGCCATCGGTCGACAAGCGGGCCAGCATCGCACCTTCCTCGCGCGAGAGAAAATGCAGATAGCCCTGGCGGTCGCCGACCACGACTGCGCGTCCGAACGACACCGGTGCTGATAGTCCACGCCATGCAAGGCTGGTGTTGCGCCAGAGGTTGCTTCCTGACTCGCGCGCGAAAGCCTGTAGATTGCCTTTGTCGTCAGCGGCGAACACATAGCGCTGATCGATACCGGGGCCGACCGCCGCCGACAACTCTCTGGCCCAACGCAAGGTGCCATTGCCAGCATCTACGCAAGCAATCCGGCCTTGATACGAGGTCGCACAGATATCGCGTCCCATCAATACGGGTGTGCCAGACACATCGGAGACGCGCTCCAGCTCGGTGGCGCCGCGTGGCTCGGCCACCGAGACTTCCCAGCGCGGCGCTCCGCTCAGCGAGGACAACGCGATCAGACGGCCTGCAGGCAAGGCTACGAACGCCAAACCATCAGAGACAACGATGCCGGGCGCGGCGTGCAACGACAGTGCCGGCGTGTTGCGCTGCAAGTACCAGCGACGATTTCCCGTACCGGCATCTAGTGCAACGATGCGGTTGTCTAAACTGCGCACTACTACCGTGCCGTTGCCGATCGCGGGCGCCGACAGCACTTCGGTGGAGGCATCGAATTTCCATCGCTTCTGGCCTGATGCGGCATCAAATGCCTGCACCACCCCCTCGGCACCCGCGACAACGACTGTGCCACCATCTGCAGCGACGCCTGATACCAGACGAGTACCCGTGTTGATTTTCCAGGCGATCTTGCCATTCGACGGATCGATGCTCATCAGCTCGCCGTTCTCATTGGCGGCAAACAAGCGATCTTCACTGTAAGCCGGACGAAGCACCTGATTGCCCGCCTTGCCGACGTTCACCGACCAGACAACGCGAACGGCCATGCTGGGCGTGAAACTCGTCAGCGGCGCGGGAGAATTCTTTGGCTTGCTGGCAAAGGGATTCAGCGAGGAGCAAGCCGCGAGCATGACAGCCGCCGCTACGGGCGCAATACGATTCATCATGGGTGTCATGTCAGCGCTCAGCCTGCAGTGGACGTTTTGCCGCCGAGCGCATCAAGCTTCAGCTGAATCAATTGACGCGCCGGGTTCTTGATCTCGGTCTTTTCCAGCGCTGCCTGAAATTCCTTGCGTGCTTCCTCAGGCTTGTTCTGCGCGTACAGCAGATCGCCCTTGCGATCCGCCACCAGCGCGGCAAACTGCTCAGGGAAATCCCATGCCAACGCCTTGAGGCCTTCATCATAGGCTTTCTCATCGAGCAGCACGCCGGCCAGTCGTATGCGAGCAATCGCCTTGAACTCATCGCTCTTGCCGTGATCGAGTACCCATTGCAGATGCATTTTCGCAGTCTTCATGTCGTCCGCATCGAATGCGGATTTGGCCGCAGTGAGTGCCGCCATTTGTGCATACGGCGTGCCGCTGAACTTGTCCTTGATGTCTTCGGCGGCGCGCGCTACCTTCGCCGGGTCTTTTGCATCGGCTGCCTTGACGACTTCTTCGTAGAGCATCGCCGCCTTGCCCGACTGATCGCGCTGATAGTATTTCCAGCCAGACCAGCCGGCAAACGACAGCAGCGCTGCCGTCACCACCCAGGTGACCAGGTTGCCGTACTGGTTCCACCACGCCTTGAGCGTGGCGATCTGTTCTTGTTCTTCGAGATCGTAAGCCATGAGTAGTCTCAATGATGGGTGTGAATCTGGCCCGCGTGAAGGTGGCCATGGTCGTGATCGCCGTCCGCGGTCATGTGATCGATCAGATGATCAGCGACCAACTCCAGTGCGACGCTGCGCTGATTGTCGGACGCGTCGGCATCGCGCAGATACTTGATCGTCGCAGTACCGTTCGCGACTTCATCTTCGCCAAGAATGATCGCGTAAGCCGCGCCGCTGGCATCGGCTCGCTTCATTTGCGATTTGAAGCTGCCCGCACCGCCAGCCGACGCGCAATGTAGCACAACATCGAGTCCGGCATCGCGCAGGCGCTCGCCCAATGTGAACGACTGCAGCTGCGCGGCTTCACCCTGATGAACCAGATACACATCGCACTGGCTGCGCGATACGTCACCAGAGGTCGCTTTCATCAGCTCCAGCAGTCGCTCGACGCCCATGGCAAAACCCACCGCCGGGGTCGGCTTGCCACCAAAGATCTCGACGAGCGGATCATAGCGGCCGCCGCCACACACCGTGCCCTGAGAGCCGAGCTGATCGGTGATCCATTCAAACACGGTACGGTTGTAATAATCCATGCCGCGCACGAGACGCGGGTTGATGGTGAACGGAATGTTGTTGTGTTTGAGCAGGCGCTGCACGCCCTCGAAGTGCGCACGCGACTCCTCGCCCAGATACTCGATCAACTGGGGTGCGTTGTTTACCAGTTCCTGCATTGTCGGATTCTTGGTATCGAGAATGCGTAGCGGATTGCTGTGCAAGCGGCGCTGCGCATCGGCGTCGAGTTGGTCTTTGTGCTGCTCGAAATAGGCGATCAGGTCAACGCGATGGGCGTGACGCTCTTGTGCATCGCCAATCGAATTGATTTCAAGGCGTATGCCGCTTAGACCAAGGTCGTCCCACAGGCGCTGGCACAGCATGATCAGCTCGGCATCAATGTCGGGGCCGGCAAAACCCACGGCTTCGGCACCCACCTGATGAAACTGTCGGTAACGGCCACGTTGCGGACGCTCATGACGGAACATCGGACCCTCGTACCACAAACGCTTGGGGCCATCATAGGTCAGGTTATGTTCCAGCACCGAGCGCACCACCCCGGCCGTGCACTCCGGGCGCAAGGTCAGCTCATCACCATTCATGCTGTCGGTGAATGAGTACATCTCTTTTTCAACGATATCGGTCACGGTTCCAAGGCCGCGTGCAAACAAGGGCGTAGGCTCGACGATAGGCGTGCGTATCTGCTGATAGCCATAGCTGCGCAATACGGATTGAACGGTATTTTCAAACAACTCCCACAACGGAGCATCCTCGGGGAGGATGTCGTTCATTCCCTTTACGCCGAGAATTTTCTCGCTTTTCTTGGTCTCTGCCATGTGCTCTTTACCGTTTACTGATGGCCGTATCGTGTCTGGACGTAGTCCAGTACAATCGCCTGAAATTCTTCCGCAATACGCTCACCCCTGAGCGTGACTGTCTTTTGCCCATCCACGAATACCGGCGCAGCAGGTGACTCGCCCGTGCCGGGCAGACTGATGCCGATATTGGCGTGCTTGGATTCGCCGGGGCCATTGACGATGCAGCCCATGACGGCCACGTTCATCTCCTCAACACCCGGATACTTGCCCTTCCATGCGGGCATCTGCTCTCGCAGATAAGTCTGTATGCGATCTGCCAGCTCCTGAAACACGGTGGACGTCGTACGTCCACAACCAGGACAGGCAATGACCATTGGCGTGAATTTGCGCAAGCCCATCGTCTGCAAAATTTCTTGCGCGACGATGACTTCGCGGGTGCGGTCGCCACCGGGCTCGGGCGTCAGAGAAATACGTATCGTGTCGCCTATCCCCTCTTGCAGCAGCACCGAGAGCGCCGCCGTGGAGGCCACGATGCCTTTGCTGCCCATGCCAGCTTCAGTCAGACCAAGATGGAGCGGATAGTCGCAGCGACGAGCAAGTTCACGGTACACCGCGATCAAATCCTGCACGCCAGATACTTTGCATGAGAGCACGATGCGATCACCCGGCAAGCCAAGCTCTTCCGCGCGTTTTGCATTGTCGAGCGCGGAAGTCACGAGCGCCTCGTACATGACTGCCTGCGCGTTCCAGGGTTCCGCGCGCTGCGCATTCTCATCCATCACCCGCGCGAGCAAAGCTTGGTCGAGACTGCCCCAGTTCACGCCTATGCGCACAGGCTTCTGATATTTGCAGGCGACTTCGATCATCTGCGCGAACTGCGTATCGCGCTTCGCGCCCTGCCCCACATTGCCAGGATTGATCCGGTACTTGGACAAGGCTTCTGCGCACTCGGGATACTGTGTCAGCAGCTGATGACCGTTGTAATGAAAATCGCCGACCAGCGGTACATCGATATCCATGCGATCGAGCTGCTCACGAATCGCGGGCACGGCTGCTGCTGCTTCGGGCGTGTTCACGGTGATGCGCACCACTTCCGAGCCGGCGCGTGCAAGCTCCTTTATCTGGATCGCCGTGCCAATCGCATCGGCGGTGTCGGTATTAGTCATCGATTGCACCATGATTGGTGCGTCGCCGCCGACCGCGACCACCTTGTCGCCGTGACGGACCTCGACCTGGCGAGTGCGATGCCGCGTGAGCGGGCCAGAGGGAATCGGAGATGCCGGGCAAGATGCATTCATCGCTGCCTCACTTGATGCTGAGTTTGGACACATTGTCGCGCGCGACGGCTTTGAGGTTCAGCAGCTGGCCACGCAAACGCGCCTCGACCGCTGCCGCATTGCCGACGACCAGTACCGATGGCTCAGTGATGTCGAATGCCGCCGTGGTACCGCCCTTGATCAGTTGCGACACGATGCGTTCGCCGCTGACCGTCGTAATCTCGACCCATGCATCCTCGCGCAGCTTGAGCTGTAGCGCAGGTACGGGAGCGGGTGCTGGCGGCGGCTTTGCCATGCCAGGTTCTGCCGCAGCCAACAGAGTGTCGCCGGATTCAGTCTGCTCTGCGTTGGCCGACGAGGCCCCAAAGAACTCGCCCAGTCCTAGGTCGGGCAATGGAATTTCGGCCATGAGCTGATCCATCGGTGGAATCTGCACCCACTGCGAGCGATACGCTTCGAATCCGGCGGCGAAACCTGCCACCAGCAATACCATCGCAAGAATGATCCTGTTGCGCCATTTGCTCGTGCGGGGCGGCGGCGCCGACGGACGACCGGGGAAACCATTGGATGGCAAGGGACGGCGCAGCACCATCGGTCCTTGAGCAGGATTGGGCTCGCGGGCCACCATCTCCAGCAAAGGCTCAGGATCCAGCCCCAATGCCTTGGCGTAGGAGCGGATGAAGCCGCGCACGCTGGACATGCCGGGCAAAGAGGCAAAGTCATTCGCTTCGAGTGCGCTGACCTGACGCGGTGTGAGCTTCAGCCGCGTGGCCGCCTCTTCCAGAGACCAGCGCAATTCCTCGCGCCGGGCAGCGAAAACTTCGCCGGGGAGTACATCGGGCGGCACCCAAGCGAGTTCGACGGCCACAGACGCTGATTCGTCTGCGATGTCAGATGCAGCTGCGATGGTCTCTGAGGCGGTCTCTGCGGTGGCGTCTGCTGCAGTCTCTGTTGCAATCTCTTCTGCGGCGATGTCCACCGCAGTTCCTGCTTCGGTATCCACGGCGGTTTCTGCTGAGGTCTCTGCTGAGGTTTCTGCCGCGATAACCTCTGC
This sequence comes from Oxalobacteraceae bacterium, assembly GCA_010024875.1. Taxonomy (GTDB): domain Bacteria; phylum Pseudomonadota; class Gammaproteobacteria; order Burkholderiales; family Burkholderiaceae_D; genus Pernthalerella. The sequence continues at coordinate 45,855 of RGFZ01000005.1, read as the reverse complement.
CGTTTGCATAGCAACGGCCGCTGCGGCATCTGCAGCGGGCGCTTCAGCGGACGCGGCACGCGTGTCGGACAGGTGCACCTCGCCAGAACCGAGGAGCCCGGTCAGGTCATTCGCTTTGTCTGGTTCTTTATCGTTCATTCGCATTGTCCAGCACGGAACCGGGCTCGCGCGCGGTGCCGGAGAAACGTTTTTTCCATTGCTGCGCAATGCTCTGTTCGGCAGCGGCATCGCCGAGCTTGCGCTCGATGGCCATCGCCATCAGGTAATCATCTTTCTCAGGACGATCGCCCGACAAGACGCGCAGCATGTGAACTTTTGCCCGGTGATAGTCGCCTGCCTCGAAGGCAAGCCGGGCAAGGCTCGCGTGCGCACCCAGCTGACCGGGGTCAACCCTGAGCGCCTGGCGAAAAAATTCGGCCGCCTCGTCGCGTCGACCAGCGCGCTCACTGCATCGCCCGGCGTTCAGCAGTACCTTACCCGGGGTCGCGTAGCCACGGTGGGTCAGCGCGCGCCTGAAGTAGCTCTGTCCTTCCTCATAGTGGCCGGTTTCGCACAGCAGCCAACCCATATTGTTGAGCAAGCCAGGATGGTCCGGCTCTGTCTGCAATGCCTGCTTCAGACTGCGGGTGGCGGCAGTGGCGTCGCCCTGTTGCATCAGCACGAGCGCGCGCAGCCCGAGAACATCCGCACGCCGCTGACCGGTCAGATAAGCCTGATCGAGCTCCGCCAGCGCCGTCGCATACTGACCCTCGGCAAAATACGCCGAGGCCAGCTGAAGGCGAATCTCGGCGCGACGTTGCGCATCGGCCTGATGCGCACCACTTGATGGTGCGTCGGCGGGTATGCTTGCGCAACCGGCTATCGCGAACAGCACGGTCGCCAACAAAATAGGTAACCCGCGCATCAGTCGGAAATCTCCACGATGAGGCCAAAATCCTTGCCGTATTTCTGCTGGTATTCCGTCATCTTCTGCATACGCTGCTGCACCCGGGTGCGGTCCTGCACCTCGCCGGCCAGCTGCCCGCAAGCCGCATCGATATCTTCACCGCGCGTCTTGCGCACGGTGGTCACGATGCCGGCATCCATCAGAATTTGCGCGAACGCCTTGATGCGAGGATTCGGCGAACGTCGTAGTCCGGACTCCGGAAAAGGATTAAAGGGAATCAGATTGAATTTGCAGGGCACGTCGGCGACCAACGCGATCAGTTCGCGCGCGTGCGCATCACTGTCGTTCACGCCATCCAGCATGCAGTATTCAAAGGTAATGAAGTCACGCGGCGCGAATTCAAGGTAGCGCTGACAAACACTCATCAGCTCGCGCAGAGGATATTTTTTGTTCAGGGGCACCAGCTCGTCACGCAGCGCATCATTGGATGCATGCAGCGATACGGCGAGCGCCACCGGACAATCCTGCGAGAGCTTGTCGATCATCGGTACAACACCGCTGGTGGATACAGTGACACGGCGGCGTGACAGGCCGTAGGCGTTATCGTCGAGCATCAGCCGTAGTGCGGCGATGGTCGGCTCATAGTTGAGCAACGGCTCGCCCATGCCCATCATCACCACATTGGTGATTTGCCGCTCACCCTTGGGACCGGCGGGCACACCCTTGCTGCTTCTGAGCAGTGACTCGGCCATCCACAATTGCCCGATGATTTCACCGGTGGAGAGGTTGCGCGAGAAGCCCTGCTTACCTGTCGAGCAGAAACGACAATTGACCGCACAGCCGGCCTGCGTCGACACGCAGAGTGTGCCCCGAGTTTCTTCGGGGATGAATACGCACTCGACCGCATTGCCATTGCCCACATCCAGTAACCATTTGCGCGTGCCATCAGAGGACAGGTTGTCGCTGATGATGTCGGGCGCCGAGACAGTGGCGTGATGGGTGAGTTTTTCTCGTAGCGATTTGGCCAGATCGGTCATGGCATCGAAATCGCTCTCACCGAACTGGTGAATCCAGCGCTGCAATTGCTTGGCTCGGAAAGGCTTCTCACCCAGCTCGCTGCACCAGCGCGCCAGCGCCGGCGGATCGAGATCGAGCAGATTGGTGGTTGCCGCCATGACGATATCTCCTGATGCCACGCGTGATGGCGGCTCCCGTTGGACCCGCGCTGATCAGCGCGAGTAGACGTTCAGCGACGGGAAGAAGTAGCTTATCTCGACCTTGGCCGTGTCGGGGCCGTCGGAGCCGTGCACTGCGTTGGCATCGATGGAATCGGCGAAATCGGCTCGGATGGTGCCTTTGTCCGCCTTCTTCGGATCAGTCGCGCCCATCAGGTCGCGGTTCTTCAGGATGGCATTCTCGCCCTCGAGTACCTGCACCATCACCGGGCCGGAGATCATGAAGTCGACCAAATCCTTGAAGAATGGCCGTTCGCGGTGCACCGCGTAGAAACCCTCTGCCTCGGCGCGGGAGAGTTGCATCATGCGCGCAGCGATGATTGTCAGGCCGGCGCCTTCGAACCGAGAGTAGATCTGTCCGATCACGTTTTTCGCCACGGCGTCGGGTTTGATGATCGACAGGGTGCGCTCGATTGCCATCTGTAAAAACTCCAATAATATTAAGGGGTTAAGGGAATTGCAGGGAATCCTGATTAACCAAGGATTTTAACATGAATGGAGGGTCAAATGGCCCAGCAGCAAAGCGTTTTGCGTCGGCCGCTATTGAAAATATCGGATAGACTCCCACCTGCAGGATGAGTTAAATTATGTTTTTAGCAGCGTTGCGCTCGCTGAGCGCTTGCTGTCAGGGTGCTAACATATCCACCTCACACAGGAGCATTGTCTTTATGGATCAGCAACTTCAAAGTATGTACGGCGCGGCCAGCGATGTTTTCGCGGTTCGTCATCGCGTGCTGAGGAACACCTATTGGCTGCTGGCGCTCTCCATGATTCCGACCGTGCTCGGCGCCTGGATCGGCGTGCAGCTGAAATTCTCGCTGTTCGCCGGCAGCCCGATGCTGAGCATCATCGCCTTTTTGGCGATTGCCTTCGGCTTCTTCTACGCGATTGAAAAAACCAAGGACTCCGGCCTCGGCGTGGCTGTGCTGCTGGGCTTCACCTTCTTCATGGGCTTGATGCTGTCGAGAATGATCGAGCAGATCCTGCATTTCTCGAACGGCGCCTCGCTGATCATGACTGCATTTGGCGGCACCGCGATCATCTTTGCCGTCATGGCGTCAATCGCCACGACCAGCAAGCGCGATTTTTCCGGTCTGGGTAGCTGGCTGTTCGCTGGCGTGATTGTGCTGCTGCTGGCTGGTATCGCAAATATCTTCCTGCAGATGCCCCTGCTACACGTGGTGATCTCGGCGATTGCCGTGATGATTTTCTCCGCCTACATCCTGTTCGACGTGCAGCGCATCATCAACGGCGGCGAAACGAATTACATCACTGCCACGCTGGCGATCTATCTCGATCTGTACAACATCTTCGTGAACCTGCTGGCTTTGCTGGGCATTCTGGGTGGCGAGCGCGACTGATACGCCACACTGATACGTGCAACGGATATCTCAGCTGCAGCAACGAAAACGCCGACCCCAGGTCGGCGTTTTTATTGGTGGTCCATCTGGGGTATTCAATCGCCCGGCAGGGCTTTTAATCAACTCTGTCGAACACAGCGATCGACTCCACATGGGCGGTATGCGGAAACATGTTGACCACGCCCGCCTGAGACAATCGGTAGCCTGCCTGACTAACCAGCACGCCCGCATCCCGCGCCAATGTTGATGGGTTGCATGACACATAGACCAGACGAAGCGGACGTGATCCCGGATCGGTGTCGTTCAAACTGGCCAGCGCCAGACTGACATCAATCGCGCCCTCGCGCGGCGGATCGATCAGCATGCGGTCAAACCTGCCCAGCGCGCGTAAATCGTCGGCAGTAAACCCGAACAGATTGCGGCTGTAGAACGTGGTCTTCGCCTCCAGTCCGTTCAATCGTGCATTCTCCAGCGCGCGGGCCACCAGCGCATCGCTGCCCTCGATGCCGATCACTTCCTTCGCTAGTGTGGCAAGTGGCAGGGTGAAATTGCCGAGGCCGCAGAACAGATCAGCGACACGGTCTTGCGGTTGTACCTCTAGCAAGCGAAGCGCCCGCTGTACCAGTACACGATTGATCTGGTGGTTCACCTGGGTAAAGTCAGTCGGCCTGAAAGGCATGCGCACACCGAACTCAGGCAGCAGATATTCGAGCGCACTGTCCGCAGGATGGAACGGAGCGGCAGTATCCGGACCTTTGGGCTGGAGCCAAAAATGGATGTTCCATTCATCCGCAAAGGCGATCAGCCGTTGTCGGTCGTGCTCGGACGGTGGCTCCAGCACACGCAGCACCATCACGATCACTCGGCCCTCGGCGCCCTCGCCCACGGCCAGCTCGATCTGCGGCAAACGGTCGCGAATGGACAAGCCTTCGATCAGCGTGCGCATCGGCAGCATCATCGCCGACACTTCCGGCGGCAGGATCTGGCAGCGCGTCATGTCGGCGACGTAGCTTGATCGTTTTTCATGAAAACCGATCAGCACGCCGCCTTTCTTGGGTACATGACGCACAGATAAACGCGCGCGAAAACGATAGCCCCAGGTCGGCCCTTGAACCGGACGCAGCAGCGTCTCGGCGCGCACTCTACCCAGATGATGAAGATTGTCTTCCAGCACTCGCTGCTTGATCGCCACCTGTGCAGAAGGCTCGAGATGCTGCATCGCGCAGCCGCCACAGCGTCCGAAGAATTCACATTTTGGCTTCACACGCAGCGCGGATTCATGCAAGAGCTCGGTCATGTCAGCCGCTTCCCATTTGGGTTTGCGACGGTAAGACTTGAAGCGCACGCGCTCGCCGGGCAAAGCGCCTTCGACAAAGATCACTTTGCCGGGGCTGCCATCATCATTGGAGAGATGGCCGATGCCGCGCGCTTCCATGTCGAGCGACTCGATCTGCAGGATGTCTTGCATAAAACGGAGTGAAATAAGTTACCGGAGCGACAAAGCACGCGATTGTAACGCGCCGGTGCAGCACAGGAGTCTCACCGGGGAAGGGCTGTCTGCGTCGCTTACTTTTCTGCTGGCCAGGCAGCCAGATACTCGCGCCAGTGTCGCGCTTGCAGGGATTCGAGCGAACTTCTCACCAGCGCCAGCTCGGCGTCGTAGGCGGCGCGCGTCAGCTGTCCACGCATCAGCTGATAGCGGCAATAGACAAGGTAGGTATTCACGACATCGGTCTCGCAGTAATCGCGTATCTGTTCCAGCCGGCCCTCTTGATACAGAGTCCAGACCTGCGAGCCGTCGACGCCTAGCTTGCCGGGAAAGCCGCACAGCTTGGCCAGGTCATCCAGTGGTGCATTGGCCCTGCCGGTGTACATTGCCAGATGATCCATCAGATCCAGATGGCGAGAGTGATAGCGAGACAGGTAATTGTTCCATTTGAAATCACGATCTTCATCACCCTGCTCCCAGTAGCGGGGGGCGCTGATGCCCTGAATCAGCGCTCTGTAATGCAGCACCGGCAAATCAAAACCACCGCCATTCCATGACACCAGCTGCGGTGTATAGCGATCAATAATCTTGAAAAAATCCTGCACCAGCTTTGCCTCGCCATCTTCCAGACTACCCAGCGAGCGCACGCGAAAGCCCTCGTCGTCGCGAAATACGCACGAGATCGCCGCAACGCGATGCAGATGATGCTGAAGAAAATCAGAGCCCGTCTTCTCGCGTCTTGCAGCAAACGCCTGCGCGGCGACCTCCGCATCGGAGACGTCGATACCCAGTCCGGCAAGCGAGCGCAGACCGGCCACATCGGGAATAGTCTCGATGTCGAATACCAAGACCGGGATCACAGCAGCGCGTCCTTGCCGACACCGCGCGCGAGCATGGCGCGCTTGAGTCTGATCAGGCCGTCCTGCTGGATCTGTCTCACTCTCTCCCTGGTCACTCCCATCTCCTCGGCAAGTTCTTCCAATGTGGCCGGGCTGCCGTTATCAATGCCGAAACGACGCATGATCACCTGTCGCTGTTTTGTGGGGATCGTGCTGAGCCAGTGGCGCACCAGAGTGATCATCTCATGATGCTCGGCATCGGCCTCTGGCCCTTGCTGAGCGCCATCGGCGAGGATGTCGAGCAGGCTGGAATTCGGATCGCCATCAATGGGCGTATCCAGCGACGTGACATGGTCTGCCATGCCCAGTGTCTCGCGCACCTCATCGACGCTGCGCTCAACCAGATGCGCGATATCCTCCAACCGCGCGTCATGACCATTGAACAAGCGAGATTCAAGGTGATATTTTGCCCTCAGTACCTGATTGAGTTCGCGGATGCGGTGAACTGGCAAGCGTATGGTTCGCGCCTGATTCATGATCGCCCGCTCGATACTCTGGCGAATCCACCAGGTCGCGTAGGTCGAAAACCGAAAGCCCCTCTCAGGCTCGAACTTGCTGATCGCATGCATCAGCCCCAGGTTGCCTTCTTCGATCATGTCCAGCAGAGCCACACCGCGATCGATGTAGTGCTTGGCAATCGAGACGACCAGCCGGAGGTTATGCTCGATCATCACTTGCCGCGCGCTGAAGTCGCCCTGGTTGGCCCGCGTGGCGAAGTGAACTTCTTGCTCCTGAGTAAGCAGCGGCCGCATACCAATACGGTTCAAATAACGCTGCGTCGCATCGCCAGATAGCTCCGTCTGCAGCAACGCGCGGAACTCCCGAAGACTTGTCTCATCGATGAGAAACTCACCTTCCCCGGCGGAGGGATCACCGGTAAATTCTTCGATCTCGTCCCGCTCTGGCTGATCGGACTCGTCGGAAAGATCGAAGGAATCACTCATGATGACTATCGGTTGGGCAGCATGCTCACAGGATCGACCGGCTTGCCTAGCTGCCGGATCTCGAAGTGAAGTTTCACCATGTCGGCATCGGTGTCGCCCATCTCGGCGATACGTTGTCCCCTGGCGACTGTTTGACCTTCCTTCACCAGTATAGTTTTGTTGTGAGCATACGCAGATACCAGCCCATCGCCGTGATCGACGATCACCAGGTTGCCATATCCGCGCATGTTTTTCGCATACAGCACGGTGCCGTCGCCCGCAGCATTGACGGCTTGACCCGACTGACCCGCAATATCGATCCCTTTGCGGCTGGGATCAAAATTGCCGACGATGCGGCCTTCGGTCGGCCAGCTGAACTTGCTGGCGGCAACCGCGTCAGGCTTTTTGGGCGTATCCAGCGCGCGCGCTGCCGAGGGTTCCCCGCGCTGCATATCCGTCCAGGCTTGATCGGTATAAGCGACCTTGCTGCCGAGTGGCCCGCTCTTAAGACCCGGTAAACCCGAGGCGGGCGAACTGCTCGAGACCGGCTTGCCCTCTAGCGGCTTGGACTCGAGCCCAGTATCCATCGGCACGGAGGAGACTTGCGTTCCTTCAGCAGGCACAACGCGCAGTACCTGCCCCACCTTGATGTCGTTCGGGTTGGATAAATTATTCCAGTCGGTGATGTCGCGCACCGACTGACTGAATTGCTGGGCGATCTTGCGCAGCGTATCGCCCTTCTTCACGGTGTAGAAACCGGGCGCATCAGGAGCAAGCGGCTCCGCTGTGCTTCGATCTTTTTGATCTTTCTGGTCTTTCGATTTCGTAGCGTTGCGGGCGGCCGTACGGTCGTCGATCGGTGCACGCGAGGGCATCTCGGCGCAGGCAGCCAATAGCAGCAAGAGCGCGAGGGCGATGATTTTTTTCTGCATCGTTTGCATGGTGTTCAGAATATTCGCATTGGGCGGTGACTGCACCAATAAGCTGTCTCGTCAGATCGATAGCAAGGCGGCCGTCCTGCAGCCAGCGCAAACTCACGGCAAACTGCTGCCAATGCCGCTTGCAGCCTGCCAAGACAAGTTGCAAAGGGTAAGCTCAGCCGAAAGTCCCAGGGCGCAAGGGAACAAAATGGCAGCGCTCCAGCGTCTCGGTCGTCCATTCGTTCCGCTTGATCCGCCTGATCAGCTTGAGCACCTGATTCCGTACCCCCACCGGTGCCACCAGCCTGCCACCGACCGCAATCTGGTCCAGCAAGGCCTGGGGCACTTCCAGTCCAGCTGCTGCCAGAATGATGCCATCGAATGGGGCTAACTGCGGAAGTCCCAGCATACCATCGCCATAGTGCAGCCTCAGATTGGGAATCAGGAGTGCGCGCAGATTACGGCGCGCCTGTTCGTGCAGCGGCCGTATGCGCTCTATGGTGTAGACCTGATTGGCAATCTGCGCCAGCACCGCTGCCTGATAGCCGCAGCCGGTACCGATCTCGAGTACACGTGGCACTTTTCCCTCAATGCCATCGCGAATCACCTCGATCATGCGCGCAACGATATAGGGCTGCGAAATCGTCTGATGGTAACCAATCGGCAGCGACGCATCGATGTATGCCTGACTGGCCAGTCCGGGCTCGACAAAAAAATGACGCGGCACCGCTTCCATCGCCGCCAGTACCGTCGCATCCTGTATGCCTTGCTGGGACAGTCGCTGCACCATCGCCCGCCGCACAGCGTCGGACACCAGCGGCGAATTGACGGCGCTCGTCTCGGCAAGCGATCGCGACGGTGGTTTGGGCAGGACGGCGGAAGATGATGCTACCGCCCCGCTGGCAACAGGCGCTGGCGCGGATGGCTGCGGGCTGTGCTGCGCTGCATTGCGCGTCGCGGTCTGCAAGCTGTTCAGCTGCGGCGCGGCTGACGCGCGCTGACGATCGGCGCGGCCGGTCAACTGATCCAGCGTCAGCGGAAAACGTCTTTTCGGAGGATCCTGATCCTTGCTCATGCCAGCGACCGCCTGAGTTGCTCGAGCTGAGACGAGTGCGTGAGATCGATCTGCAGCGGCGTCACCGATATCCAGCCATGGGCGGTGGCATGGAAATCTGTACCTTCGCTGGCCTCCTTGGCCTTGCCCGCCGGGCCGATCCAGAAAATCTCATTGCCATGCGGATCGCGGCTTTTGATCACCGGCTCGGACTCGTGCCGTTTTCCCAAACGAGTGGGCACCACCTTCCGCAACTCGGCATAGGGGCGATTGGGAATGTTCACGTTCAGCAGGAAAGGACGCTCAAGGTCGTCCAGTCTGCGCATCACAAAATCACGGGCCGCATCAGCAGCATCGTCGAGATGCGCCCAGCCATGATCCACCTGCGAAAACGCAATGGCGGGAATGCCGAATAAAAAGCCTTCCGTCGCCGCCGCCACCGTGCCGGAATACAGCGTGTCATCACCCATGTTCTGCCCCTGATTGATGCCAGACACGACCAGATCGGGTCGCTCATCGAGGATGCCCGTCAGCGCGATATGCACGCAGTCGCTCGGCGTGCCATTGATTGAATAAAAGCCATTGGCAGACCGCATCACTCGCAACGGACGGTCGAGCGTCAAGGAATTCGATGATCCTGAGCGATTGCTGTCCGGGGCGACGACAACGATATCGGCGACCGCCGCCAGCCTATCCGCCAGTGCGTTGATGCCAGGGGCCAGATAACCGTCGTCGTTACTGATAAGGATTTTCATGGGGCGGATTTTACCTGAACGCAGGCGCGTTAAATTCCATGTTTGAGTACGATCAAATGTGATCTGGCTCCGACACGCTGAGTGTGGCATTCACCCAGCTTTTCAGGGAAGCTTATCGGTCGATGTCAAGCTATCCGGAATCTCGAGCTGCCAAGGAAAGCTGCTGCTGAGAAAAGGTCCGACGTTTTTACTCCGGATCCGCTGCTGGCGCGTTTTGCAGGAAAGCCTGCACCGTGGACAGCTCACGGCTGCGGGCAAACGGCGGCAAGCTTTGCCAGATACGACGCCCATAGGGCTTTGAGATCAGTCGCGGATCGCAAATCATCAGCACGCCCCGGTCTCGCTCATCACGAATCAGACGTCCGGCGCCCTGCTTCAGACTGATGATGGCCTCGGGTAGCTGATGATGCATGAAGCCATTGAGTCCACGCTTCTCCATGTCGGCGATGCGGGCTGCGAGCACCGGATCATCCGGCGGCGCGAACGGCAGCTTGTCGATGATGACGACGGACAGTGCATCGCCACGCACATCCACCCCTTCCCAGAAACTCTGGCTGCCAATCAGCACCGCATTGCCCGCAGAGCGAAAGCGCGACAATAACTCAGTGCGCCCCAGCTCGCCCTGTACCAGCAAGGGCCAGGGCAGCTGCCGCGTCTTGAAAGCCTCACGCAACAGCTCGGCCGCGCGTTTGACTGCACGCAGGGTCGTGCACAACAGGAAAGCCCGACCGCGCGCCGCCTCGATCACGGGCAGTGCAGCCTCAACCACTGCATCAGTGTAGCCGGGCGAATTGGGCGCGGGCAGATCGGGGGGCACATACAGCAGTGCCTGTCTGGCGTAATCAAAAGGACTGGGCCATGACTTCGACGGCTCGTCCGTCAGGCCAAGCTGCGCGCTGTAATGGCTGAAATCATTTTTCACGGCCAGCGTGGCCGAGGTAAAGATCCATGCTCGAGGCGGCCCCTCTCGCTGTTTGCTGAAGACTGGCGCAATCGACAGCGGCGTCTGGTGTAGCTGCAGCGACTGAGAAAAAGCCTCGACCCACAGCACTTTGGCGGCACGCTGTTCCGCATCACCCACCGGTACCCAAGCATCCAGGCGCGCTCCCAGCTCAGCTGCGCGCGCACGACATTGCTCCAGGGTCTCCGAGCGTTCGGCCTGTGACGCCAGCACCGTTGTCATTTGTGACAACATGGCTTTCAGATGCTCTAGCGCAGGAAAGAAAGGGCTACTGTCGGCAATCTGCTCACGCGCGAGCTTGATTCCCTCTGCCGGAAAGGCCAGTCGGAGGTCGCGCACCGCTTTCTCGACCGGCGCAATGGTGGCTGCCCAGTCAGCACCATCGCGCGCATGGGTCAGGCCCTCTGCGAGTACATCACGGCATAGCTCCATCACCTGCGAGGTCGAGACGGTGTCACCAAAAAACGTCGTCGCGGTGTCAGGCAGCTGATGTGCCTCATCAAAGATCACGGTATTGGCACTAGGCAGCAGCTCAGCAACGCCAGTGTCTTTGAGCGCGACATCGGCAAAGAACAGATGATGGTTGACAACCACCACATCGGCCTGCTGCGCTTCCTTGCGCGCCCGCATCACAAAACAATCCTGATAGTGAGCGCATTCAGCGCCAAGACAGTTGTCGCGCGTGGAAGTGACCAGATTCCAGATCAGGGCGCTCTCGGGCACACGTGAGAGCTCGGATTTGTCACCCGTCGAGGTGGTCTTGGCGAAGCGCGCGATCTCGCGCAAGTAACCGACATCCTCGCGCGCTGTCAGGCGGCCATTTTGTTGTGTGCGATCCAGATGAAAGTGGCACAGATAGTTTGCCCTGCCCTTGAGCAAGGCGATCGTCACCGGCACATTCAGCGCCTTGCGTACCACCGGAATATCGCGCAGGAAAAGCTGGTCCTGTAAATTCTTGGTACCCGTCGACACAATCACCTTGCCGCCCCATAACAAGGCAGGCACCAGATAGGCAAAGGTCTTGCCCGTACCCGTACCTGCTTCAGCCAGCAAGGTAGCCCGGCGTGCGATGGCATCCGCTACCGCACGCGCCATGTCGGTCTGGGACTGACGCGGACGAAAGTCGTCGATGCCGCGAGCCAGCGCTCCACGATCGGAAAAAAGCTCATCGATCTCTACGTCGTGCTCGCCGGGTTCCGCGAGTGCTTCCATAGCTTTGGCGAGTTCGGTCAAGGATCAATCCGGAAAAACGAGCTGTGCACCACGATACTGGCGCAAGCCGGCGCACAGCAAAACGATGAGGGGAAAATCACGCGGGAATATCAGGTACCAGCTGCATCTTCAAGCGGATGATATGGTCTTTCAGTTGTAGCTTGCGCTTCTTGAGGCGCTGTAACTGCAACGCATCTGCTGTGGGTGCTGCTGCCAGCAACGCAATCGCCGCATCGAGATCACGATGCTCGGTTTCCAGCTCGATCACGCGTTCGCGAACCTGCTCTGCATCCATCACGGCTTGTCTGGCTTGGTCTCAGATTCCGGCGCCGCGCCGCCATCGCGCGCGGCGCCAGTAATGGGAATCGCCGGCCCATCTAGCGTACGCGCCGCACGGCCCTGACGCTCTGCGATCTCGCGGTCTCGTTCCGCCGCTTTTTCCTTGCGCAAGAACGCATTCGCCTCGACCTCGACTTTGCGGATACTCGACAGCGCGAGCCTTCTTATTTCCTTGGCTTCCGACAAACAGCTCGCGGTAAAGAATTTGTCATAGCAACGCAATCGTTCATCGTCAAAAATTTGCTCGGCTTCGCGGCGCGCAGCGTCGAGTTCGGCCAGCGCTTGTCGGGCGGCCGTCACTGAGGTAATGGAGCCCTGTGGGAAACGCTTGCTCAACGCCCGCTCCAGTGTTTCTCCAGCCAGCACCGACGTGGCAAACACTGCCGACATGATCAACGCATAAAACGTGAGGGCCAATCGAATCATCGTCATTGCACTTCCATTCATCGGGTCAGACATGCGCCAGACACTGGGTCAGGCACATATTGCATTGGACATTCAAGTGATCAAACCAGCTGCCTGCCGCCGGACGCTCTCTTTGTATTCGCGCGACTGCATCTCGGTAATACGCGACACCGTGCGATGAAACTCATTCGACATCACTCCCTCGGTGTACAGCAGGTCCGGCGCCACCGCCGCCGAGATGATCAGCTTCACGCGATGATCGTAGAGCACATCGATCAACCAGGTAAAGCGGCGTGCCTCGGAGGCCATCTCGGCAGTCATTCGCGGCACCTCAGACAAGATGACCGTGTGAAATCGGTTGGCGATCTCAAGGTAATCATTTTGCGAGCGCGGCCCACCGCACAAAGTAGCAAAATCGAACCAGACCACACCGCCAGCGCGGCGCACACAGCGAATCTCCCGCGATTCTATCTTGATTCGCGGGTCCTGCTCCCCGGCTTCGGCGATAGAGACAAACGCATGCAGCAGCGCGCTGTCGGCAACCGGTCCGAGCGGGGTCTGGTAAGCCTCGACTTTTTCCATCACGCGACGACGGTAGTCGGTGCCTGCATCGACCGCCAACACGTCGAGCTTTTCCTTGAGCAGGTCAATGGCTGGCAGCATGCGATCTCGATGTAAGCCATCCGGATACAAGCCCTCCGGGGGATAGTTCGAGGTCATCACAAAGCTGACACCTTGCTCGAACAGAGCTTTTAGCAGGTTGTAGAGAATCATCGCGTCCGCAATATCGGACACATGGAATTCGTCAAAGCAAATCAGCCGGTAGCGCCGCGCGATCTTTTGCGCTACCTGATCCAGAGGATTCTCGACATTTTTTTCTTCATCCAGCGCACGGTGAACCTCGCGCATGAACTCATGAAAATGTACCCGTGTCTTGCGTCTGACGGGAATCACGGCGTAGAAACTATCCATCAGGAAGGACTTGCCGCGACCGACACCGCCCCACAGATAGACACCTCTGGGAGGATCGGGATGGATGATCATGCGCCGCAGCCTCGACGAGCGCCGCGACATGTACACACCCCACTCATCGTAGGAGCGCTGCAAGCGCTCTACCGCGGCAAGCTGCGCCGGGTCTGACTGATAGCCGCGCTCGGTTAGCGTCTTTTCGTAGAATTCCTGAACATTCATCAGCTCGGTCGCCGCTACATCGGCGTCATGTCGACCACGACCCGGGAAGGGTAGGTCGCGCGTCCGGAGGACAGGGGAAACCCAAAACCCAGCGAAATGCCGACGCCGCTGTAACCGCCAAAACCGCCACCCATGCCGACGCCCACACGCGTTGCGCCGGGCACACCGCTGCTGCCGCGACGGAAGATGACCTCGGAGGTACGATAGCCTTCCTTGTTGCAGACCACTTTGAGGTCGCCCCTCGGCTCGCCTACCTGCACCGAGTCCGGCGTCGTCACCGTCCACTGGCCGGCGCCGGTCTCCACCTCGCACTGCGCACCCTGTAGCGGCTGCGAGCGCGCAGTCGTCAGTATCTCGATGCGGTCCTCCGCCGGCTTCGTGCTTGCGCACGAGGCCAGCAAAATCATCAGCGGGATGACTATCCACGATCTCAAGCGAAGGCTCCTGTCAGAACCAAAGATCGTACCAGCATTACGCAAGACGCTGCCCGGTCGGCTAAAGAGGGGCACCTGCGAGTCAAAAGTTCAGCGAGCGCTTGTCTACCGCCAGTGCCGCTTCCTTGGTCGCTTCCGACAACGTCGGATGCGCATGGCATATACGAGCAATGTCTTCGGACGAGGCGCGGAATTCCATTGCCACCACGGCCTCGGAAATCAGCTCGGAAGCCATGGGTCCGATGATGTGCACGCCAAGGATCTCGTCGGTTTTTGCATCGGCCAGTACCTTGACCATGCCCGAGGTGTCGCCCAGCGCCCGCGCGCGTCCATTCGCAAGAAATGGGAAAGCGCCCGCTTTGTATGCCACGCCATCGGCTTTCAGCTGCTGCTCGGTCCGTCCGACCCAGGCAATCTCCGGCGAGGTATAAATAACCCAGGGAATGGTTGCGAAGTTCACATGACCATGCTGACCCGCGATGCGCTCGGCGACAGCAACGCCCTCTTCTTCGGCCTTGTGCGCCAGCATCGGGCCACGCACCACATCGCCCACTGCCCAGACATTGGGCAGGTTGGTGCGGCAGTGTTCGTCTACCGCGATAAAACCGCGCTCGTCGAGTGCAAGGCCCACGGCTTCTGCGTTCAATCCGGTGGTGTTGGGCACGCGACCGATCGATACGATCAGCTTGTCGACACTGAGCTTGTGAGATTCACCCTTGGCATCCGTGTATTCAATGCTGACGTCCTTGCCGGACTTGATCTCGCCGATCTTCACGCCCATCTGTATATCGAGGCCCTGCTTGGCAAAGAGCTTGTGCGCCTCTTTCGCAATGGTTTCGTCGGCCGCCCCCAGAAATGTCGGCAGGGCTTCGAGTACGGTGACTTGTGCGCCGAGACGACGCCAGACACTGCCCATCTCCAGACCGATCACGCCGGCACCAATCACACCCAGCTTTTTAGGGACCGCATCAATCGCCAGCGCACCCGTGTTCGACAAAATGAGCTTCTCATCGAAAGGTGCATTCGACAGTGCGCGGGGACTCGAACCAGTGGCAACAATGACTTGCTTGGCGGTCAGCGTGTCTGCCGAAGCGCCAGCCACCTCGATCTCATAGAGCCCATCAGCTGCTTTGGCGAATGAGCCCCGTCCATGGAAGAAGCTGACCTTGTTTTTCTTGAACAGGTAGAGGATGCCGTCGTTATTCTGTTTGACGACGCCATCCTTGCGACCGAGCATCTGCGCAAGATTGAGCTTGACGCCCTTGACCTCGATACCGTGCTCGGCGAAACCATGATTCGCGTGGTCGAAATGCTCGGACGACTGCAGCAGCGCCTTGGAGGGAATGCAGCCGACGTTGGTGCAGGTACCCCCTGGCGCAGGGCCACCCTTTTCGTTTTTCCACTCATCGATGCACGCGACCGAAAAGCCCAGCTGCGCAGCGCGAATGGCGGCCACATAACCACCCGGGCCACCGCCGATGACGATGACATCAAATTGCTTGGACATGGCGCGTCTCCTTACAGATCCAGCAGCAGACGGGCCGGATCTTCCAGCGCCTCTTTCATCGCCACCAGCCCGAGCACGGCCTCACGACCATCGATCAGACGATGGTCATACGACATGGCGAGGTAGTTCATTGGACGGATCACGATTTGACCATTTTCAACCACGGCGCGTTCCTTGGTCGCATGCACACCGAGAATGGCTGACTGCGGAGGATTGATGATGGGCGTCGACAGCATCGAGCCGAACACGCCACCATTCGAGATCGAGAAGGTGCCGCCGGTCAGTTCATCCAGCGTCAGCTTGCCATCCTTGGCTTTCTGACCGAATTCACCGATCTTTTTCTCGATGTCAGCAATCGTCATTTGGTCGGCGTTGCGCAAGATGGGCACCACCAATCCGCGCGGCGATCCCACCGCGATACCGACATCGAAATAACCGTGATAGACCACATCATTGCCATCAATGGACGCGTTTAGCACCGGGTATTTCTTCAGTGCGGCCACAGCGGCCTTCACAAAGAAGGACATGAAGCCCATCTTTACGCCATGCTCTTTTTCGAACTTGTCCTTGTACTTGTTGCGCAGGTCCATGACCGGCTGCATATTGACTTCATTGAAGGTCGTCAGAATCGCATTCGTCGATTGTGACTCCAGCAGACGCTCGGCGATACGCGCGCGCAGGCGACTCATCGGCACGCGCTGCTCGGGGCGGTCACCTAGATCAATCGAGACCGGCGCAGCGACTGCAGGCAGCGAGGCCTTGGGCGCGGCCGGCGCGGAGGCCGGTGACGAAGGTTTGTTGAGCGCATTGATCACATCGCCCTTGGTCACACGGCCATCGCGACCCGTGCCGGGCACGGTGTCGGCAGACATCTTGTTCTCGGCCAGCATTTTTGCGGCAGCGGGCATCGCCATGGCGCCGCCGGCAGGCGCAGCGGCTGTCGCGGTTGCGGGTGCTGCTGGGGGAGCTGGGGGAGCTGCGGCAGCTGGCGCTGACGCCGAGGCTGACGCTGTCGCTTCGGTATCAATGCGCGCGATGATTTCGCCAGCGACCACGGTGGTGCCGTCGCCCTTGATGATCTCGACGATCACACCCTGCGCAGGCGCGGGCAGTTCCAGCACGACTTTGTCGGTTTCAATATCGATCAGGTTTTCATCACGGGCCACAGCCTCGCCGACTTTCTTGTGCCACTGCAGCAGGGTCGCTTCTGCGACCGACTCCGACAGCTGGGGTACCTGGACTTCCAGAATTGCCATTTCACTCTCCGTTTCGGGTTGTTCGCACGGTGGGCCGGCTTCCGGCACACCGCGGGGTCTTTATTTGGTCAGGATGAAGCCCTTGAGCTTCGAAAATGCCGTATCGATCAGCGCCTTTTGCTGCGCATAGTGCTTGTCGTAATAACCGACAGCGGGCGATGCGCTCGCGGGGCGACCTGCGTAAGCCAGTTTCTGGCCATCGCTCAGGTTCTCGAGAATGTTGTGCTGGATCTGGAACCACGCACCCTGGTTCTGCGGCTCGTCTTGCACCCAGACCAGTTCATTGAAATTCGGGAAAGCCTTCAGCTCAGCCGAGAAAGCCTTGTGCGGGAACGGATACAGTTGCTCAACGCGAATGATGGCGATATCGCTTGCGCCGCGCTCCTTGCGCGCATGGACAAGGTCGTAGTACACCTTGCCCGAGCAAGCCAGTACGCGCTTGACCTTCTTCGCATCAATGCTGGTGTCGACTTCGCCGATCACGGTCTGGAATGAACCCTTGACCAGATCGGACAAGGGCGAACCGGCATCCTTGTTGCGCAGCAGCGATTTGGGCGTGAAGATCACCAAGGGCTTGCGGAACAGGCGGATCATCTGCCGACGCAGCAGATGGAAGATTTGCGCGCCCGTGGTCGGCTGCACCAATTGCATGTTGTTGTCGGCGGAAAGCTGCAGGAAGCGCTCGATACGTGCCGACGAGTGCTCCGGGCCCTGACCTTCGTAACCATGCGGCAGCATCATCACCAGACCGGATGCGCGGCCCCATTTCACTTCGCCGGAACTGATGAACTGATCGATCACGACCTGCGCACCATTCGCGAAATCGCCGAACTGCGCCTCCCAGATGGTGAGCGTATTGGGCTCGGCGGTGGAATAACCGTATTCAAAACCGAGTACGGCCTCTTCGGACAGCACCGAATCGATCACGGTAAATGGCGCCTGCTGGTCGGACACATGCTGCAGCGGTATGTAGCTGCCTGCGTCCCACTTTTCGCGGTTCTGATCGTGCAGCACGGCGTGACGATGCGTGAAGGTGCCTCGCCCGGCATCTTGTCCGGTGATGCGCACGGCATAGCCAGACGACACCAGCGTCGCAAATGCCAGATGCTCACCCATGCCCCAGTCAAGGTTGATCTCACCCCGACCCATCGCGGCGCGATCCGCCAGCACCTTCTCGACCAGCGGGTGCACCTTAAAGTCTGTGGGTACCGTGGTGATGCGTTCAGAGAGCCGCTTCAACTCCGCCGCCGGCACCGCTGTATCGGCCGCATCGGTCCACTTGCGGTTCAGGAAAGGCATCCAGTCAACTGCGTATTTGTTCTTGAAGTTCGAGATCACAGGATCAACCGAGCTTCGTCCGGCATCCATCGCCTCGCGGAAGGCTTTGACCATCGTATCGCCGCCATCCGCCGGAATCGTGCCCTGCGTCGACAGCTTGTCGGCGTACAGCTTGCGCGTGCCGGGGTGCTGGCCGATCTTCTTGTACATCAGCGGCTGGGTCAGCGCCGGCGTGTCTTGCTCGTTGTGACCGAGCTTGCGGAAGCAGACGATATCGACCACGACGTCTTTCTGGAACTGCATGCGGAAATCAAGCGCGATCTGGGTCGCAAATACCACCGCTTCGGGATCATCGCCATTCACGTGCAGCACCGGCGCCTCGATCATCTTGACCACATCGGAGCAATATAACGTGGAGCGCGAGTCACGCGGATCGGAGGTAGTGAATCCAATCTGATTGTTGATCACGATATGCACCGTGCCGCCCGTGCCATAGCCACGAGTTTGCGCGAGATTCAGTGTCTCCATCACGACGCCCTGCCCCGCAAACGCTGCATCACCATGCACCTGAATCGGCAATACCTGCTTGCCCTGCTTGTCGCCGCGGCGATCCATGCGCGCCTTGACCGAGCCCTCGACCACCGGGTTGACAATCTCCAGATGGGAAGGATTGAAAGCGAGCGACAAATGCACCGGACCACCCGGTGTCGAGATATCGCTGGAAAAGCCCTGGTGGTATTTGACGTCACCCGCCGGCAGATCATCGGCGTGCTTGCCCTCGAATTCGGCGAACAGATCGGACGGCATTTTGCCGAGGATATTCACCAGCACATTCAGACGGCCTCGGTGCGCCATGCCGATCACGATCTCTTGCAAAGACGCTCTTGCATCCAGCGCTTTTGTGCAGGGTCGGTAATGTACTGGAACTCGGCGCCGATAGAGCGGCAATACGTGTCGCGCAGCGATTGCAGCAGATCACGCAGGGTCGCGGTTTCGCCGCCGAAGTAGGTGTTGCTGATGTTGAAGACGACGTCCAGATCGGCATCGGTGAAGCCGTAGAACGAAGGCTCAAGCTCAGGAATATTCGGTCGCTCCTGGCGCTGCAACGGATCGAGATTCGCCCATTGCGTGCCGAGGAAGCGGT
Organism: Oxalobacteraceae bacterium; assembly: GCA_010024875.1. Lineage (GTDB taxonomy): Bacteria > Pseudomonadota > Gammaproteobacteria > Burkholderiales > Burkholderiaceae_D > Pernthalerella. The sequence goes on along the minus strand of RGFZ01000005.1, from coordinate 26,606 downwards.
AAGCGGCGATAAGCTGGGTCACCGCGACGCGCTTGCGGCCCATCTCGGCATCGGCCGACGCAGTGACCGTGCGAATCGGGCCATGCTTGGCGCGCTCGGCAAACGAGGCGACGACGCTCGCATGCGGTACATCCGGGTTCAGGAGATAGGCCTCGTACAGTTCTTCCACGTACGGGGCATTGCCTCCAAACAGATAAGAATTGGAGAAGAATTGCTGCATCATCGCTGCTCACCTTTCGCTCGCGCTTCGCGAGGGTTGGGGGGTTGTAACCATCCGCTTCACGGTCCTTCCGTTACGCGGACTGCATTTGTGGACTACCTGTAAAAAAACGCAAAGGCAGTCGGAATCATACCGTGCCATTTGATTTTTCGGTACAAAAACGGGCCCCACAGGGCCCGTTCGGTGACTCTTGAGTCTTTTAGCGTTTCGCCATTGGCGGCACATCCCGCTGCGCCGAGCCCACAAACAGCTGTCGCGGACGACCGATCTTCTGTTCGGGGTCGGAGATCATCTCATTCCATTGCGCGATCCAGCCCACGGTGCGCGCCATCGCGAAGATACCCGTGAACAGCGAGACCGGAATACCCAGCGCGGACTGCACGATGCCCGAGTAGAAATCGACGTTCGGGTACAGCTTGCGCTGGACAAAGTAGTCATCTTCCAGAGCGATCTTTTCCAGCGCCATCGCCAGCTTGAACAACGGATCGTTCTGCAGTCCGAGTTCGTTCAGGACCTCGTGGCAGGTTTCACGCATCAGCTTGGCACGCGGATCGTAATTTTTGTAGACGCGGTGACCGAAGCCCATCAGCTTGACGTTCGAGTTCTTGTCCTTGACCTTGGCGACGAACTCGCCGATCTTGTCGATGCCGCCATCGCGCTGTATGTCCTTGAGCATGGTCAGCGCGGCCTCGTTGGCGCCACCATGCGCAGGGCCCCACAGGCAGGCGATACCGGCCGCGATACACGCAAACGGATTGGCGCCCGAGGAACCGGACAGACGAACCGTCGAAGTCGACGCATTCTGCTCGTGGTCAGCATGAAGGATCAGAATGCGATCCAGCGCGCGCACGAGCACATCATTTGGTTTGTAATCCTCTGCTGGCGTGGCAAACATCATGCGCATGAAATTAGCGCTGTAGGAGAGGTCATTACGCGGATAAACGAAAGGCTGACCGACAGAGTATTTGTAAGCCATCGCGACCAGCGTCGGCATCTTGGCGATCAGACGGATTGCCGATACCTCACGATGATGCGGATCATTGATATCGAGCGAGTCATGATAGAACGAGGCCAGCGCACCCACGGTGCCGACCAGCACCGACATCGGGTGCGCGTCACGGCGAAAACCACGGAAGAAGAACTGCATCTGCTCGTGCACCATGGTGTGACGGGTCACGGTGTCGACGAACTGCTTTTTCTCAGTGGCGTTGGGCAACTCGCCGTTGAGCAGCAAATAGCAAGTCTCGAGAAAATCGCAATTGACGGCTAGTTGCTCGATGGGATAGCCGCGGTACAGCAGCTCGCCCTTGTCGCCATCGATATAGGTGATGGTCGAGTTGCAGGCAGCGGTCGACATGAACCCGGGGTCATAGGTGAACTTGCCGGTGGCGCCGTAGAGCTTGCGGATATCGATGACGTCGGGGCCGATGGAGCCCTGATACACCGGGAACTCGACCGATGGCGAACCGTCGGAGAAAGACAGCGTGGCTTTGGTATCGGATTGGGTCATGGCTCTACCTTTGAATCATAAAGAATAATCAATCATGCAAATCGTTATCGAGACTGTGCGCCTTCCTCGCTGCCCGTGTCTGCCTCAGGCTTCCCGCAGACGATTGAGCAATGCCGTCACATGAGGAAGGTTCAAGCGCTCTTCAGTGTCATCCCGGCCCAGTAACAGGCCCATCAAGTCATTGTCTGGCAACTCCAGCAAACGCGTCAGCGCATCGACTTCATCATCGGAGAGCTCTGCCTCATGCGCATCCAGAAAGCGTGTCAGGATCAGGTCGTTTTCGAGCAAGCCACGGCGGCTGCGCCAGCGCAGCCGTGCGCGGCGCGCGGGGTCGTCCTGATGCCTTGAGCCCTCCATCGCGCTTACACCGTGCGTCGGACGAGCAGTTCCTTGATCTTGCCGATCGCCTTGTTCGGGTTGAGGCCTTTCGGGCAAACATCAACGCAATTCATGATCGAGTGGCAGCGGAACAGGCGATACGGATCTTCGAGGTTATCCAGACGCTGGCTGGTGGCTTCGTCGCGACTGTCGGCGATAAATCGATACGCCTGCAGTAACCCGGCCGGGCCAACGAACTTGTCGGGATTCCACCAGAACGACGGGCAGGACGTCGAGCAGCATGCGCACAAGATGCACTCGTACAGGCCATCGAGCTCCTCGCGCTCGGCCGGCATCTGCAGACGCTCCTTTTCGGGAGGGATCGAGTCGTTGATCAGGAAGGGCTTGATCGAATGGTATTGCTTGAAGAAGTTCGTCATGTCGACGATCAGGTCGCGTATGACCGGTAACCCGGGCAGCGGACGCAGCACGATGGGCTCGGTCAGCTCGTTCAAATTGGTGGTGCAGGCCAGACGGTTTTTGCCGTTGACATTCATCGCGTCGGAGCCACAGACCCCCTCTCGGCAGGAGCGACGCAGCGCGAGCGAATCATCAACATCGGCCTTGATGCGCTGTAGCGCATCGAGCAGCATCTTGTCGGTATCCTGCAGCGTGACCGTCAGGTCCTGCATGTAGGGCTTGGCATCCTTGTCCGGATCGTAGCGATAGATCTGAAATTTGACAGTACGGGTCATGGTGTTTTCCGGGCTTAAAAGGTGCGTGCTTTCGGCTTGAAAGTTTCAACGGTCAGCGGCTTGGTAACCACCGGCTTGTAGTCGAGGCGATTGCCTTCGGAGAACCACAGCGTGTGCTTCATCCAGTGTTCATCATCGCGATGCTCATGGTCGCGATGCGCATGTGCGCCACGCGATTCTTTGCGAGCAGCGGCGGAGACGATGGTGGCTTTCGCGGTCTCGATCAGGTTATCGAGCTCCAGCGCTTCGACGCGTGCGGTATTGAATACCTTGGATTTATCCTTGAATGACACCTGCTTGCGTCGCTCGTCAAGCTGCATGATCTCCCTGACGCCTTCATCCAGCAGCTCCTGCGTGCGGAATACGCCGCAGTAGTGCTGCATGGCTGAGCGAATGTCGTTGGCGACATCCTGCACGCGCTCAGAGCCGGTCGAGGCTTCAAGGTGCGCGAGGCGCGAGAGCGCGAGATCAGCGCCATCGGCCGGAAGATTCTGGTGGCTCTGCTCTCTGAGCTTGCTGGCAACGATGTGATTGCCTGCCGCGCGACCGAACACCAGCAGATCGAGCAGCGAGTTGGTACCAAGACGATTTGCGCCATGCACGGAGACGCAAGCGCACTCGCCAATTGCGTACAATCCGCGCACGATCTCCTGGCCGCCATTCTTCGGCGCGACCACCTGACCGTGGATATTGGTCGGTATGCCGCCCATCTGGTAGTGAATCGTCGGCACCACGGGAATCGGCTCTTTGGTGGCATCGACGTTTGCAAACTTGTGGCCGATCTCGAGAATCGATGGCAGACGCTTGCGTATGGTGTCGGCGCCAATATGGCGCAGATCGAGCAGCACGTGATTCTTCTTCGGCCCGCAGCCGCGACCTTCCTTGATTTCCTGATCCATCGACCGCGAGACAAAATCGCGCGGCGCGAGATCTTTCAGTGTCGGCGCATAGCGCTCCATGAAACGCTCGCCTTCGCTGTTGATCAGGATGCCGCCCTCGCCGCGCACACCCTCGGTGATCAGCACGCCAGCGCCGGCAACGCCGGTCGGGTGAAACTGCCAGAACTCCATGTCTTCTAGCGGCAGGCCGGCACGCGCGGCCATGCCCATGCCATCGCCGGTGTTGATGAAGGCATTGGTCGACGCAGCCCAGATGCGACCCGCACCACCGGTCGCAAATACTGTGGTCTTCGCTTCCAGCACCATCACATCGCCGGTTTCCATTTCGAGCGCGACCACACCGAGCACGTCGCCGTCCTGATTGCGCACCAGATCAATCGCCATCCACTCGACAAAGAAATGCGTCTTCGCGCGCACATTGCGCTGGTACAGCGTGTGCAGCATCGCATGGCCAGTTCGGTCGGCTGCAGCGCACGCACGCTGCACGGGCTTCTCGCCGAAGTTGGCGGTATGGCCGCCAAAAGGACGCTGATAAATCGTGCCGTCGGGATTACGGTCGAAAGGCATGCCGAAGTGCTCTAGCTCGTAGACCACTTTCGGCGCTTCGCGGCACATGAATTCGATAGCGTCCTGATCGCCTAGATAATCGCTACCCTTGACGGTATCGAACATATGCCAGTACCAGTTGTCCTCTGACATATTGCCCAGCGACGCACCGATGCCGCCCTGCGCTGCCACAGTATGCGAGCGCGTCGGGAAGACTTTCGACAGTACGGCGACATTGAGACCTGCCTCAGCGAGTTGCAGCGCGGCGCGCATGCCGGAGCCACCCGCGCCGATGATCGCCGCATCGAAACGGCGGGAAGGAATGGAGGATTTGATGGATGCCACTTTTATACTCTCCAGAGAATCTGTACCGTCCAGCCGGCACAACCCACCAGCCACAGGATCGTCAGTGCCTGCAGCAGCAAGCGAATCGCGACCGGCTTGACGTAATCCATCCAGATATCACGTACGCCGACCCACGCGTGGTAGTACAGGGACATGAACGTCACGAAAGCGAACAGTTTGAACCATTGCTGCGCATACAGCCCGGCCCAGCCCTCGTAGCTGAATTCCGATGCGCCAAAAAACAGCACCAGAACGACGATGGTAAACACCGCCATCACGATCGCCGTGATGCGCTGGGCAAGCCAGTCGCGCAAGCCGTAGTGCGCGCCAACGACCAGACGCTTGGGTCCGATGTTATTGTCCATCTCAGAAACCTCCGAACAGTTTGAACGCGACCAGTACCGCCAGCGGCACGCTCACGAATAGCACCGAGCGCGCGGATTTGGCAGCGCTCTCTTTCGACAAGCCAATGTGCAGGTCCATCACCAGATGGCGAACACCGGCGCAGAAGTGATGCAAGTACGCCCATGACAGCGCAAGGATCAGCAGTTTCACGAACCAGTGGCTTGCAAAACCGGAGAGGTAGGCAAATGAGATCTCCGAGGTGATCGATAAATCGAACAGGTACAGGATAAAAGGCAGCAGCAGAAACATCATTGCGCCGCTGATTCGGTGAAGGATGGACACGAAGCCGGCGGCCGGCAAGCGGTAGCGCAGGATGTCGGTGACATGGATATTGGTGTAGCGTTTTCTGTTACTGAGGTCTGTTGTCGCTTCTGACATGGGTTTGTTCTCCAACGATGGGGCTTCGTCCGGTACGGTAATGCCCCGATTCTATCTGCTTGGGCTATTCCGTTCAGGCCGTGATGCGTAGCCCGTGTTGCATATTCTCATGGCACATTTCAGATAAACACCCAGCCAGGGACGATGGCACACCGGGCGATTTCAAATCAGCTCGTTGTGGTAGTGATAATCAGTCGTTACATAGAGCGCACGTCGCAATTCGACCGGCCGGTCGCCATACGTGAAAGCGACACGCTCGACGCTCAGCATCGGCGTTCCCGGTTGCACCTTCAGCAACTCCACAGCGAGTTCATCTGCAGCGACTGCCTTGAGCTTTTCCGACGCTCGAATCATCTGGGTACCAAACTCGGTCTCGAACAGGCCATACATGGGGCCTTTGTATTCAGCGAGACGTTCAGCGGTGAGCCCCTTGAAGATGGCGCCGGGCAGCCAGATTTCTTCCATGATGGTTGGCACCCCGTCAAAGTGCTGCAGACGACGAATGAACACAACGGAGTCGCCCGCCTTGATATCGAGAACCCGGGCAACTTCGGCCGGGCCGCGCAGGCGTTTGACTTCAAGGATATGGTTTTCAGGCTGATGCGCATCACCCGCATCGGGCATCAGGCGCAGGAAGCGAAACTGGACGCGAGCTTCGTGATGGGTGGCGACAAAGGTACCCTTGCCCTGACGACGCACCACGAGGTTATCGGCGGACAGCTCGTCGATGGCCTTGCGCACCGTGCCTTGGCTCACCTTGTAGCGATAGGCCAGCTCGACCTCGCTGGGGATCAGCTCGCCGGGCTTCCACTCCCCCGTTTGCAGGCTTTGCATGATCAGCGCCTTGATTTGCTGGTAAAGCGGACTGAAGGTGGGCGAAGCCGATCCCGAGCCACCGGAAACGGTGGCCTGACCAGGGACTGCAGGCGGGGAGACGGTCTGATTCATGGCGCGCAATTTCACCACGATCCGGGCTTAACGTCCAGAACATTGTTGGTGTAATATGTCTTATATAAGATATAAGATACGCATTGACAGACCTGCACGTCGCGCCTAAACTCGCGACCAAACTTTTTGGCCCCTGCGCTCGCAGAGAGATCTGCGGCAAAGCCGCCAGACCCTCACCCCGACATCACGACCCAATTGGAGATTCAACATGGCTAAAGCCCCTATGCGCGTTGCTGTGACCGGCGCCGCCGGCCAGATCGGTTATTCACTGCTCTTTCGCATCGCTAACGGCGACATGCTGGGCAAAGACCAGCCCGTGATCCTGCAACTGCTGGAAATCCCCGACGAAAAGGCACAGAAGGCGCTCAAGGGCGTGATGATGGAAATCGATGACTGCGCATTCCCGCTGCTGGCTGGTATGACCGCGCATGCTGACCCCATGACCGCGTTCAAAGATGCCGACGTGGCGCTGCTGGTCGGTGCCCGCCCCCGTGGCCCCGGCATGGAGCGTAAAGACCTGCTTGAGGCAAACGCCCAGATCTTCACTGTGCAGGGCAAGGCGCTGGACGCGGTTGCCTCGCGCAACGTGAAGGTGCTGGTAGTCGGCAACCCGGCCAACACCAACGCGTACATCGCCATGAAATCCGCACCCAGCCTGCCTGCCAAGAATTTCACTGCCATGCTGCGCCTAGACCATAACCGCGCGCTCTCGCAGATTGCTGCCAAGACGGGCAAGCCGGTCGCATCCATCGAGAAGCTCTGCGTGTGGGGCAACCACTCCCCCACGATGTACGCCGACTATCGCTTCGCGACGATTGACGGCAAATCGGTCAAAGACATGATCAACGACGATGCGTGGAACCGTGACACTTTCTTGCCGACCGTCGGCAAGCGTGGTGCCGCCATCATCGAAGCTCGCGGTCTGTCCTCGGCCGCCTCAGCGGCGAATGCAGCGATCGATCATGTGCGTGACTGGGTGCTGGGTACCCATGGCAAATGGACCACGATGGGCATCCCCTCGGACGGCTCGTACGGTATACCCAAGGACGTGATGTTCGGCTTCCCTGTCACCACCGAGCATGGCGAATACAAGATCGTTCAGGGGCTGGACATCGATGCGTTCTCACAGGAACGCATCAACCTCACGCTCAAGGAGCTCAACGAAGAGCGCGACGGCGTCAAGCATCTGCTGCCGTAACGACCCACCCGATCCATGAGCGGGCCGGCGGCCCGCTCATGTCCCGACAGACGCTGCACCCTGCCCCGCAACGCATGCATCCTTCCGAGGTTCTGTTCCAAGGCAAACACCGGCCGGTGACCCTGCCGGTCTGCGATCACTATGCCGGTTCCGAGAAACTGATGCGCAAATCACTGACGCTGCAGCAGGAACTCGGTCCTGTGCTGGACCTGACCTTTGATTGCGAGGACGGCGCTGCCGTAGGCAACGAAACTGCGCATGCGCGCCTGATTGGCGAACTGATCGCCAGTGCAGAGAACCGTTTTGGTCGCATAGGTGTTCGGGTGCACGACGTCGGCAGTCCGTATTTCGAACAAGACGTCGCGACCCTCTGCGCACTCGCCGCCCGTCGTCTGGCGTACATGGTGATCCCCAAGATCGACAGCCGCAATCAGTTGGAGGCCGCGGTGGCGCTGGTGTCCCGGCACGCATCCGCCGCTGGCCGCCCGGATTTGCCCTTGCATGTGCTGATTGAGACACACCACGCACTGCACCGGGTGTGGGAAATGGCCGAACATCCTGCGGTCGAATGCTTGTCCTTCGGCATCATGGATTTCGTCTCTGCGCACTATGGCGGCATTCCCAGCGAGGCCATGCTCAGCCCAGGCCAGTTCAGCCATCCGCTGATTTCCCGTGCAAAACTGGAAATTTCTGCAGCCTGTCATGCCAATGGCAAAGTACCGTCGCATAATGTGTGCACCGAGATCCGAGACTTGTCTGTCGTGGCCAGTGATGCAACGCTTGCAAGCCGCCAGTTCGGATATCAGCGCATGTGGAGTATCCATCCCGACCAGATCAGGCACATACTGGCAGCATTCGCGCCCGAAGCTGGCGAGATCGAGGACGCGACAGCGATATTGTCTGCCGCGAGAGACAAGGACTGGGGACCCATCCGACACAAGAGTAAGCTGCACGACCGCGCCAGCTATCGCTACTACTGGACCGTGCTGCAGCGTGCAAGGCAAACCGGGCAGATGCTGCCGAAGGAGGCGGACGGTCTGCTCTAGTCGCTAATGACCTGAGGGAGGCCGTATGCGGACACTGATTTCGGTATTCATCGTCATGATCTTCGTCTCGGGTCATGCACAGGCAGCGCGGACCGACATGGTCTGCGAGCTAGGGCAGCCGATGTCGGTGACCGGAGACCACCGACTGGACAACGTGATCGAGGTGATCTGGCGCGGACGAGCGTACACGATGGAACGCGTACGTACCTCGACTGGTGCGCATCGCTTTGAAGATCTGCAGAGCGGACTGGTCTGGATTGGTATCCCGGCCAAAGCCATGCTGCTCGACAGCCGTCGCGGTGCGCCGGTTGTCAGTGACTGCAAAGTGGCGATCGCCACTGCGCCGAGACGCTGATAACACTCGATGCACATCAGCAGGCCGAGCGGCCTGCCTGAACAGAATTTTTTTGGATTTGAAAAACAAGGAGAGCAAATGTCGCACAACACGCTAAACACGCTCAAGGAATTCAAGGTGTCGGGCGCCAAGAAAGGCAAGTTCTATTCGCTGCCAGCGCTGCAAAAAGCCACCGGCGCCAAGATTGACCGCCTGCCGGTATCCATCCGCATCGTGCTCGAGTCCGTACTGCGCAATTGCGACGGCAAGAAAGTCACCGAAGCGCACGTGCATCAGCTGGCCAACTGGAAGCCTAACGCGGCCCGCACCGATGAAATTCCCTTCGTGGTAGCCCGCGTCGTGCTGCAAGACTTCACCGGTGTGCCCCTGCTGGCCGACCTCGCCGCGATGCGCGGCGTCGCTTCCAAGATGGGTAAGAATCCGAAGAACATCGAGCCGCTGGTGCCTGTCGACCTTGTAGTCGATCACTCGGTACAGATCGATCACTTCCGTGAAAAAAATGCGCTGGATCTGAACATGAAACTGGAATTCCAGCGTAATAACGAGCGCTATCAGTTCATGAAATGGGGCATGCAGGCCTTCGACACCTTCGGCGTTGTCCCTCCGGGCTTTGGCATCGTTCACCAGGTCAACCTCGAATACCTCGCACGCGGCGTGCATGAGCGCAGCGGCGTCTACTATCCGGATACGCTGGTCGGCACCGATTCGCACACCACCATGATCAATGGTATCGGTGTCGTCGGCTGGGGCGTGGGCGGCATCGAAGCCGAAGCCGGCATGCTCGGTCAGCCGGTGTACTTCCTGACGCCCGATGTGGTGGGCGTCAACCTCACCGGCGTGCTGCGCGAAGGCGTCACCGCGACCGACCTCGTGCTCACCATCACCGAAATGCTGCGCAAGGAAAAAGTCGTTGGCAAGTTCGTTGAATTCTTTGGCGAAGGCACCGAGACCCTCTCCCTCACCGATCGGGCCACGATCGCGAACATGGCGCCCGAGTACGGCGCAACGATGGGTTTTTTCCCGGTCGATGAAGCCACCATCGACTACTTCCACGGCACCGGCCGCACCAAGGCCGAGATCGACGCATTCGAATCCTATTTCAAGGCACAGGGCCTGTTCGGCATTCCCAAAGCCGGCGAGATCGACTACACCAAGGTACTGAAACTCGATTTGTCGAGTGTCGCGCCCTCGCTCGCTGGCCCCAAGCGTCCGCAAGACCGTATCGAAATCGGCCACGTGAAGAACACCTTCAAAGAGCTGTTCGCCAAACCGGTGGCAGAAAACGGCTTCAATAAAAAAGCTGAAGACCTAGACGCCGAGTACACCACCTCGGATGGCGTGAAGCTGCATAACGGCGATGTGCTGATCGCAGCAATCACCTCATGCACGAACACGTCCAATCCCAGCGTGCTGCTGGCAGCTGGCCTGCTGGCCAAGAAGGCCGTCAATCTCGGCCTGTCTGTGCCCAGGCACATCAAGACCTCGCTCGCTCCGGGATCGCGTGTTGTCACCAAATACCTCGAAGCCGCCGGTCTGCTGCCCTACCTCGAAGAGTTGGGCTTCGGCGTCACTGCGTATGGCTGCACCACCTGTATCGGCAATGCCGGTGATCTGACACCGGCGATGAATGACGCGATCGTCAGGAATGACGTCGTGGCGGCCGCCGTGTTATCGGGTAACCGTAACTTCGAGGCGCGCATTCATCCGAACATCCGCGCGAACTTCCTCGCGTCTCCACCGCTGGTGGTTGCCTACGCGATCGCCGGTAATGTGACTGTCGATCTGATGACCCAGCCGCTTGGCAAGGACAAGAAAGGCCGCGATGTCTACATCGGCGATATCTGGCCGACCAGCGCCGAGATCAACAAGCTGATGAAGTATGCGATGAACGCGAAAACCTTCAAGGCCAACTACGCTGATGTCAAAGGCGCGCCCGGCAAGCTGTGGGAAGACATCAAGGGTGTCGCACAAGGTCAGGTCTACAACTGGCCCAAATCCACTTACATCGCCGAGCCACCGTTTTTTGAAGACTTTGCGATGCAGCCCAAAGCAGCCGCCACCGGCATCTCGGGTGCGCGCGCGCTGGGTGTATTCGGCGATTCGATTACCACCGACCACATCTCGCCTGCTGGCTCGATCAAAGAATCCAGCCCTGCGGGCAAATGGCTGCAGTCGAACGGCGTACTGAAGGCCGACTTCAATTCATATGGCTCACGCCGCGGCAATCACGAGATCATGATGCGCGGTACCTTCGCCAATGTACGCATCAAGAACCTGATGATCCCAGCCCAACCGGACGGTTCGCGCGTTGAGGGCGGCATCACCATTCATCAGCCTAGCGGTGAAGAGATGTCCATCTATGACGCCGCGATGAAATACATCAACAACAATGTGCCGACCATGATCTTCGCCGGCGAAGAGTACGGTACCGGCTCATCGCGTGACTGGGCCGCCAAAGGTACGCAGCTACTGGGTGTGAAAGCCGTGGTTGCGCGTTCTTTCGAGCGCATTCATCGCTCCAACCTGGTGGGCATGGGCGTGCTGCCGCTGCAGTTCATCGGCAACGACAGCGTGCAGTCGCTGCACATCACAGGCGACGAGAGCTTCGATCTGCTTGGTCTGGAACATGACATCAAGCCACAGCAGGAAGTCACGCTGGTGATCAAGCGCGCGAATGGCCAGAGCCAGCAAGTGAAGCTCTTGCTGCGCATTGACACGCCGATCGAGGTTGACTACTACCGTCACGGCGGCATCCTGCCCTTCGTGCTGCGCCAGTTGCTGGCGGCGTAAAGCGGCTGACCTGACGCTGTCCGGCTTTTTTCAGCCGGACAGCAAGCATCGCCACTGAACGACCCATTTTCATCCGGAGACAACTATGTGGAAAATTCTCGTTGCATTCATCGTCTTCGCAGCAATCGCGCTGACCGTCGTGTTCAAAATGGGCGACAAGGCTGATATGGCAGGTGAGGCAGGTGGCCACACCGAACAGCATTCATCCGCGCCTGCAACGCCGGCAACGCCCGCGGCTGCAGACAGTGCGGCTCAGCCAGCGACTGCGCCAGTCGCTGCACCTGCGACCGCAGAAGAAAAGAAGTAAGGCCTGAACTCGTTCTCATGCGCCGCAATCTTAAAACCCCGACCCGCAAATTCACCGCCGACAGCCAGAATCTGGCTTCGTTGGCGCAGTCGCTCGCGCAGTCAGGCAGTCGGCTGGAACGCCGCCATTGGGAACGTCGGCTCGATCTCTCCTTGCAAAAAATGCTGGGCCAGCATCAGCAGCAGGCGATAGACAGCGCACTCGATCATCTGTTCCACACGGATCTAACGGGCTACGATGTGCTGCTCGATGGCGTTGAAACAGCCAGCTCCAGCTGCACTGTCGAGCACGAAGGCAAGACCTATGACGGTTTGCTGGTTGCAGTACCCGTGATTGCCTGGACGCGCTTCTCTATCCCCTCTGGACCCATCTCCGGCGAGCAGCTCAACGCCCTTTTCGCGCATCTGCACGGACATGTGCTTGCGCATGATGCGCGCGCCGTGCTGGCTCCTGCGCTGCTGTCAATCGACCAGCTGCCGCGCAGCTACTGCGACACTTACCTGCTCACCCGGCGCATGGTCGACGCGGCCCTCACCGGCAAATCGCTGCAACTCCCATCCGAGCTGCCCGAAACCGTACCCTTCCTTGCCGATACCCGCTACCTGCTGATGGCCGTCGCTGCCGAATCATCTCAGCCTCTGCTGCGCTGGGAAGAGGAAGAGTCCGGCATGAATGCGCAGACAGGCAGACGCGCCACGCTCGCTCACTGGCAGGCGCAGGCTGGTCCCAATGTTCAGCCCATGCTTCCAGGGTGCGGCATCGAACTGCTCCTGCCAGACGCCTACTACGTTGCCTGCCGCGAAGCCGACAAGGCCGTGCGCGCTGTCTCCCTGCGCGCCGCAGTGCACTACCTGACAAATAGCCTCGGGGTCGAGGCCAATGAGCTATCGGCCATCATCGCGGCAGTCGGCGATCCGGCCAACGGCATGAGAATCGACGAATACCGGATCAGCTTCAGCTCGGGGAGCCACACTGATGTCTACTATGGTGTGGTCTGGCCCTTGTATGACGAAGAGAGCGCCGATGACGATCTACAGGCAGACCTGCCCCGTCGTCCCGGTCAGCCCGCACCGCTATCGCCTTTGCAGCACATCGTCACTGCGCTTCGCGAAACAGGTGTCACTCGCATACAAAACAGCGAAAATGTTTTCTCACCAGAGTTTTGCGACGATTGCGGCGCGCCGCTGTTTTGTGACTCGTCCGATGACATGGTGCATGCCGAGATGCCGGAAGATTCTGGTCACAACACCGGGCATCTGCACTGACGATACCTGGCTGATCAACCCATTCGCTATATCTGCGTGCTGAGCGCGCATTGCGACAAGTCAGCAAAGGCGAAGGTAAGAGGAGTGCCCAACTTTGCTATAATTGCAGGCTAGTCGGGGCGTAGCGCAGCCTGGTAGCGCACTTGCATGGGGTGCAAGGGGTCGCGAGTTCGAATCCCGCCGCCCCGACCATTAGATTCCATTGCGGATCAATCACATAGACGAAGAGCCGAGCATCATGGTCGGCTCTTTTTCTTTTCATGGTTCGATGTGCTGCGCAACGCATAGACACCAGCGCTCACTCTTCCTTCATAGATGCGGCAATACGCTTGGTCAGCGGATGCAGCAGATAAGTCAGCAGCGAGCGCTCCCCGGTCTTGATCAGCACCTCGGCGCCCATGCCCGGCTGCAGCTGCCGCGCGCCGAGATTTTTGATGCCCTCCGGGGTGAGACTAACGCGCGCAAGATAAAACGACGCATTGCCCATAGGAGTCCGCTCTGTGACGGCATCCCCAGAGATTGAATTAATAATCGCCTCAGCAACGAGCTGCGGCGAATGGGCGAAGGCACTAAAGCGTACGGCAACCGGATCGCCGACATGAATACGGTCGATCATGTGGGTAGGAATGCGCACCTCGAGCACAACATTTTCATCACCGGGCACAATATCCATTAAGGTCTGGCCAGGAGCGACCACCCCGCCGATAGAGGCTATGGACAGTCCCACGACCTGACCATTGACCGGCGCCTTGATGCGCACCCTTCCCAGTTCGGCACTGATGGCATCCAGACGCTCTCTCCCTGCTTGCACTTCTTTACGCACTTCTGCCAGTTGGGCTGCGCTCTCCCGCGATGCTTCCATTGTCCGCTGCAGCCGGCGCATCTTGAGCTCGGAAATAGATCGCTCCGTGCGTAATTTCGAGGCATTGAGCTCAGCCAGCACTGCTTTCAATTCCGCCTGAGCCTGCTCGAGTTGCAGCGCCTGATTGCGGGGAATGTAGCCGGCCTCAGCCAACTCTGACATACTTCTTTGCTGCTCGGTCTGCTTCTGTAACTGAAGGTTGCGATTCTCAAGCTGCAGCCTGAGACCTGCAATCATCGCTTCTTGTCCTGCGATCGATTCATCGATTGACGATAACTCACTATTGAGCGCTGCCCGGCGCGATTCAAACAGCTTGCTCTGCGTATGAATATGCTGGTTGATCGAGGGTTCTTTGCCAGCTGCGAGGAGATCGCGATGAAAGCTGATCGACGATTGACCTTCGATCTCTGCGACCAGCCGACTTTCGGCCGCACGTTGCGCCATATAGTTTTGACGTATCGACTCATAAGTCGCGCGTGCAGATTCATCGTTAAGCTCTACCAGCGTGTCACCTATTTTCACGGTCTGGCCCTCTCGCACAGCGACCCGCGCAACGATACCGCCCGTCATGTGCTGTATGGACTTGCGCTTGGTATCAATAGTCACCGTGGCCTGCGCCGGCACACCTTCGTCCAGTGGCGCATAGGCGGCCCAAGCCAGAAAACCGCCAAACCCAATCACGATCACCACCAAGCCCAGTCGAGTCGTGCGTTGGCTGTCCGTCGGTAACTCGGCACCGAGAGAGGTCAGGTTCGGTGCGTCCGTCGTAGTCGGTTTGGGGAGCTGGGGCGGTGAATTAGCCATAAAAATTTTCCTTAGAGAGCGCCACGCACCGGAGCAGATTGAGTGGGCGTACCACCCGCCTGCCGCTTTCCTGTCTGGGTAATCTGCCCTTTCGTCAATACAATCAGGCGGTCAGCGAGTGCAAGAAGGTGGCGCTGGTGCGCAATGAGGAATACCGTTTTTCCGGCTTCCTTCAAATCACGAATGGTCTGCACCAATGCGGCCTCGCCTGCATCGTCAAGATTTGCATTCGGTTCATCCAGTACGATCAGATCGGGCATGCCATAAATGGCGCGCGCCAGCGCCAGTCGTTGGCGCTGGCCGCCCGATAGAAGCTTTCCTGCCTGACCAATCGGCGTGTCATAGCCTGCCGGCAGTCGCAGAATCATCTGATGGATATCGACGCGCTGGGCCGCATCGAGAATCGCATCGGCGTCCACATCCCCAAAGCGGCAGATGTTTTCCGCGACCGTACCCTCGAACAGCTCGATATCCTGGGGCAGGTAGCCAATATGCGGGCCCAGCGCCTCACGCGACCAGTCGCGGATGTCCACGCCATCCAGCAATACCTTTCCCGATATGCTGGGCCAGATGCCGATCAAACATCGCGCCAGCGTCGATTTTCCAGCGCCGGAAGCGCCGGCAATGCCGATCACCTCGCCGGCCTCAAAGTGGATGTCGATGGAATCAAGAATCGGCGTCTGACGATGCCGTGCGTAAGCAGAGAGCTGATGCAGGGTGATATGCCCGGCGACCCTGTTCGCCCGATACCCTTCGGTGCGCTCTGGATATTGCCCAAGCAGCTTACGGATATCTTTATAAGATTGCCTCGCCTGCACAAAGCCTTTCCACGTCGAGACCAGCACGCCGATCGGCCGCAGCGCATTACCCATTAACACATTGGAGGCGATCATTGCGCCCAGTGAGAGCTCGCCACGAATCGCCAGCCAGGCGCCCAACGCGAGAATCAGTGATTGCTGGCTGTATTGAACAAATTTCAGCAGCGCGGCCATCTGCCCTGCACGTTGCTGAGCCCGCCAGTGCGCACTGACATGCTCTTCGTACAGCAGCAGCCAACGGCGTCGGAGATTACCGAGCATGCCCATCGCCTGGATTACTTCAAAGTGACGCAATTTGCCCGCAAGGTAATCGTGGGTCCTGCCCTCGGAGGAAGTCGCGTGCTCCAGATGAACCGAAGTCCATTGACTACTCAACCACGCAAGCACCCCCAGAAAAAGTGCGAAACCCAAACCAAACCAACCCAGCATTGGATGCATTGCAAACAACACAAATAGGTACACAGGTACCCAAGGAAGATCGAAGAAAGCAATCAATCCATTCCCGCTCAGGAATTGCCGCAGACGTGCAAGCGCCGAAAAATGATTCGTATCATCAGCGCGTTTCTGCTCAAGATTGGCGTCAAAACTCGCATTGAATATGGGCGTATTGAGCTGCTCATCAAACCGAGCACCCGCGCGCACCAGCAGACGCGAACGTACCCATTCAGAAAAAGCCATCGCTGCAATGAATACAGCGATGATGAGCGTGAGCGCAATCAGCGTCAGTTCGCTCTGGCTGATCATCACGCGATCAAAGACCTGCAGCATGTACAGCGTGGGCGACAAGGTCAGCACATTGGCGACGAAACTGAAAACCCCGATCAGAAAAACATCCTTCTTGAACGTGGATAAACTTTGCGTCAAAGAGGATGCACTACCCCGATCTTCCCCGGTCACAGCGATCTGCGTCATGCCGTACCTCCGGCCACCTGGGGAATACGGCCGGCGGGTGCGGAGGGCGAAGGCCGCATCATGTTGGCTTGTCTGAGTGCTGCCAACACCTCATCTCGAGGTCCGAAAGAAGCAATCCGGCCATCCCGCAGCAGCAAGATTTTGTCTGCTGCTGGCAGAAGGGTAGTGCGAAGGGTGATAACCACCGTGGTGCACTGACGCGCCTTCAGCGCCATCAGCGTTTTCATCAACGCCTCCTCGCCCACGTCGTCGAGGCTTGCATTCGGCTCATCCAGCAACACGAAATTCGGGTTACCGTACATCGCGCGCGCCAAGCCGACCCGTTGTCGCTCTCCACCGGAGAAAATCGCCCCCTCCTCGCCAATACGTGTGCTCAAACCCTGCGGCAGCGAGGCCACCAGCTCGCTCAGCCCCACCAGCTCAGTAGCGGCGCGTACTTTGTCCATGTCAATGTCACCAAAACGCGCGATGTTTTCGGCCAGCGTGCCATCAAACAGCTCCACCGTTTGAGGCAAATAGCCCAAATGCGGCCCCAGTGCTTCCTTGTTCCAGGCATGCAGGTCCGCGCCATCAAGGCGCACATGACCGCTAGCAGGAGACCACACCCCCATCAGCAACCGTGCCAGCGTTGTCTTGCCTGCGGCGGACGGGCCGATGATCATCAGATTTTCGCCGGGTTCCAGCGCGAAGCTGATGCCCCTGATGATCAGTTCAGAAGAACCGGGCGCCCCCGCAGCGACACCCTCGACCGATAGCCTGCCCTGCGGTGCTGGCAGTGGCATGTGCTCCAGCGTTTCGGGTGTCATGCTGATGAAGTGATCCAGCCGACGGTAAGCGTCGCGCGCATTGACCACCATTCGCCAGTGCGCGACCAACTGTACCAGCGGCGTGAGAACGCGGCCACCTAACGTGGAGGCGACGATCATCAGCCCTCCTCCGCCAAGCAGCATGCCCTTGAGCGCAAGCCAGCAGGAAATCCCCAGGATCAGCGAGCCTTGCATGGTTTGGATAAATTTCGAGGTCGCGGCATTGTTGCCCGCCACATCAGAGGCGCCTGCCTGCAACGAGAGAAACTTTCGCTGCCGCGCAATCCAGCGCTGGTAGATGTGCTGCTTCATGCCCATGGCTGACAAGGCCTGTGCATTGCGCAGTACGCCATTTGCGTAGCTCTGCGCTTCAATGGCGGCCTGATTGGCCTCGGTGAGTGCCGGCATGGTTTTACGTTCAGTGCTCATGCCGATCATCACCTGCGCCATGGCGCCGATCAGGGCGACCAGTCCAAGCCACGGGCTGATCAGAGACACCAGCAACAAGAAAAACAATGACGACGGTGCCTCGATCGCGGCAGCAGCCGCTGGCGACGCAATAAACTCGCGCAGCGTACGCAAATCGTTGAAAGGCTGAATACTCGCCGAATCATGCCGAAGACTGACGGAGTAGACCGCATCATGGAGTCGCTCACGCAGCACGGCATCAATACGCCAGCCGGCATGCTGGAGCAGTCGGCCACGCAACATCTCCAGCACTTCCATCAGCACATACACGCCAAGCAGACACACCAGCAGCCAGAGCAGTGTCGTGGCGCTCTGGCTGTTCACCACACGGCCATACACCTCCAGCATGAACAGCATCGGCGAAAGTACCAACAGGCTCGTGACCATGCTAAACCCCATCGCCTGCCGGAAAATGGGCTTCTCAGCCAGCAGCACTGCGGCCAAGGTCAATCGCTGTTTTTTATTCGACTTATCAGGTATTCCTGTCGCCATGCTGCTTCTCCGAGCGCGTTATTTTTTGCCGCACAGGTGGCTTATCGCGTCATTCAGACGGCCGACTCACGAACCCGGTCGAAAGCACGAAGCCATCTTGACCAGTCCCTCGCCGTCCAGCAGCCCTGCCGCTGCATGCAGGCGTAGATAGGACAACAGATAGCCATGCCGCGCCTCCGACAAATCACGTCGCGTCAAGTAAAGCTGCTGCAGCGCAGTCAGCACATCCAGGTTCACGCGGTGGCCACCGGCAACGCTCTTGCGTGTGGCCTCGACCGCCTCGGCTGCAGACCGCTCTGCTTGCTCCATCGCGTTAATGCGCTTGCGGGTGCTGGTCACCAGCTGGAACTGCTTGCGTACATCCACCAGCACTTTTTTTAATGCGGCATCCATATCGGCTTGGCCACCAGCCAAACGGGCGGCCGCCTGCCGTGTCTGTGCATTGACGCTACCACCACTATAGATGGGGAGCGAGAGCTGCACACCAATGGCGTTCACGGTTGATTCCTGATTGTAGGTCAGCAGCGACTCAGCCGTATTGCGGCTGTGAGAGGCCACCAGATCGACACGGGGATAGTGACCTGCGCGGTTACGCTCGATTTCTGCGCGTAGATAATCAACCGTGTGACGCTGTGTCATCACTTCGGGGTTGCGATCGCGCGCTAACTGCTCCCATTCCGCAAGCGTGGTCGGAGCTAAAGGTAATTCGGGCAATGTCCCCACTAAGGCATCAAGCACGCCAGGATCTTTGCCCACGATCACACCGAGTTCATTGCGAAGGTTAGCCACATTGTCTTGCGCCTCGACCACCAGAGCCTGCGCAAGCTCGAAGCGCGCACTCGTTTCCAGCACATCGGTGCGCGTACCAGCACCTTTTTCGAATAATTGCTGGTTGACGAGCTGATTCTCGTAATAAGCATCGCGCTGAGCGATTGACAACTTCAGCTGATCTTCGGCGAGCAAAACATCCAGATAGGCGGTGGCCAAGCGGATAATCAGATCTTGTGCATCGGCGGCCAGCTTTGCATCGCTAAAGCTAGCCTGCGATTGCCCGCCTTTGTATCGCTGCCATGCATCAAGATTAAACAGGGGCTGGCGAACCGTCAGTGCCGTCACCTTGCTATCGTACTGGGGCCTGTCCACCGAAATACCATTGATCGTACGGTCTGCATTATTCTTGCTGTAGTTATAGGACGCGGCGACACTGGGCATCAGACCCGCCCGGCCAATCGCTTCGAATTCCTCGCCGGCGATCTTTTCGAAGCGGGCACTCTGGAATTTAGGATCGTTTTCCAGCGCTCCTCTGTAAAAATCCACCAGACCCTGAGCGTTCGAAGAAAGAGATAGAGGGGCAACCATCCATAGGGTCATCAACCGCAAGTGCGTCAATTTGCGCGCCGGTCGGTCGCTGCGTGGGAAAGATTTCAATCGCATGGCAGGTAGGTGTTGCCGATATATTCGAGATCGCTACAGAGATTCATACAAAAAAGTCCGGGCTTTACCCGGACTTTCTTACACTATCTGATTGACTTATCCAATCGGCAAAGGCGAACCAATACAAGCGGTCCCGGCTTAAATGATCTGTGAAGGATCGCCATCTTTGGTAGTGTCATCGATGGTCATAACACCTACCAAGATGACATCGTAATCTGCTTTTTTTGTCGAGAAATTCAGATCTAGACCAGCAGTCGTCGGGGTCGCGCCATCATATTTCAGCATATTCGGCACATCCAGAATACTGGTTTCCGTGAACCCATTGATGTACTGGGTCGGATTGGCCTGGAATTGGTCCATGGTGATGGTAAACACCTTGGGTTCATCAAGCCCCAGCACACTGACCTTGATCGTCTTGGACGCGGTTCCATCGAGTGAGCTGACAGTGAGCTCGTCGTTTCGTACGTCACCTGAATTCAGAGCCTGCACGGCAGCCGCCTGCGCATCCGTCTTGCTTTGAGTATAGCTCCAGTGTCCCGTCTGGTCGTTGAAGGTAAATGTGCCATACGTGCCCACCAGCGCCGAGTCGGCTAATGAGGCAAAGACATTTTCCTTGAAATCAATATCGCTCACATCCAACGATCCTCTAACAGTGGAGACACCATCCTCGGTGAGCTGCCCGAAGGTATCTCCAGAAATCGTCGCTGCATCGTTCACCCCGTTGATCGTCACAACGATATCCTGTGTTGCTGTGCCATCAATGGAGGCCACCGTCAGCGTCTCGGTGGCGATCGCCCCGCCCGCCAGAGTTTGGGCTTTCTCATTCAGAGCGAATGTCCAGGCGCCATCGTCGAAGGTGAAGTTGCCGTAGCGTCCCGCCGTTGGGCTGGCCGCCTGGAAGCCACCTTCGTCTTGGTCGATGTCATCTACCGTCAGTGTGGCACCCTGAGCGCCGCCATCGTCTTCGGAGATAGTCTGATACGACTCACCAGAGATCTTGGCAGCATCGTTCACACCGTTGATGGTCACCACGATGTCCTGAGTAGCGGTGCCATCCTTGGAAGAGACAGTCAGTGTCTCGGTAGCCGTCTTCCCTGCTCCGAGAGTTTGTGCGTTGCCGTTGAGGCTAAAAGACCATTTGCCGTTGTCGAACGAAAAATCACCATACCGACCCGCGGTGGATGAAGTAGCTTCATCGAATATGTTCTCGTCGTGGTCGACGTCATCTACTTTCAGCGTGGCACCCTCAGCGCCGCCATCGTCTTCGGAGATAGTCTGCGCTGCCGTACCCGTGATGGTGGCGACGTCATTGAATCCCCTGATCGTCACGGTGATATCCTGGTGATCTGTGCCATCCTTGGAAGAGACAGTCAGCGTTGCAGTCTCGGATTCACCCTCGGCCAGCGTCTGTGCGTTGCCGTTCAGTGTGAAAGACCAGTTACCGTTGTCGAAGGAAAAATCACCGTATTCGCCAGAGGTAGATGAGGTCACTTCATCAAATACGTTTTGGTCATGGTCGACATCGCTGACCACCAGCTGCCCACTCACTATCCCAACGCCATCCTCAGTGACATCGCCCAAGAACCCACCACTGATGGTCGCCAAATCATTAACGCCCGTGAGAGTGACCCGGATCGTCCGGGTGGCTGTGCCGTCGGCAGATGCGACGGACAAACTCGCCTCGGCGCTGTCTCCCTCAGCCATCGTCTGCGCATTCTTGTTCAGATTAAATGTCCAGGCGCCATTACCGAACGTGAAGCTGCCAAAGGTATTCGACGAAGAGGAAGTCGTAGATGCGAATACGTTTTGATCGTGATCGATGTCACTGACCGTCAGCGTGCCGCTGGCGACACCCATGCCATCTTCAGTGACATTTCCCACCGAGTCACCGCTGATCGAGGCAGTATCATTTGCCCCCTGAATCGTCACAGTAATAGCTCTTGACTGCGTGCCATCAGCCGACTTGACGGTCAATGTCTCATTCGCAATTTCTCCGGCAGCAAGCGTCTGTGCCTTAGCGCTGAGTTGGTATGTCCAGGCTTGCGCACTACCCACGGCACCCGTAAAGCTG
Organism: Oxalobacteraceae bacterium; assembly: GCA_010024875.1. Taxonomy (GTDB): domain Bacteria; phylum Pseudomonadota; class Gammaproteobacteria; order Burkholderiales; family Burkholderiaceae_D; genus Pernthalerella. Next base: position 4,654 of record RGFZ01000005.1, on the reverse strand, counting down.
ATCGATCCGTATTCGCCGGTCGCACCAGTCATCACGGCCTCATTGTCATCAATGTCATCGACAGTGATCGTGCCGCCGGAAATCGATCCTCCGTCCTCGGATACCGTCTCGACGAGATTTCCCGTAACGCTGGTGATTTTCGCAGCATCGTTTTTGCCAACAACGGTAACTGTCGCGACAGCGGTGCTGAGCGCGCCATTAGACATCTTGATCACGTAGGCGAAGCTGTCGGTGGCTGTGGCTCCTTCTGCAAGGTGCTGAAATTTTGCGCTGCTCAAAGAAGTTGCCTGATAAAAGACAGCGCCATCTTTGATAGTGACGGTCGCACCGTTTACGGTTGTTGCCGTCGTAGGGGTGCTCTTTGAGGGCGTCGAGGGCGCATAGGTGTAAAGCGCCAGAAGCGTAGCCGAACCGGGATCATTAGCGAGCACATTGAGCTTGAAGGCCCCCTGGATCTCCTCCGTTACGCCCAGGCTCGCACCAAAGAAATCATCGACCGCCGCCGTAGTCTGATTGGCGACCTTGTCGCTGGTCGATCCGGTCGTCGAGGTCGTGGTGGTTTTTGTGGTCGTCGTGGTCGAGGTGATAGTCGATTTGGCAGCCATCGCGATCCTCCAGTTTTATTTTTTAATGTGTTTAGTTACTTGAGCCGCTGCGACAAATGATTCGCATGCTGTTGGGCCGCTCGTCGTTACGTGTTGTGTTGCGACCCAGACTGGGTTTTGGATCTATCCGACATGTGGGCAACTACTGCACCATGTGAACCGAGACCGTCCGCGACTTACGTCGCTGAAAAGCCGGTTCTATTGGCTTATTAACTATTAGAGTCTAGCAATTATGAAAGATTGACACCAAGCAATATGTGCTGCTTTTAGTCAATACCTGCCTTAAATTACAGCAATGTAATCGAGGCTTTAGAAGCGCACCATGCAGGTGCGGAAAACCGTAGTCAACATGCTATGTAAATCTGATTTGTTGTGCGTACGCAGACCGCAGGCACCGATGAGATAGGCATAAATCAGGCAAACATTCACCTTTTTTTCTTCTAATTTTTATTACTGAATTCCTGGCAGTGGAGCGAATTCAAAATCCCACCTCCCTGATTAGCGTACTCATCATCCGAGCCGGCAGCTGCAGCAAGGCGCCAATGCTGTCGCCCTCTATCGCGACCGTACCCCGCTGAATTTGAGTGATCTGGAGGGGCTGCTCAGGCTGCAAGCGAATTCGATAACGCGATTCATGCAAAATCAATTCACCAGACTCCATTTTCGTCGCAGGCAACGGGCCGCCATAGGCAGAGGCCAGCATGGGTATCGGCAGCGAGCGTGATGTTGCGGTATCGAGCTCGACTACCTTGGCGCGCACCAGGCCTAGCTCGGGGTTTTCGGGATAAAAGACGGCTGAGGCGCCCATTCGTACACGATGAACGGTGGCTTCACTCACATAGGCCGTAATCAAACCCTCGTTTTCAGATACCACGCGCATGAGTGTCTCGCGTGATCTCACCCACCGACCCGGCATCGCTTCGGGGAGCATATCGCGAACCACGCCGTCGCCTTGGGCACGCAGCCGCAGCAGCTTGGACTCACTAAGCGACAATTTTTCTGTCGCCGACAACTGGGAAATCTGACTCTGTATCGCGCCGATGCGCTCGCGCGAATTGGCATTAGCGACCGTACGTTGAAGTTCCTCCACCAATGCATTTCTCGAAATGGCCGCAGTATCGCGCTTGAGTAAAGCTTCGGGCGAGATGACGATAGCCAGCTCCTGGCCTTGCTTGCAGTGCTGGCCATTTTCTACACTGACTTGTACCAGCAATCCCGTACCGGGTGTTTGAATCAGATACTCGTTTTTGGCCGTCAGCACGGCAGGCGACTTGATCGTGGTTGCTAAGGTCCACAGCCAAAACAATAAGAATCCACCCACCACCAAGGCGACCAGCGCATGCCACTGGGGACGGATGTCGGGTAGCCTGAGTTTCAAAGAAGCCCCTTCTCGATACAAGGGGAGTGCCACGAACCAGACGAGTTCGACCACCATCAATAACAGACCCAGCGCCTTGAAAAAATAATGATAGACAAGCACTGCAATCGTCACAAAGACGATCATCCGGTAGCACCAGGTGAATGTCGAAAAAGCAGTCAGCCAGCGCTTGGCTGAATCCTTGAGATAAGGCTCTGGATCAGCATCGTCGATACCCAGAAAATAGGCGCGAAACCGCTGCCGGGCCAAGGCACCGCCTCGCTCATGCAAATTCTGAATATCGACTGCGTCCGACAGAATGTAATAGCCATCGAACCGGAAAAATGGACTGGCATTCAAGCCCAGTGCAATCAGCCATCCGACAAACGCCAAAGAAAACAGCGCACTGCGAATCCCGCCATCAGGAGTGATCGCCCATAAAAAAGTAGCGATCAACGCCAGAGAGAATTCGCTGATCATGCCTGCCGCTGCGATCGCCAGACGATGGTGCTTGTCATACAAACGCCAGCTGTCACTGGTATCCGTGTATAGCATGGGATACATCACGACGAGAGCTACTCCGATCGCTGGCACACGAACGCCATAACGTCGTGCAGTAATCGCATGTCCAAACTCATGAAACACTTTGCTGAAAATACCTGCCGCGCCCACCATCAGCAGGCCATCCCAGGAAAACGAATAATCAACATGCGCTGCCAGCTCGCTCCAGTGCTGAAAAATCAAATGCACATCGATGACTGCCAGCGCGATCATCAACCAGAGCATGCGGACCGAAAATACCCACTGCGTGTGCGCTACCAACCAGTCGAGCAATGGCTCAGGATTGAGCAATGGCACCCTGAAAAATAAATAATTGTGCAGCAGCTTGCCCCACAATCCGGGCGTATTCTTGAGACGTTTTTTCCGTAAAAAATCCCGGATACCTCCCTCTGGCAACAGCAACTCGTTGTCCTGCAGGAAGGCGATCAATGGCAGCAGTTGCTCTGGCTCGACTCACCCGGGTTCAGACTAGCGCGCATCTGAAAGGCCAAATTCCCCTCATGGGTCAGCACAGCTTCATAAGAGCTCTCGACAACGGTGCCGGCCTGGCTGCTCAGCGGGTCGATATCAAGATGCACTCTCACCTCGGGGTGTGCATCCAGTGGTATCGCCTCATCGGGTGGAAGATACAGCGTGATCCAGACCTTGCCCGGGTTCGCCAGCATCATGATGCGCTCGCCACTCTGCACTGGTCTGCCGACCCATTCTTCTGCGTCGGTAAAAATAGCTACGCCAGTACTGATTGCATGAATTTCCAATCGGTGGGCCAGCTCCTCCAGGTATCGTGATTCAGCTGCTTTCTCAGCGACTTTGGCGCGCAACGTTCTTAACTCGGCTCGGGCAAGCTCATCACTGAATGACTTGCCCGTGGCACGCTCGAGATCCGCCTGTGCCACACCAATGTTCTGTCGCGCGACAGCGAGTCGGTTGCGCACGATCGCACCATCATAACGGACCAATGATTCTCCAGCTGTCACTGCCTGATTGGGGCGCACCAGAATTCGTTCAATCACGCCGTCCTGGGTCGCGCTGACAGGAGCCGCCTCCCGCGCGGTAATCTCCGCGCTGGCAGTGGCCGACATGCGAACTGGAATCAGCAACACTGCTGATGCTGCAATAAAGATGGCCCATTTAACGAACTGACGCGGTCGCAAGATGGTCTTCAGCAGCGCGCCGGTGCTTCGGTAGCGCCAGCGCTCACACAGCCGGGTCAGCGAGTCAACGTACCTTGCCAGCAGCGCTATCTCTTCCTGGCTGAATTGGCCGGACCGCGATACGAACAGCCCACCCAGGAGCTCGCGGTCTCTCGTCACGAGCTTGGCATGCAGCGCATCTTCCAGCAAGTAAATGGAACGCTCCGATTGCAGGCGAGGATTGTCAAATTCCTCGGGAACGGCCTCGATGACCATATCGGTATCTGCCAACGTTCCGAACACCTGAGCAGCAGATTCGAACCAGTGCGTGAAATCGATATTACGTTCGACAGACGACAGCCCAGAGATTGCCATCACCCGTGGCTTACCCAAGCCTCCAGCCATCCACAGCACGGCTTGCTCGGCACCGATCAGCGACGCCATCGCGTTTACCGCGATAAGATGCAATTCTTCCACGGAAGCCGCCGAGACGAGCATCTCGAGTTCTTCTGCAATCAGTCTGTCTTCACTGATCTCTCTCATGGCCAAAGGCTTATTCACTGGTGCATAGGCCAAGCAAGGGCCGCAGGTTCACCTGGGTAACCCTGAACCGACCGGGCTTGATAAGGACTCTACTGAGCGCTGCCGTGAGTACCCTCTGGCGCAGACGTCGGCGATGAGTCAACTGCAGGCTCCCCAGCTCTGCGTTTCTTAGAGCGCTTGCCTCCGGCCGCATCACGGCGATTCCGCCCCTCACGCTCAAGGTAGGCTTCTTGAGCTCGGATACTGTCTTCATTCGCTGCCATGAAATCAGGAGCATCGCCATCCAGAATAATCACCGGCTGACGCCGCTGACGCTCTCTGGCCTTCATCTCCTGCCAAGCTTTGTAATCGGCCTCTGCCTGCGCTTTGGCCTCAGCGATTTCGCTCTCGCTGGGCATCAACGCCGCTTGCGCTTCTGCCCGCTGCTTTGCTTCAGCATCGGCTGCGGCCTTGGC
>RGFZ01000040.1 GCA_010024875.1 Oxalobacteraceae bacterium | reverse complement strand
AACGGCCATGCCCAACTGGAGTTACCTGATCGCCCGCCTTGTAAGTGCCATGGGTTCATGGCTGGACGCGAGCAACCTTCGCAATCGCGTCTATCAGCTGCAGCAAGAGAATGAGTTGCTGCGCACGGCGCTCGACGACATTCGGCGCATGGATCCGGAAGGCCGTCTAGGCTGGTACGCACGACAGGCGCTGGAACGGGCTGATCTGCGCGAATGACGTGGCGCCGCCCGTCGTAGCGCTGCCGGCTTTAGCGCCGGCGTGACGTACTGCGAGGCGAGGCGGCCGCTTTGCCTTTGCTTTTGGTAACCCGACCGGCTCTGTCGGACCAGCGCTGCGACTGTTCCAGCAAGTGGGTATTGAACACGCGGGCAATCGGTGACAGTTGCTTGCCTTTCGGGTACACCACGTGCCATTGCGAGGCTATCGGAAATCCTTCTGCATCGAGCACCGCGACATCATCATCTTCCAGTCGCTCATAGAGCGCATGGCGCGAGACCACCGAAATACCGAGACCGCCAGCGACGGCTTGCTTGATGGCCTCGTTGCTGCCGAGCTCAAGCCTGAGCAGTGGCGAGAAGCGTAGTTTCCTGAACTGTGCATCGACCGCCATGCGTGTTCCCGAACCTCGTTCGCGCAGAATAAAACGCTCCGTTGAAAGCTGCTGAACCGTGATTTTTTTTCGGTGCGCCAGCGGATGCGACAGCGGTGCGATCATCAGCAGCGGGTTGGGCATGAACACCTGATCTTCCAGATCGATGTCGGTAGGCGGCATGGACATGATGTATAGATCATCGAGATTGTCTCTCAGTCGCTGCACTACGCCGTCCCGGTTCAGCACCTCCAGTGAGATTTCAATTTCCGGATGCGCGGCGCAAAAACTTCCCAACAGTCGTGGCACGAAGTATTTGGCTGTGCTGACCACGGCCACCCGCAGCCGTCCACGCGTCAGTCCTTTCATCGCATCGATTTTCTGCCCGAAGAGTTCCCACTCGCCCGCAATCGCGCGCGCAGTACGGGCCAGCTCTTTGCCCGCCTCCGTCAGGTGGACACGGCGCGAGATCACCTCATACAGCGGCAGGCCCGCGGAGTCGGCAATCTCGCGCAGCTGCATGGAGGCAGTCGGCTGCGTCACATGCAGCAGCCTGGCCGCTGCGCTGACGCTCCCTGTGTCGGCCAGCGCGAGAAATAGCCTCAGCTGGCGGAAGGTGACATTCATGGTCATAGATTTAAATCTATGGATAGTGTTTTAAAAATCGATTATACCTGATAAGGCTAGAAGAGTAAGATCCGCGTTTCAGGAGTACATATCAATGCAAAATTTTCTCGATCCAGCGATTCTTTTCTTTGTTTTTGGTGTCGTGGCCGGCCTGTTGAAATCCGACCTCGAAGTGCCGCAACCTATCGCCAAATTTCTCTCGCTCTACCTGCTGATGGCCATTGGCCTTAAAGGTGGCTTTGCGCTCGCCGCCTCGGGGCTGGAGCCATCAATCGCGTTGAGTCTCGGTGCGGCGCTGACGATGGCATTTCTGGTGCCCGTGCTCGGCTACAGTTTTCTGAAGACACGTGTCTCGCGCTTTGACGCCGCTGCGGTGGCGGCATCGTACGGCTCGGTCAGTGCGGTCACCTTCGTCGCAGCGATGCAGTATCTTGATGGTAAAGGTCTTGCGCCCGGCGGTCATATGGCCGTGGCGATGGTGCTGATGGAATCACCGGCAGTGATCGTCGCGGTCACACTGGCCAACATGCTCAGACAGCAGCAAGTCGCGAGCGTCGCAGTGAGCGGATCAGGCGTCGCCGTGATGAGTGGTGGGCACGGTGCCTCAGTCGGCAAGATTTTGCACGAATCGCTCACCAACGGTGTGCATATGTTGCTGATTGCATCGCTGCTGATCGGCTACATGAGCGGGGAGGCAGGCAAGGCGATGATGCATCCTTTCTCCTTCGACCTGTTCAAAGGCATGCTCGCCTTCTTCCTGCTCGACATGGGTCTGACCGTGGCCAAGAGCCTCGGCTCGGTACGTGACAAGTCGCCAGTGCTGATTGCTTATGCCGCGCTAGCGCCTCTCGTGCATGCCAGTATTGCGCTGCTGCTTTCTGCTGCGCTTGGCTTGCCGGTACCGGATGCGACGCTGTTGATGGTGCTCTCGGCCAGTGCGTCGTACATCGTCGTGCCTGCCGTGCTGCGGTACGCGATACCGGAGGCGAATCCCTCCATGTATCTGGGCCTTGCGTTGGGCATCACCTTCCCGCTGAACATATTGATCGGCATACCGCTCTACACCTACGCCGCACAGACCGTGCTGTCGTGACCAGGATCAGGGGATGCGATTGAGAATGCGGCAGCGCTGAATGTCGCATGCCGTAGGTAGTGACGATCGATACTCGGGGAAGGCTTTCAGCAGCCCCGGGTTGCGCGTGAAGCACTGCCCACCCTTGCCGTCGTGGTAGTACGACAGCACATCCACGCAGCGACGAGAATGTGCCATCAAGCCGTAGAAATGACCCATCTCGTGCGACAGCACCATTTGCAAGGTGTCGAGCGCATTGTGCGCGGGATTGCGCTGGTTCAGTAGATGAAAGGCTTGCGCACCAAGCGATAACTGGTGGTTGCCCAGATTCGCCAGCCCGAAATGCCCGCCACTTCCTGCTGCATCCCACTGTACGACGACATTGCCGCGGCTTGATTGCAAGCTCGGCGCCGCCACCATGACTTGCGCGGGTATGCCGCAACGAGACCACTCGGCCGCTGATTTTTGCAGCAGGCTCAGTACCTGCGGCTCCTTGAACCAGCTGGGCGCGCCCGCATGGCGATAACTGAAGGTGAATGCACCGGCGGCAGCCATACGGTCCTGACCATCGCCCCAGGTGGCAAGCTCGCCATCAGCGCACTGTGCGATTTCCAGATTGCGTAGCAGGGCATCGGCGCTCGCGGGTGCGACAAGCGTCGCCAGCAGCAGGCCGATGAGGTGATGGGAGATCAGAGAACGCAGCGGCGAGAGAATCAGAGGCAGGGGGCGATGCTTCAATTCAGCGTGCAGCGTCAAGGCGGCGGGATGTTTACGCAGGCTCTGCTGCGGCATCTGCGTCAGCGCCGGATTCACCGGCTGCGTCCTGAGTCCCGGCAGACTCTCCAACGGGAGCATCGGTCTCGGGGTTGGCGACAGCCTCTGCGGTCTGGGTGGCGGCCGGTTGCGGCGGACCATCAACATTCGAGCCCAGGCATCGACCCATCAGCGCGTTCGCAGTCTTGTAACCCAGTTCAGTCAGCGCGAGCACGCCGCCGCCCGGGCGCAGGATGCCCATGCGGATCAGCTTATCCATCTGCTTTTCATGGCGGACGAACTCGCTGGGCAATTTGTCATTATTGACCAGCGCGATCATCAAATCGATGTCTTCAACGGATAGCACATACATGATGCGGCTCCCGACCTTAACTTGACCGAAAGACTAGCCCATTTAACGCAATCGGGTAAAGCGGAGCGCGATTAAACAGTGAAAAGCCAATAAGAATTGCTCGGAAATCGATGTAAACCTCGTCAATCGACCGCTTTACCGTCGAGAGTTAATAAAAAAATAATCAGCCCGAAGCGCTGAGGTGCTGAAGCGGTGTAGCACCGGATCAGCGTCGGAGAAATGATCAGCGCGCAGCATGCGACCCGGCCGCGGCACACCCAGAGTATCGATCTTCGCTTCGCGTACGCGCCAATCCATCGATCCATCGCTGGCCAGCGTGATGCGCAGCAGCCAGCCGGTGCGCGTATCGTCGTCACTGAAACCATCAAACACAAAGTTACCCAGGCTGTAGAAAATCGGCTTGCCTTTGTAGACTTCGATATCCTGAGTCACATGAGGATGCCCGCCGACTACCGCATCGGCGCCGTTGTCGATCATGATCCGCGCCATCGCTCTTTGCCGCGCCGAGGCCAGCTTTTGATATTCCCAGCCCCAGTGCGGATATACGACCAGAAAATCCACGTGTAGCTGGTGTTTCGCTTGCCGTATGCCTTGAATCACAAAGTCTTCATCGAGCCATGCACTGCCGGGCACATGGTCCAAGGCTTCAAAGCTTCTGGGAAAAAAACCGTTGTAGCCCAAAATACCAATTCGCTTGCCCTTGATCTCGCGAATGAAGGGCTGGTGCGCCTCGCGCAAATGGCGACCACCACCGAAATAGGGGATCGACTGTTGATCCAGCGAGTTCAGCATGTCGACAAAGGCGGCTTTGCCAAAGTCTCCCGTGTGATTATTCGCCACCGACACTGCGCTGAAGTATTTCTTTAGCAGCGGCAGCGCCTGCTTGGGTGCCCTGAAGGTGTAGGGTTTGTCGATAGGCTTGCCCTTGGCAGAGATCACGCACTCGAGATTGCCGATGGTCAGATCGGCATGGCGCAGCTCATTGGCAAAATGTCGGAACGGATCTTTCTCGACGACGAGATGAACAGTAGCGCTAGTGGCCACGCAAGCCAATGAAAAGCGGTCCTCATAATCTACTCGCAGCTCACAAAACACTGAAAAAACATTTCGCGCTCAAGGTCAGATGAATACACCTTGTTTAGTCCCAGGCTGGCGGGAAGTGTCGCGCAGCCTTGTGGCGAGAGAATATGCTCACTGGCGTGAATCAATGTCGGTGAATGCGACCTCAGCTCATAGACATAGGTCTTGAGCTTGGCCCGCTCTTGCAGCAGCTGCGCCTTGAACAGGAAGCGCTCACCCAGACTCACTGACTGGAAAACGAAGACGTCGGCGCTCGCGGGTAGATGGAGTGTCTCCGTGGTCAGACCGTACTCGGCTTGGCAGGTCACCGTCATGGGCTCGGCCACGGCCGTCAAGGGTGCCAGCGGCCAGTACATGAAGAACAGAGCGAGCACGAGGCGTTGCATGTGCTGGGGAGATTCAGAGCGCGGCGACATTGCCACCCATGACTCTATCCCATCTACAGCGACGTACCGGATAAAATCCGGACAAGCCGCGATCCCTGCCGCCAGAGGACGCGGGCCGCCTACAATAAACTCAGCGATAACCACAGCACTCACCGGACAATCCATGTACCTGCCACCGCATTTTGCCGAGACCCGCCCTGAGGAACTGCATCGCATCATCCGCGAGCATCCGCTGGGCGTGTTGGTGACGCACTCGGGCAGCGGCCTTGATGCCAATCACATTCCTTTTGAATTCGATCCCGACAAAGGCTCGCAGGGCACACTGCTCGCGCATATCGCCCGAGCCAATCCGCTGTGGACGGATTTTCCTGCGGGCGCAGAGGTGATGGTGGTGTTCAGGGGCGTGGAAGGCTATATCTCGCCCAACTGGTACCCGAGCAAGCACGAGACACACCGGCAGGTACCACGAAGCCACCGAACCCCGACCCTGGAAAATGGGCGACGCACCGAAGGACTACATGGATGACATGGTCAGCAAGGTCGTCGGCATCGAGATCGAGATCACTCGTCTCGAGGGTAAGCGCAAGCTGAGCCAGAACCGCGAGAGCCGCGATATTCATAACGCCGTCAACGAGCTGGCGCGGCGCGATCAGCACGCGTTGGCAGCCACCATGTCAGCGGCGATGCCATCGCGAGATGAATAAACCCGGCATATCCCTGTTGCTGAATCTGGCGCATGCGCTGGACCATATGTTCCTGCTGATCTTTGCGACGGCCGTTGGCAGCATCGCCACGGACATGGGCATGCAACGCTGGGAAGATCTGATGCCCTATGGCGCGGCCGCGTTCTTTTTCTTTGGTGTCGGTTCGTTACCAGCGGGCAGGCTGGGCGACCTGTGGGGACGGCGCAAGATGATGAGCGTATTTTTCATTGGTATCGGCGTCTCATCGCTGCTGGTCAGTCAGGCACAGACCCCCATACAGCTGGCCATGCTGCTGGCCGTGATGGGTTGCTTCGCGTCGATTTATCACCCAGTCGGCATACCCATGCTCATGCAGTTCACCGACAAGCCGGGAAGGGCGATTGGATTCAATGGTCTCATGGGTAATCTGGGCATTGCCGTCGCCGCCGTGCTTACCGGCTGGCTGGTCACGCTCAGTGGCTGGCGCGCCGCATTCTGGTGGCCGGGTTGCCTGAGCATCGCGCTTGGGCTCTTGTTTTGGTGGGCGACTCGCGGCGACGATATCGCGCCCTCAAAAAAAACCCGCGCTGGCTCGGTCGCCCCGCACCACCAGCAGTCGACGCTTTTTTTTGTCATGACGCTTGCGGCAACAACAGGCAGCCTGCTATTTAATTTTTCGACCAACAGCAATGGCGAGGTACTGGCAGACCGGCTGAGTGGCTTGATCCATGATCCCGCCGCAATCGGCATGCTACTCGCCGGCGTGTACGTGCTGGCTTCATTCAGCCAGCTCGTCATAGGACACCTGCTCGACCGCATGCCCTTGAAAAAACTCTACTTGATCGTGTTGGGGATTCAACTACTGACCCTGTTGGTCGCTACCCAGACTCAAGGGTGGATGTTCTATCTCGCCCAAATCGCCTTCATGTGCGCGATTTTCGCCGCCATCCCTTTTACCGATGCGATGATCGTGAAGTATGTAGACGATTCCATGCGCAGCAGGATTTCTGGTGCACGCTTCGCCGTGTCATTCGGCGCTAGCTCAGTCGCAGTCTGGCTGATCGGTCCCATCGTGAAGTCAGGTGGCCTAGCGTCATTCTTATGGACAATGGTCGCTACCTCCGCCGCCACGCTGGCCGTTATCAGCTTCTTGCCGTCGACTGAGGAGGTGCTGGAGGGGTGAAAAACAAAGTGAGTGTCCCTTTCTTTCTTCTTTCTTTCTTTTCTTCAGAGGAAACAAAGGGATAAAACAAAGGGATACTAACTTCCCGTCTCCCTCACAATCCCGCTGTGTTTACTGCCCTCCCGGGTACCTCCCCGGCCCCAATCTCCATACTGCGCAACACCACTTGATCACCCGACGATAAATCACTACTGAATACTTGCTGCACTACAGAGTTTTGCGAAGCGTTCATGCGAAATTCTCTGCTTTTTTAACAATCCTCACGTCCCCATCATCAGGTTCTGCCGATAGGCGGCGCGACGATAAGTTTGCGAAATAGATATCAATCGATGGAGGATACTTTGGACAGATACAAAACACTCGCTGTGACGCCAAGCCAGCAAGGCATGAGTCATGCCGGGCTTGCAGATGCCGTGGCAGCACTGCCCTCGGATGCGCAGCGAGTTCTGCGGAACACCTACGGGCTGTTGTCCTTGACGCTGATCTTTTCGGCGGGCGTTGCCGCAGTCAGTTCGGCGCTCGCGCTGCCTGGCCCCGGCCTCATCCTGACGCTTGGGGGCTATTTTGGTCTGCTGTTTGCCATTCACAAGCTGAAAAACAGCGGTTGGGCGATTCCGGCGGTGTTTGCGCTGACCGGTTTTATGGGTTACTCGCTCGGACCGCTATTGTCCCGCACGCTGAGTCTGCCCGGTGGCGCGACGACGATCGCGATGGCGCTGGCTTCAACAGGCGCGATCTTCCTTGCCTTGTCGGCCTGGGTGCTGATCACACGCCGCGACTTCCAATGGATGGGTGGCATGCTCTTCGCGGGCATGGTGGTCGCGCTGCTCGCCGGACTGGCGGCGATGTTCTTTCAGATTCCCGCGCTGGCACTGGCCGTGTCAGGCGCCGTAGCGCTGATCTCTGCAGGCTTGATCTTGTACGAGACGAGCGCGATCGTGAATGGTGGCGAGACGAATTACGTTCTAGCCACTGTCAGCCTGTTCGTGTCGCTTTTTAACTTGTTTACCAGCCTGCTGCACTTGTTCGGGATTGGCTCAAACGAATAAACAGATGATGATGGGGATTTAAACGATGAAGTGTCCAAGCTGTGTCAACACCTTGCTTGTCATGAGCGAACGCCAAGGAGTGGAAATCGACTATTGCCCACAGTGTCGGGGTGTCTGGCTGGATCGTGGCGAGCTCGACAAACTGCTCGACCGCGCTGCTACTCAGGCGCCCGCACAAGCTGCTGCCCCGGCTGGGCAGTACCGAAGCGAGCATCATCAGCAGGCCACGTATCAAGCTCGGCATCACGAACGAGACTACGCGTCGCACAAGAGCCATTACAAGCACAAATCCTGGCTCGCCGAGATCTTTGATTGACGGGTCTCCCCCGCAAAGCCCCTCGCAAAGGGACACTCACTTTGTTTGAGAAGAAAAGCAAAGTGAGTGTCCCTTTGTTTTTCTCCTTTGTTTTTCTTTGCTTTTTTATCGCCTCACCAAGAAACGTCTTTCTTCATCCATCAAGCCCCTGACGGCGTCCATATCGCTTAGCGTGCGGGTTTGTTTCATGTCACGCCAGTCATAGCTGCGGTTGGTCGTTCTGTCGAACACGATGTCATCAACCCAGTAAGCCTGCATCATATAAGACGCCAGTAGTGTTCCCCGCTGTTGGGGCAAATGGAAAAGGTTCATGCCATTGCTGTACGCCTCTGCAGGTGATTTACAGCCCAGGGCTTCTTGCATCAGCGTGGGCACGATGTCTTGATGTAGTGAGAGCTTGGTTTCACGGCGCGCAGCGAACTGCCCGGGTGCCATCACCAGTAGCGGTGTCTGTGTCTGCCAACGCGTGAAATTACTCCCATGCCCCCAATAGCCGAGTCCGTTCTCGTTGAATTCTTCGGCATGGTCGCCGGTGATCACCACCCAGCTAGTGTCCAGCACACCGGATTTTCGCGCTGCTTCCAGTACGCGTCCCAGCAGGGCGTCGGAATAGAACAGGCTGTTGTGATAGTCATTTTTGTATGGAACCTTGTCGGCCTGCTTGTCGAGCGCAAAACCACCTTTCAAGGTGGGCAGTGGCTTGAAGCGCGCATAGTCTTCCGGATAGGTATAGGGTGAATGCGACGAGGTCAGGAAAAGAAAATCAAATCTCGGTCCAGCCGTGGTGTTCTGTAGCGATGACAGGTATTTTGCTACGACCTGCTCATCGGATTTTTCCGTATGAATCTGACTTTCTGGCACTCGCCCAAAAAACAGTTTGCCCAGTGAGAAACCATCCAGACTACTGGAGGTGAATACTCTGCTTTGATACCCCTGCTGATGCAGGGTCTCAGTGAAGACACTCGGATAACGCGCAGGCGAGGTCTTGAACAGCTCGAAATAATTCGGATGCAGGCCGTACATCAGCCCAAACAGCCCGGGTACAGTCACAGCGCCACTGGACAAATGTTTGTCGAAACGCGTCGCGCGCGCGGCGAATGCCGATAGACGGGGCATGATCTCCGGCGTCAGGCTGTCCGCCTGCCAGCTCTCGACGACAATCATCAGGATCGAAGGAGGGGTTTGTGATGGCGTGCACTCGGGGCTGTGCAGCGGATACTGGACAATACCGGCGGACTGGTCAGCCACTCTGGTGGCCTGGCCGTGGCTGGCCGGGAACATCTCGGGCCACCAGTCGCTGATGCGTTGGGCATGGCTTCCGCTCTCTACCGGATAGTACAAGGGCATGTACGGACGGTAACCCGTGATCTCTTCACGCGTGAATTGGGCTGCCCAGATATTGATGACCGAATTGGCGGAAAGTCCGGCGGGCATTAGCAACAACGCCGCGGCAAACCAAGGCAGATGGCGCGACGTACCCGCGCGACGTGCAGCATATAGCCACAGAAGCAAAGCCAGCATCAGTAAGGCGATGCTGCCTGCCAGCACAAGCACGAATGGCGGGATACCCATGCCTCGAAAATCGAACACGAACATGCGCACCATCAGCCAGTCGAGATGAAAGCGATATAGATTGAAGACCGCCAGATCGATGACGAGATACATCAGCCAGATCCATCCCAGCACCGGCAAAAGCCAGCGCAGCGGACCGAGCAGATTCAGCGGTGACAACAGCAGACTGATAATGATCAGCAAGCTGCCGTAGTAGCCTGCGATGCTGAACTGATAGACCCATGGCAGTGCGCCAGCGGCGGCTGGCGCGTCTCTTAGAAACAGCGCGACCACGCCTGCGGTCAAAAGACACAGGTAGAACGTGAGTTTGATCTGATCGTTGAGACGCTGTTTCATTGACACGCAGGGGCAGGATGCTGCGGGATTATATGCCTGATGTTATGCCTGATGATCTGCGCCTATAATGAAGTTCAGCCCGTTGATGGGGAGCTTGAAATGAAAAAGACATTCATTCTCATCGCCGCACTGAGCCTTGGCCCCAGCCTCGGCGCGGTGGCGGCAGACAATGAGGAAAAGCCCGCTGCGGCGCCGCCCGCCAAGACAGGTGAGACGCCATCCATGTCAGAGATACCGACGATGAAGGCTCAGGGCGAGCGCATGGTGACGCTGATGGAACAACTGTCAAAAGAAAGCAATCCGGAAATCCGCCGCCGCATCATGGCAGAGGCGATGTGCCCGCAGTAGTCACGCGCCGACGCGTGATTGCAAGGCGGGGGGCGCCGGATTGATCAGTCTGGCTTATTTCTTGTAGTCTGCGCAAACAATACGAAACACGCCCTTGCCCGCTGGGTTGCGATTCACGCTCTGCCAGTCGCTGGGCGTGTTGACCGTTCCCATCATTTCGCCAGTCAGCCGGGGGCCTGTATAGGCCACATAGCTGGTGAAACGACCCTTCTCATCCATGCAATCGTATTCCTTGTGCAGCTTCATCGACAGCATGCCCTCGGGCGATGCGTTGCGATACGTCTGCATCTCCCACACGCGCCGCAGTCGGCCATGGTTCTCAACCGTTGCCGGGTCCATGTAAAAAAAGGTGCCACGGATGTTCTCGAACACTTTCACCCATTCGGCATGGGCCGCTGAGCAGAGACTCATCAGCAAACTGATTGCCAACAAGGTTTTTTTCATTAGGTTTGTTCTCCAGAAAATCACCTGGGCGCGCCGCCCAGTATCCATGTTGCGATGATCAAAGCATCTGCTTCATCAAGCCCCTCGTAGGCAGGATGTGGCACACCGCCCCAGCGTCCTGCGCTGCCAGCCCGTATGCGCTGCGCCAGCTCACGTTCCACCGGTTGGCCTTTGTAACGTCGGGCGATGTCTTTTAGCGACGGCCCGATGGTACTGGCGCTTAGCTCATGGCAACTGCTGCATGAGTTGGCATCAAAGGCTTTTTGCCCCGCCTTCAGGTCTGCCGCAGTGGTTGAGGGAGGGGCGAGCATGCTGCCTGCGAACAGCGTCGCGGTTGCTAGCAATTTGATAATGGCTTTGTTCATCAGGACCCTCCTCGGAAGTCAGTGCAGGTCAAGGGATTAACGCACTGCCTCCAACAGAAAACCTGTAACCAGATCAAAATTTCCCGGATTTCAAGAAAAAGCCGCTCCCCGAAGAACCACCACACGAAAGCAAGCATATGACAGCAACCACGCGCCGAGCCGCCGGCGTGGCGGCCTGCGCGCTACCTGCGTCAGATCGACAGATCAGGTGTTCTCTTCTGATTGATCTGCCGCCGGGGTTTCAGCGGCCGGAGCAGCGGCGGGTATGTCACGGGGTGTCGATGGGGGTGCCGATTCGAAGCTCGGCATGGCCTTGCCGATCTTGTGAATACTGCCCTGAAGCGAGCCGCCTTTTTTGATCTCCATCTCGGCATAAGTAATGGAGCCGGCAATCATGCCGGAGGATTCGACCACCAATGTCCGGTTCGCGACGGTGGTGTCGGTCAGGGAGCCGGCAACCTTGATGTGATTGGCCGTGGTCTTGCCATCGACGGAGCCATTAGTCTGAATGGCAATCACATCTGCCGTGAGCTGGCCTTGCAATTTGCCATCGACGCTGGCCACGCCGGGCACGGTCATTGTGCCCTGCATGAACACGCCATCTCCGACAAACAAGGAACCGGGAGGGTTGGTATCAGCCATAGTGTCTTTATCGTCTTGGGTTGAAAAGAAATACCTGCTCGATACCGCCAATGACGCTGCGATGTTGCATGATACAAGTTTTGATGTCTTAACACTACTTTGCCTAACAAAGTTGTCATTACTGCTAATTTGGAAACACTCTCAATGACTACCGCCCGATTACTGCTTTTTGCCGGCCATGCGGGTACCGGCAAGACCACGCTCGCCAAGCGGGCTATGCCTGTGCTTGCAGCGCGCGGCGGCAAGGATTTCTTCTTCCTCGACAAAGACACGGCCTATGGCGCGTTCAGTTCACACGTGATGGGGCTCCTGACCGGCAATCCGGCCGACCGCGACAGCCCCACCTACTTGCAGAATTTGCGCGACCGCGAATACGCGGGCCTGCTCGACATCACGCGCGAGAATCTTGAACTCGGATCGCAAGTTCTGCTCGTGGGTCCGTTCACGCGTGAGCTCATGGCGGGGAAGTTCTTTGATCTGGTGCAGCTTGGCATGCCTGCCGGCACCGTATGCCGGATCGCGTGGATCGACCTCTCCACTGAAGAAGCCAAGCGCCGCATAGAAAAGCGCAATGATCCGCGCGATGCGTGGAAGCTTGCGCATTGGGATGAATATCTGAAGCGCCGAGTTGAGCCGCCAGCGCACCCCGCGCTGCGTCGCTTCGACAATCAGCATGTTGATGACGCCGAGTTCGATGCGCTGATCTCGCACCTGCTTGCGTGAATCAGGCGCCGCTGTGGCCGATGCGACTTTCAGCGACCAACGTGAGGATCAGTCCAGCGCCTGATAGACGAGTGTCTTGATCATTCGACGGTAATACTGCCGCGACGCACCCGGCGTCTGCGCCATCATCAGTCCGATCAGCTGCTCTTTGGGATCAATCCAGAAAAAGGTGCCGCCATAGCCGCCCCATGCGTAGTCGCCCTCGGAACCATGGACGCCGGCGATGCCCGCGCCTTGACGCACCATGAAGCCCAGCCCGAAGGTATAACCTTGCACGCCCATCAGCACCTCACCGGGTTGCACCGGCGTGGCGATCTTCGAGCCCAGGTGATCGGAGGTCATCAGCGCCACGGTGGAGCGCGAGAGATAGCGGCGACCATCGAGTGTGCCGCCATTCAGCATCATCTGGCAAAAGCGCAGGTAGTCGTCCGCCGTGGTCGACATGCCCGCACCACCGGAATCATTGCCCATCGTGCGCGTGACATCAAGCACGAGGTAGTACGGCTGGCCTGTCAGCGGATCGATGCGAAAAGGCTCGGCAATGCGCGACGCTTTGGAGGCCGGCACCACAAAGCTGGTGTCTTTCATGCCCAAGGGCTTGAGGAGTTTTTCATCCATCAGCTCGCCCAGTGATTTTTGGGCGATCGCTTCCAGCACCCGACCCAGCAAATCGGTGGACAAGCTGTATTCCCAGGTCGTACCAGGCTGCCAAAGCAGCGGCGCTTTCGCCAGCGCCTCGACCTGCTGCTCGGGTGTCAGCATGATCCACTGGCCCTGTACCTCATTTGAAAACAGGCCCGCCTCCAGATACGGTCCCTTGATCGCCGGGAAGCGGCTGAACTCTGCGTAGCTGATGCCCGACGTATGACGCAGCAGGTCATGGATCGTGATCGGTTTTGCTGCTGCCACACGCTCGCTGTTGCCATCGGCCGAATTCGACAGCACCTTCATGTTCGCCATCGCCGGGAAAAATTTCGACACCGGGTCCGTTAGCTGCAGCTTGCCTTCCTCGACCAGCATCATCGTCAGCACGGACACCAGCGGCTTGGTCATTGAATACGCGCGAAAGATCGCGTCGCGCTTCATGGGTTTGCCAGACGCCTTGTCTTGAAAACCCAGCGCATCCGCCTGCACGATCTTGCCCTTGCGCGCGAGCAGTACCACAACCCCCGGCATGCGACCGGCATCGATTTCTGCCTGGAACAGCGAACGCACACGACCCAGACGCTCCGCTGACAACCCCTGCGACTGTGGCGACGCTGCCGGCAAATCGGCTGCGCCCAGCGACGGTACCGTGGCGACGAGACACGCAGAAAGGCTGGCGGCCAATGCCAGACGATGGAGCAGGCGCTGGGTCATGGTTTTCTCCTGTGTGGAATGAGACTCTAGGATGATTTTTACGGGTTATTTTTGGCTTTTCAGCCAGGCTTTGCGCAACTTCATCGCCGCAACCGGCTTCTCGCGCGGCTCCAGCGTGACCAGTGGCGTGGCGTCGGACTCCAGCGTCAGATCAAACCGCATCAGCTCGTCCCGACGGAAAGCATGCACAGCGATTGCGTCGCCGGCGCGATATCGCTGCAGCAAGCCATCGAGATTGCCCCAGGTGACGCGCAAGCCATCAATCGCCACCAGCACATCCCCCGCCGACAGGCCTGCCTTGTGCGCCGCACCGCCTTCATGGACTGCACCCAGCTTGCAATGACTGCCGTCGCGCTGAGTCCGCACGGCCATCGAGGGCGCTACCGCCTTGCGACGGTCGGCCATGTCGATGCCCATCGCAGCAAAAGTATCGGCCAGCGGCAGATCGCGCGTGCCGCGCACCGCCAGATCAAAGACCGATGTCAGCTTCAGACCGGTGATCTCGTCGAACAAGGATTCGACATCTTGTTCACTAACGCCGCGCCCGCCCTTGGCGGAATAAAAATCGCGACCGTAGCGCCGCCACAGCGCGCGCATCACATCATCCAGCGAACGACGCCCCTGAGTATCGCGCCGGACTTGGTCCAGGCATCGAAGCTGGATTCGGCCACGCTCTGCTTCAGTCGGCCGCTACCACGCTGCACGTTATTGATAGTCTTTTCGATCAGCTTCAGATAAGCGCCGCTGTCGATCACGCCCGCGCGCAGCAGCATCAGATCATCGTAATAACTGGTGAAGCCCTCGAACAGCCAGAGCAGTGGGGTGTAATTTTCCTGGCTCAGATCGTAAGGCGCGAATACTGCCGGTTTGATGCGCTTGACATTCCAGGTATGAAAATACTCATGACTGCACAGACCGAGAAAGCCACGATACGCATCGCTCATCTCTATCTGACCGATCACGGGCAGATCATTGCGCGCGCAAATCAGCGCGGTTGAAGCGCGATGCTCTAACCCACCGTAGCCATCACCCACTGCCAGCGTGAGGAACACATAGCGATTCATGGGCGCCGCTTTTGATGCAGGCTCGAAAAATGCGATCTGTGCCTCGCAGATTTTTTTCAAGTCTGCTGCAAGCCGCACCTTGTCCAGTTTGGGAACGCGTCCAGTGATCGCCATCTCATGCGGCACACCATGCGCATCAAAGCGGATCAGCTCGAACTCGCCCATTTCGACCGGATGATCGATCAGCTCGTCATAGTCGCTGGCGATATACGTACCGAATCGATGGCGGCGTGCCTTGTGCTCGGGCAGCGAGGTGGCGATGCGCCATGCGGCATAGACATCACCTTCTGGCGGCTGAATATCCACGATGTGTGGCAGCGATTCCTTGCCATGTACTTTCAGGAACACGCTGGTGCCGTTGAAAAATCCATGCGTCTGGTCGAGGTGCGCGGCACGTACCGACAAATCCCACGCATAGACTTGATACTGAATCTGCAGCTCACCCTTGCACGGTGCGGCTTGCCAGCTGTGCTTGTCGAGTTTTGTCAGCCGCAGCTTGCGGCCGTCGCAGCGGGCGCTGATGCTGACGATATTGCGCGCGAACTCACGGATCATGTAGCTGCCGGGAATCCATGCAGGCAGCGAGACGAGCTGTCCGTTGATAGCGGGCTTTGCAATCGTTAGCGTGATGTCAAACAGATGCAGCGCCGGATCGACAGGGGAGATCCGGTACTGCACCGATTCGCGGCGAGCGGCCATCAGGCTCTCACATTCACAACCAAGCGCCCTTTGACAGCACCGGCGAGAATCTTCGGCGCCCAGTCGAGCGACTGCGCGAGCGTGATTTCTTGGGTGATTTTTTCCAGTGTGTGCGGCTTGAGCTCACTTGCCAGATTCGACCAAGCGTCCAGCCGGCGCTCACGTGGCGCCATCACGCTGTCTACGCCGATCAGCTTTACACCACGCAGAATGAACGGCGCGACTGTCGCCGGCAAATCCATGCCTTGCGCCAGACCACAGGCAGCGACCGTCGCCCCATAGCGGCATTGTGCGATCGCATTCACCAGCGTGTGCGAACCGACAGAATCGACCACACCCGCCCAGCGCTCTTTTTGCATCGGCTTACCCGGTGCGGAAAGCTCCGCACGGTCAATGACCTCGGCCGCGCCCAGCGACTTCAGATAATCTGCCTCGGCCAGCTTGCCGGTAGAGGCCACGACTTT
The DNA here is from genome assembly GCA_010024875.1 of Oxalobacteraceae bacterium. Lineage (GTDB taxonomy): Bacteria > Pseudomonadota > Gammaproteobacteria > Burkholderiales > Burkholderiaceae_D > Pernthalerella. The sequence goes on along the minus strand of RGFZ01000040.1, from coordinate 5,951 downwards.
GTAGCCACGCGCCGCCAGAATCGCCACCGCGACACTGCCCACGCCGCCCGACGCGCCCGTGACCAATACCTCGCCATGCTCCGGCTTGACGCCGCACTCGGCGAGCGCCATCGCGCATAGCATCGCGGTGTAGCCTGCGGTGCCAATCGCCATGGCGGTGCGCGTTGACATATCGTGCGGCAGCGGTATCAACCAGTCGCCTTTTAGCTTCGCACGCTCGGCCAGACAGCCCATGTGCACCTCGCCTACACCCCAGCCATTGAGCACCACACGATCGCCCGCCTTCCACGACGGATGGCTGGATGCAATCACCTCGCCTGCGCCATCGATACCGGGCACCATCGGCCATTTACGCACTACCGGCGATTTGCCGGTAATGGCCAGGCCATCTTTGTAGTTGATCGTCGAGTACTCAACCGCGACAGTGACATCACCATCAGCAGGCAGCTGCGCATCGTCCAGCTGAGTCAGTTCAGCACGAGTACTGCCGTCTTCGTTTTTGTTCAGCAGAATGGCCTTGAACATACAATCTCCTCGTGTTTTTTTGATTATGGGATAAATCTACCCAACTAAGATGCCAGCTTCGCTTGATTATTTTATCGAGGCTAGCCGTGATTCCAGCGCCTTTGTATCAATGGCGCCCGGCACGCGAGAACCATCAGTAAAAAAAATCGTCGGAGTGCCGGTAACTTTCAGCTTCTTGCCCAGCTCCACGACCTTGTCGACAGAGGCATTCGGGTTGCAGGATTCGGGCGCTGCTGTCGGCGTTTTGCCATTCACCATCCAGTCATCCCACGCTTTGGCTTTGTCGGACGAGCACATGACGTTTTTTACTTTGGTACGTGAATCGTCGCTCAGGATAGGATATAAAAACGTGTAGACCGTGACATCCTTGGTATCGGCCAGTGTCTTGCGGAAGCGCTTGCAGTAGCCGCAGTTCGGATCTTCGAACACGGCGATCACGCGCTTGCCAGTACCCTTCACACTCTTGACCGCCAGATCCAGCGGCAAATCAGTAAACCGAATGCGGTTGATCTCATCCAGCCGTGCTTGCGTCAGATCGCGCGAGGTCTCGGTTTCGAGTATGCGACCGATAAATACGTATTTAGCCTCCGCGTCGGAATAAATGATCTCATTGCCAACTCGGACTTCATACATACCGTTGTAAGGCGTTTTGGTGACAGACTCCACCTGCGTGCCTTCGCCTAGCCTTTGCTGCAGCAGCTTCTTGATCTTGTCTTCCACTCCTTGGGCCGATGCCGTAAGCGTGGGCAGCAGCATGGTGACGACAAGGATGCGTTTGAATGAATTCATGAGTGTCATCAGGTTCTTTCGTTGGCAGATGAGTGATGCGAACGGCCCAGCGCATGCGACACTAGCCGTTGTTTGATAAAAGGCAGCTTGTCCAGCAAGCTCATGCCCGCATTGCGGAGTACTTTGACGGGCAGCAGTTGAGAAGAGAATAAGCTTTGCAAGCCATCGGTGGTGAGCTGCATCAGCAGCACATCTTCCTTGCGCAAACGAGAGTAACGTGCGAGCAGGCGATCATCACCGCAGTCCGCGTCGCGGCCTTGCTCCCTCAGCGCCGCCAGCAAAGCATCGATATCAGCGAAACCGAGGTTCATTCCTTGTCCGGCGAGCGGATGCACCACATGGGCCGCATCGCCCAGCAGCGCGACCCGATGCGCCATCAGCGCATGCGAACGTATGAGCCTTAGCGGAAATGCGCGCGGTGTGGCAGGCGGCAAGATGCTGAATGCTCCCAGTGTCTGACCGGGAAGCGCTGATAGGCGTTCAGCGATGCGCTCGGCGGGCTCAGCCAATAGTCGGTCGGCCAGCGTGTCCGGCGCAGACCAAACGAGCGATACCCGATTACCCGGTAGCGGCAGCAAGGCAACAATGCCCTCGGATCCGAGGAACCACTGGCTGGCTACGCCATGATGGGGGTTGGTACATGAGAAATTAGCTACGACAGCCCGCTGATGGTACGAACGATAGTCCATCCCGATGTCGGCCTGCGCACGTACCCAAGAATTCGCGCCATCCGCACCCAGCACCAGCGATGCATAGATCTTACTGCCATTGTCGAGCGTGATCTCTGCATGCCGATCATTACGCTTGAGCGCGACCGCGCGGCCGCTGAGCAGCGTCACACCGTTTGCAAAACGCAGCGCGCTGTCAAGCGCATGATTGAGGTTGCCATCCTCAATGATCCACGCGAGCGCGCCAACACGCGCGCCATACGCATCAAAGCCCAAATGCCCACGCGTGGCGTCATCGCCATGCACCGACATCGCATCGACTGGCGCAATGCGGGTAGCGTCCATCGCGTCCCAGACCTTCAGCGACGACAACAGCCGGTGGGCGACGTGATTCAGCGCATAAACCCTCAGGTCCCACGGTGCGTCGCTTCCGCCAGCAAAAGCGGCACTTTCGCCCTCGGGCGAGAGCAGCGCGACCCGATAGCCCTCTCGGGCCAGCGCCAGTGCGCTGGCCTTGCCGACAGCGCCGCCGCCGATTACGCAGATATCCCAGTCATTTCTCATAGTTGAACTTGGTTCAGTCGATCAGGGGATTATAGCCTCGCAGCGCAGCAGCTTTTCAGGCGTGGAATGTTTTGCTATACTCCCGCCTCTTGGCCTGGTAGCTCAGTTGGTAGAGCAGAGGATTGAAAATCCTTGTGTCGGTGGTTCGATTCCGCCCCGGGCCACCAAGAACATTGTCATAATGCGCCAAGCTTTGAACGCTTGGCGTTTTCGTTTCTGGAGCATGCGGCCACGCGTTCCCGCGCGCCATTGCTCAGCCCCCCTCAAGCGTCGCACGATGGAGTGTTGAACATGGAAGATGCGCCTAGGGTTATCATCATCGCAGGTCCTAATGGGGCAGGGAAAACCACCTTTGCACGCGAATTCCTCCCGCACGAAGCGGATTGCCCTGTTTTCGTCAATGCTGACCTGATTGCCGCGGGAATCGCACCTTTTGCGCCGGAAAATGCTGCCGTGCGTGCAGGGCGCCTAATGCTGGAAGAGCTTTCAAATCATTTTGTCGCACGCACGAGTTTCGCCTTTGAGACCACGCTTTCGGGCCGGGGGTATCTACGATTGATTGAGAAATGGCAAGCGGCAGGATACCGGGTAAAGATCATTTTCCTGCAACTGGCCAGTGCTGACGAAGCTATCGCCCGCGTAGCACAGAGAGTCAAACAAGGCGGGCATAATATTCCGGAGGCGGTGATTCGGCGGCGCTTTGCGGCTGGCAAGGAGAATTTTGAAAAACTCTATGCGCCCCGCGTAGACGCTTGGGCCTTATACGACAACGCTGGCCCGGAGCCAGTGCTAATTGACTGGAGCAACCGATCATGAACAAGCGCCCCATTGAGGAGTCAAATGATCGAGACCTGCGTCTGTCTCGGGCAGCCTTGCAAAGAGCTGCACAACGCGCGCGCGAATTGGCGGCTGCTACAGGAACCGCTGTGGTTATCAGTCGTAATGGCGTCATTGAGCATTTGACACCAAAAGCGACAAAAGATCACACTCCACAAAGCTCAAGCTGATCGGCAAGGCTTGAACCGCCGGATCAGACATCCTCAGCCCGGTTCGATTCCGCCCCGGGCCGCCAAAAAGCAAAGCCCTCGTTAGCAATAACGGGGCTTTTTGTATTTAGAGCTGGCTATTCGCACGTTGAAAAGCATCGGTTGAACTTCCCCGAAATCGTAATTACAATGTACATATGAATTCACTCCGGTTCGAATGGGATGCCCGCAAGGCTTCGACCAATCTTAAGAAGCATGGAATTTCATTTGAAGAGGCAAAGTCCGCCTTCTATGATGAAAACGCCAAGCTGATTGACGACCCTGACCACTCGGCTGATGAGGAGAGATTCATATTATTGGGTCTTAGTTTTTCCTTGAGATTAGTCGTGGTCTGTCACTGCTACCGAGGTGGCAATGGCGCGATTCGGATCATCTCTGCAAGAAAAGCAACAACCCACGAGACGAAATCTTATAAACAGAGGTGATTGCCATGCGCGATGAGTATGATTTTTCGAAAGCTCGCAAGAATCCCTACTCAACTCAGTTGAAGAAATCGATCACCATCCGGCTCGATGAGGATTCTGTTAGTTATTTCAAAGCCATTTCCGAAGAAATTGGAATTCCTTATCAAACGCTGATAAATCTTTATTTGCGTGACTGCGCCACATCTCACAGAAAATTAAATCTTAATTGGAAATGATTTGCAGCCGGATTAGGCTGCCCTCAGCCCGGTTCGATTCCATCACGGGCCACCAAGTAAACAAAGCCCGCGTTAGCGGTAACGGAAGATTTTTGCGTATATGGCGACAAGTTTTTCGGTTGCACTGAAGTTAATTTAAAATCCAGTTGCCAGTCTGGTATTGAAGGAATCACATCTTGAAAAAAATTCTAGCGTTCATTTTGCTTGTCGCCATCTCGGTAATTGCTCATGCCGACTGGGTCAAGATCAACTCGCCCGATACAAGTGTCAACCTTTATCTGGATAAGTCTGTATCTGAGAAATCAGGGCCAAACATGATCAAGCTCTGGCATATCGTTGATTTTGCAACCACTCAGGATTACGAAGGCAAGGCGTACCGCTCAATAAAAGCGAATTATGAATATGACTGCGCTCATCTAAGATACCGCGGACTGATCCTATTGCTACATGCAGAACCGATGGGAAATGGCAAGACAGTCTACTGGACACACGGCCTGTGGTCACTGACACACGACCCATCTACATGGATGCAGCCTGCTGAAAACAGTCATGACGCGGCGTTGGTCACCGGAGCCTGTAACCAGTGAGTTTGATGCTTTGACTGGGCATCCTGAGCCCGGTTCGATCCCGCCCCGGGTCACCAACAAGCAAAGCCCGCGTTAGCGATAACGGGGGCTCTTTGCGTTATGGGCCTTGGAAGTATCTGGTTGCTGGACGGCGGCTGAATCTGTAGGACTTACCCAGCGCCGTTGGGTATCATTGGGAAAACAGTGTGATGGAAATCCAATGCGGATCGTCTCGCCGCTGATTGCCTCAGTTTTTATGCTTGTTTTCATCCGCCAGTCAGCTGGATGACTTGTATCGTGGCCCATTCATTCACTTTGCCCATGCAATTCACAATCCATTTTTCGCAATTCATAAAAGGAACAACTTAAATGACGATTTCGATATATGAGGTATCAGTTCCTCAATTCAAGAAGATGCTGAGCAATCTGTCAGCCATCCTAACCAAAGGAGAATCACATCTGATCCACAAAAAAATTGATGAAAAAGTCTTGCTGGGATCGAGATTATTTTTAGACATGTTTGCTTTAACCAAGCAGGTTCAAATCGCTTGTGACCAGGCAAAAAATGGCTTGGCACGACTGGCGGGCGTTGAAGCGCCGAAGATGGATGATCAGGAGGCATCCTTCGCAGAGTTACAAGCGAGGATTGCCAAGACCATTGAGTTTTTAGACACCCTAACGCGTGAGCAGCTGGATAGTTCAGCTGACAAGGAAATCAAGTTTTCGATTGGTGAGCGGAAGTTCGAGTTTATTGGAGATAAATACTTAATCACCTGGATCATTCCGAACTTCTACTTCCACATAACAACCGCTTACAACATCTTGCGTCATAACGGCGTGGAAATCGGAAAGTCCAACTATTTAGGCTGATCGGGGCGGACTACTCAGGCCGATTCGATTCCGCCCGGGCCACCCGTGAAGCAGAGTCTTGGTTAACGATAGCGAAGCCTTCTCGCTTGTAGAGCACCTCCGAACGGTGATCTTGCTGCTCTCAGCATGGCTACGTGTCGCTTGTACTGACGGTCCTTGAATGAGTTTCTTCATCTCGACTGCCACGTGGGTGTCGATATCGACACGGTACCGCCCAAGTTTTCTGTGCTACCTTTATTTCTTCAGATGACTGGAGGTTCGATGGCCGCCGATCTCACCGCGC
>RGFZ01000039.1 GCA_010024875.1 Oxalobacteraceae bacterium | reverse complement strand
CGTTGCCGGCGCACTGGCGGCCGTCAGCATGTCACCGCGCGAGATGTCGATGTATTCCTCCAGCAGTAGCGTGATCGACTTGCCGGCAGAAGCGGACTCTAGCGAACCATCCAGCGTGAGTATGTCTTTGATGGTTGCGGTCTGGCCCGAGGGTTGTACTGTGATCTTGTCGCCTTTGCGCACGGTGCCTGCCTCGACGCGGCCCATGTAGCCACGAAAGTCATTTGCTTCGTGACCATTGTGCCGGGCGACTAATTGCACCGGGAAGCGCAACGCAGCGGCATGCTCGTCGTCATAGACGGAAAGTGATTCCAGTAGCTCAATCAGCGTCGGGCCCTGATACCAGCCCATCTTGGCGCTGCGGGTGACCACATTGTCACCGGCCAGTGCAGACAATGGGATGGGATGAATATCCTTCAGGCCCAGTTGCTCGGCGAATTCACGATAGGCGGTGATAATGCGGTCGTACACTGCCTGATCATAGTCGACCAGATCCATCTTGTTGACGGCGACAATCACGTGCTCGATCTGCAGTAGCTTGGCAATTGTCGAGTGACGCTTGGTCTGGATCAGCAGTTCAGCCTTGCCATGGGCATCAGTCTTTACCTTCGATACGTCCACGAGAATGATCACCGCATCGGCCGTCGATGCACCGGTCACCATGTTGCGGGTGTACTGCTCATGACCAGGCGCATCAGCGATGATGAACTTGCGCTTGGGTGTTGCGAAGTAACGGTAGGCGACATCGATGGTGATACCTTGCTCGCGCTCGGCTTCAAGACCATCGGTCAGCAGCGAGAGATCGACCATGTCACCCACGGTACGCTTGTGGCGCGCGCGGGAAATCGCATCGAGCTGGTCGGCGAAGATGCCTTTGCTATCGAAAAGCAGCCGACCAATCAGCGTGCTCTTGCCATCATCGACCGAGCCGGCGGTAATGAAGCGCAGCAGGCCGCGCTCATTGGCGCTGGTGTCTGCCGCGGCGGTGTTCTTGTCGAGTACGGCGTTCATCAGAAATATCCTTCTTTCTTGCGTTTTTCCATCGAGGCTTCCGAAGTCTGGTCATCCATCCTCGTGGCGCCGCGCTCGGTGATCTGGGTAACTGCCGTTTCGGCGATGATCTCGCTTACTGTTGCCGCGGTTGATGCGACAGGGCAGGTGCATGAAATATCACCGACGGTACGGAAGCGCACGGTACGCATCTCGACGGTCTCTCCGTCTTTCGCCGGGGTCAGTGGCGTCAGCGGCACCAGCAAGCCATTGCGCGGTATGACCTGACGCTGATGCGCGAAATAGATCGAAGGTAGTGCGAGCTTCTCACGTGCGATGTACTGCCAGACGTCGAGCTCGGTCCAGTTCGAGATCGGGAACACGCGCATGTTCTCGCCGGGATGAACGCGAGTGTTATACAAATCCCACAGTTCCGGACGCTGTGCTTTCGGGTTCCACTGCCCGAAATCATCGCGGAAAGAGAAGATGCGCTCTTTCGCGCGAGCTTTTTCTTCATCGCGGCGCGCACCGCCGATGCAGGCATCAAACTTGTGCTCGGCAATCGTCTCAAGCAGTGTGACTGCCTGCGCCGCATTGCGAGAATCAGTATCCGGGTTACGCAGGCGTACCGTGCCGCGTTTGATTGAATCTTCGACTGAGCCCACGATCAGGCGCTCGCCGAGCTCGGCCACGCGCTGATCACGGAAGGTGATCACTTCGTCAAAGTTATGGCCCGTGTCGATATGCACCAGCGGAAAGGGGAATTTACCGGGACGAAAAGCCTTCTCTGCGATGCGCAGCAGCACGACGGAATCTTTGCCACCAGAGAAAAGCAGCGCCGGATTGCCACACTCCGCCGCAACCTCGCGCATGATGTGGATCGCTTCGGATTCCAGCCAGTCGAGATGACGGTTGCTGGCTGCATCGATAAAAATTTTGTCTACAGGAGTGTTCATCTTGCTTATACCTTTAGGTTTCCGTCTTACGCTTCCTGAGTGGCTTTGGTTCGAACCAGTTTGCCATCCACGACGTGGAGCCCGCATTCCTTTGACTCCGGTTGTTCCCACCACCAGCGGCCTGCGCGAATATCTTCGCCGGGCTGTATCGCGCGAGTGCAGGGTTCACAGCCGATCGAGGGGTAGCCTTGGTCATGCAGCGGGTTGTAAGGCACGTCATTGCTGCGGATGTAGTGCCAGACATCTTCTTCCGACCAGTCGGCCAGCGGATTGAACTTTTGCATGCCGTGTGCGGGATCGTCTTCCTGCACCGCGAGTTCATTGCGCGTGGTGGATTGCGAGCGGCGCTGGCCAGTGATCCAGGCGGTGTTGCCAGCAAGTGCGCGGTTCAGCGGATCGACCTTGCGGATGCGGCAGCATTCCTTGCGCATCTCGACGCTATCATAGAACGCATTTAGTCCATGGAGTTTTACATAGGTGTCAACGGCAGCGGTATCGGGTTTGTAAAGTTTGACCTCGTAGCCATACACCTCGCGAATCCGATCCACCATGCCCAGCGTTTCCTTGTGCAGACGGCCGGTCTCCAGCGTGAATACCCTAATCGGCAGCTTCGCACGCAGGATCAGGTCGGTCAGCACCATGTCTTCGGCAGCAAGGCTGGACGCAAACACTGCCGGGGAGAATTCGGCAGCGATACGGTCCAGCGTCGCACGCGTGGCGGCGAGCTTGGGGTCAAACTCGGCGCTCACTGCACTTCCTCGGCAGTTGGGCGGGTCGCGCGACGGAACAGTGGTGTCTTCTGATCCCACGAGGTCTGATAGACATCAGAGAAATCTGTCAAGCCTTTGAGTGCGTCTTCGATGCTGCGGTCAGGGCGGGTCGCAAACGCATTGAAGCCCACGCGCTGCAGGTAGAACAATTGGTCGCGCAGCACGTCGCCGATCGCGCGTAGCTCGCCGGTAAAGCCGATGAAGCCACACTGACAGCGGCACGATCTGCTTGCCCGCAGGGACTGTCGCCGATTCTGGTGTTTCGCCCTCGGCCAGTTTCAGCAGGTGCCAGTCATCGGCGACGATGGCCTTGTCTTTGATGATTTTAGGCATAGGTGGCTTCTCCTATGGAATGCGCGATTTCTTCAATAGGGGCCGCATACACGTGGGATTTGAAGGGATCGATACCAATACGATTCACGGTATCGATAAAGCGTTCTTCTTCGATGCGCTCGCGTACATAGACCTCCAGCAGACGTCCGATCACCTCCGGCATCTGGCCAGCGGCAAACGATGGCCCGATGATCTTGCCGATGGCAGTGTCATTGCCCTGGGCACCACCAATCGAGACCTGGTACCACTCCGCGCCATCCTTGTCGACGCCCAGAATGCCGATATTGCCCACATGATGATGGCCGCAGGCATTGATGCAGCCAGAGATATTCAGCTCGATCTCGCCGATGTCATGCTGGAAGTCGAGATCGTCAAAACGCTGCGCAATCGCCTGCGCAATCGGAATCGACTTGGCATTGGCCAGCGAGCAGAAATCACCACCCGGGCAGCAAATCATGTCGGTCAGCAGACCGATGTTGGGTGTCGCAAGGCCTTGGGATTTCAGTGCCTGCCAAACGGCGAGCAGATCGGATTGCCTTACATCGGCCAGCACGAGATTCTGCTCATGCGTGACGCGCAATTCGCCAAAGCTGTATTGGTCAGCGAGATCGGCCACGAAATCCATCTGTGCATCGGTTGCGTCGCCCGGTGGGATGCCAGTTTTTTTCAGTGAGACGGTGACGATCGAATAACCATTCACCTTGTGCGGACGCACGTTGCGAGCAACCCAGTTGGAGAACGCCTTGTTCTCGTGACGCAAGTTCTGCAGCACGCTTTCGTCGCTAGGCAGGGTGTCGTAAGCGGGCGGCGTGAAATAGCTGGCGACGCGATTGAGTTCTTCCAGTGTAATCGTGCTCGGACTGTCTTTCAGATCGACCCACTCGGCTTCAACCTGGCGGGTGAATTCTTCCACGCCCAGTGCTTTCACCAGAATCTTGATGCGTGCCTTGTATTTATTATCGCGACGGCCGTACTGGTTGTACACGCGCATGATCGCTTCAATGTAGGTGAGCAGATGTTCCCACGGCAGGAAGTCGCGGATCACGCTGCCGATGATCGGTGTGCGACCCAGACCACCGCCGACCAGCACTTGAAAGCCCAGCTCACCGGCGGCGTTCTTCACCAGATTCAGACCGATGTCATGCGCCTGCACAGCCGCGCGATCTTCCGCTGCGGCGTTCACTGCAATCTTGAACTTGCGGGGCAGGAAAGCGAATTCAGGATGGAAGGTGCTCCACTGACGCAGTATTTCAATATACGGACGCGGATCGGCCAGCTCATCTGCTGCCACACCACAGAACTGGTCTGAGGTGATATTGCGGATGCAGTTGCCCGAGGTCTGGATCGCGTGCATCTCGACCGACGCCAGTTCTGCGAGGATTGCTGGTGTCTGCTCTAGCTCGATCCAGTTGTACTGAATGTTCTGGCGCGTCGTGAAATGGCCATAACCACGATCATACGCGCGAGCGATGTGCGCAAGCTTGCGCAGCTGCGTCGATGACAGCAGTCCATAGGGAATCGCCACGCGAAGCATGTAAGCATGACGCTGCAAGTACAGACCGTTCTGCAGACGCAGCGGCCGGAACTCATCCTCGGTCAGTTCGCCTGTCAAGCGGCGCTCGACCTGGCTCTTGAATTGTGCGACGCGTTCTTTGACGATCTGGTGGTCGTATTGATCGTAGCGATACATATGAGTAGTCCTTGAGGAATCTGTTAACAGCGTCGTTTACAGCACCAGTTTGGCAGCGACGCCAGTCAGCGTGGTCGCAAGCAAACCGCGCAGGAATTTTTCAGGTACCGAGCGCGCGACCAGCGAGCCCAGCGTGATGCCGGGTACCGAGCCCAGCAGCAGTGTGAACAGCAGTTCCCAGTTGATCGAGCCCAACCACCAGTGGCCAAGCGCAGCGATCGCGGTCAGTGGCACTGCGTAGGCGATGTCAGTGCCGGCGACTTCGGCGGGCTTTAGGTGGGGGTAGAGCAGCACCAGAATGGTCGCGCCGATCGCTCCCGCGCCAATCGATGAAATGGTGACTAGCGTGCCGATCACGGCGCCGGCGACGATGGTTGCAATTGCCTGCCTGCGACCATGCAGCTGTCGATCGGGGTGTGCATTCATCCAGGCCACCATACGACCACGGAAGACGATCGCCACGACCGTCAGCAGCACCGAGAAGGCGATCGCATAGCGAATGATTTGGCCGATGTGCTTGTCGAGCGCACCGAAATATTTCAGTCCGAGGGTCGCCACCACGGCAGCGGGCAGGGCGCCGATGCACAGACGCAGCACGATGTCCCAGTGAACGGTATTGCGTATTCGATGCGCGAGTGTGCCCGCCGACTTGGTGATCGATGCAAAGGCCAGATCGGTACCGACGGCCACGGTGGGGTTGATGCCGAACAGCAGGGTCAGCATGGGGGTCATCAGCGAACCGCCGCCAACGCCGGTCAGGCCGACCAGCAAGCCCACAGCAAAACCCGAAACAACATAAGACAAAGTCATAAAGCCTCGCGCGAAGAAGCCGAAATGCTAATAAACTTCGTCTTTATTCCAAACGACAGAGAATTTATTTGCTTATATGATCGCCAGCTATAAGCAGATTGCTAAAAAGTTTCAAAATAGCATTAGACGACAGAAAAACTCAAGTTTATTCAAGACCTTAGCCAGCGATCGCAGAGCTCGGGGTCGAGGGAGTCACGATGAACCTTCATCAATTTCGCTTCGTGCGCGAGGCCGTCCGCCAGAAATTCAACCTGACCGAGGCCGCCAAAGCCTTGTTTACTTCGCAACCCGGGGTCTCGAAGGCCATTATCGAGCTGGAGGAAGAACTGGGCATCGATATCTTCAGTCGCCACGGCAAGCGTATCCGCGGGCTGACCGAGCCGGGTCGGCAAGTGCTGAAATCGGTGGAGGTCATCCTGCAAGAGGTTGAGGGCCTCAAGCGCATCGGCAAAGAGTTCGCTGCGCAGGACTCTGGTAGCTTCACGATCGCCACCACCCACACGCAGGCGCGTTATTCCCTGCCCGCCGTGGTGCAGCAGTTTTCGCAGAAATTCCCTAAGGTGCGGCTGTCGCTGTTACAGGGCAATCCCAAGCAGGTGGCTGAGATGGTGCTGAACAATCAGGCCGATCTGGCGATTGCTACCGAGGCGATTGCCGAAATAGACGGTCTGGTATCGCTGCCATGCTTCCAGTGGGAGCATATGGTGGTTGTGCCCGCCGAGCATGCGCTGCTGAAATCAAAGAGCATCACACTGGAGGAGATCGCTGCCTATCCGCTCGTCACCTACGATACCGCGTTTGCCGGACGAAACAAGATCGATCAGGCCTTCGCGCGTCGCAATCTGAAACCTGATGTCGTGCTTGAAGCCATCGATGCTGACGTCATCAAAACGTATGTCGAACTCGGTATGGGCGTTGGCATCATTGCTGGGCTCGCGTTCAACGCGGCGCGTGACCCGAATCTGCGCGCTATCCCTGCCGGGCATCTGTTTGGCATGAATTTGTCGCGCATTGCGCTCAAAGAAGGAGCGTATTTACGCGGCTACGTGTATACGTTCATTGAATTGCTGTCGCCGAACCTGAGCCGAAAGATGGTGGAGCAGGCGCTAGCTGGCGAGCGAGACAGCTACGAGTTATGACCTAGTAATCTGAATATGTAAGACAAACACCGACAAAACCTCCCGCCAAGCGCTCACAAAAAATACCGAGCCGCACTGCTACCCTTGCTGCTGAAGCACGCTCAAAATACTGTCCATGATGTGAGAGCTGCTCGCATCTACAACGACACGCGGAAACAGCATGAACACAAACGAGATTCTGCAAGAGATCCGGGATGCCAATCTGAATTACCTGATGCTTGCCCGCCAGATGATACGAGCGGATCGCGCGGCTGCGATCTTTCGATTGGGTTTGTCGACTGAGCTGGTCGATATGCTGGATGGTTTATCAAGCGCACAGGTAGTACGCCTTGCATCGGGCAACATGATGCTGGCTCGGTTCCGCGTCGATGATCAGGCTATCCTCGGCATGCTGACACGAACGCATCACGATGCCTCGCTATCGCATGCGCATATGGCGCTACTGATGGCAGCGCAGCCAGTTGAAGACATCGTCTGATTACTCACTCTCAGTTAGCAGACAGTCTGTGGTCAGAAAAAGTGTGATAGCCGATAGTGTGCAGATACAGCTTGCGATGCAGCTGATCGAACTGGGTGCGCGTCTGCAATTGCTCGAGACCGAGACTACGCTCTCTCGCGAGCGACTTCTCAAACTCTACAAAGAAATGCGTGGCAAATCGCCGCCCAAGGGCATGTTGCCTTTCTCGGCTGACTGGTTCATGACCTGGCAGCCCAACATCCATGCCTCGCTGTTTTTGAATATTTATCGTTATTTGCAACAGCATGCGCAACTCAGGGGTATTGAAGCCGTGATCAAAGCCTTCCAACTCTACCTGGAACAATTGCCGCCAGCTTCCGGTGAGGCGCCCTTGCTGTCACTGACTCGCGCATGGACGCTAGTGCGCTTCTACGACAGCAAGATGCTCAGGCTGGTCGAGTGCAGCCAATGCCATGGCCATTTTGTCGGACATGCGCTGGATCTGCATCAAGCGTATCGCTGCGGGCTATGCCATTCGCCTTCCCGGGCCGGAAAGAAGAAGAAAATAATTGAGGCAGAGGTGAAGGCGCCTTAATTATTGATTTGTCATGGCCAGGATGGGTCCAGGCTTTTCAATGGCGGCGCGTGAAAAACTCGCGCGCTGCGGTGATCAGTCGGTCGGCGATTTCTGTCGCATCGATGCGGTAGCTTCCGTCAGCAATCTGCTGGCGTATCTGGGTCACTTTGCCGGTATTTACCGGCGTACTCCCATGACCCAGCAGCGCACGTGCGGGACCGGACAGGCTAACCTGCTCGGCGCCGGTCCCGGCGCTCTCGCCAGCGCCATCGCTACCGACCCTTTTGGGGGCGATGCGTTCACTGATCGGGGCGGCGGGCGACAGCTTGCCCGTCGAGTCGTTGATTTTCATGGCTTTTCCTGGTGCGGGCCCGGTCTGGTGCGGGCCAGTATGTGTGTCATGTAAGCATTAACGGCAGCGGGAGGGCGTTCTTTAGGAGGACAACGATTCAATAGTGCAAACTCAGTACACGGACGGCCCGCGCGATCACGGTCGCAGGGCACTCAGTAATTGACGTGAATCATTTTTCTTTGCGCGGCGGGTAGTTTTCCAGAAGATGAACGATGTCCGTGAGACCGAGCGACGCCGCTCTGTCCATCGGTGTGCGCCGCCTCTGATTTTGGATGCTGCGGTCTGCACCCCTATTGAGCAGAGTTGTAACCATGTCAACATCGCGTCGACTGACAGCCATATGTAAAGCGGTGTTTCCTTGATGGCTTTGTGAATTGATGTCAGCTCTGTAGGCGATCAGCTTGTTGGCGTGCTCGAGCAAGCCGCGTCTCGCTGCATACATCAATGGAGTGAAACCCCGGTAGTTCCGGGCATTCATGTTGGCACTGTCGCCGTGCTTTAGCCTGATATCGCGGATCAATTCCGCTGGTGCATTCGCCGCGCAGATCAGGTGTACTACAGAATTTCCGAGCGTATTGATGGTATCAATTGGCGTGCCGGCATAGATCAGAGTTTTCGCCAAATCCTTTTGCCTTTTCTTGATTGCATACATCAGCACGGTATTTTTTTTGGCATCTGATACCTCGAATTTTATGTATCTAGAAACGGCAAGACTAGCGATTGCTTGCTCACCCATGTCACATAAATGAAAAAAGACATAATCTTTATCCAGCATGGGAAATTTTTTCCCAGATTCGATATCACCAAAAATAGCTGCGATGTGATCAAATCCGCGACACTGTGCAAGCTCACGAGCTGTTTTCCCATCGTTGTCCTGGGTACTAGGATTGGCTCCGTTCATCAGTAAAAATTTGACGCCATTGTCATCACCAAAATAGCAGGCCTTGTGAAGTGCTGTCTGGCCTTGTGAATCAATCGCATCAGGATCAAATCCAAGCAGTAGAAGTAATGCCAGTTTGTAATGATTTTCTTTCTCTGACATATAAGCATCGATGACAATGTTATTCATGTCAGGGACAAGATTTTTCAAATTATCGATACCGAAGCGTTTGAATAGTCTCAGTACCGATTGAAAACTTCCATGGGCAAATTTATATCGAATATGACGTCCCATCTGCGCGATTCGTTCATCGTCACCAAAGCTGACTTCTGCGCTGATACGTAAACGCGTTAATTTTCCATTCCCCGACAGGGTAAAATCACTGCCGGAGTGTTTTCCTCCATACTCGAAAAGAGATTTCGCTGAGGTTGCATGCTTATTTTGGCGAGATGAAAAATCCAGCTGAAATTTCAAGACCTCGGTAGTAGAGTCACTCCAGATTGAGTGATTGCCGCTATAAAATAAAAATTGGTGGGGATAATCCTGCACGGTCTTATGCAAGGGCTTGGACTCGCAAACGGCAAAATGTACTACGCCATTGCTGGGAAGGTCATGTTTTCCTCGTCCTAGAATTCCGAGTAATTCAATGGCATCAATATCAAATGTATTTCCGGTCGTGCAAATATCTAATTTGTCATTATTCGCACTTCCGTGGGGAGTGATATAGATTTCAGTATCGGAATTCAAATATCCTTCTTTTTTTAGATGAGTGATCAATACTTTCAAGCTGGTGATTTTTTCTTCTTTACTGTGCCCAGCTAATTGATCAAGTCGGATTGAAATGCCGCTCTGACCCGATATTGATAAATGCCTTTCCAGTTCCTGTCCCTCGGTCGTTCCAAAAAATTCGCCCACCAGTAGAAATTTGGCACCACTACGTAAAATATTTATATTTTCCTGCCCTGGCGTGATTGCTACCGCACCTCGCGTACCGATACCGACAAAATCAATGCGGGTCTGGCTGGGCGAGTTACAGTCTTTCGTATCGGTTTTTCGGCCTGCTTTACCGATCTCGTCGTGGGATGTGCTTCTCCCAGTATGGTGAACGCTCAACGGGCGACTCCTTTCGTGAGTATTTCTGAGAGAGGTGCGGATCAAGGAAGCCTCGTATTTTTATTACTGGCTCACCATAAAACGAGGATTTGTAGAGGGTCTCATTGGGTGATTTCTGGGGGCGCTGCGTATCATTTTTTAGTGCTGTGACAATGCGCTATGTGCTGTGGGTCACTGCGCCGATAGGGCGCCCTGATTGTCCGGTGGTTCGATCCCGTAGCTTGCTTGGCTTTGTCTGAGTGACGTCAGGCTGAACAAAGAGATCAGTTCATGTCAGGTACGAGCTGATGCTTCAGCGCATAGTGCGTCAGCTCAGCATTGTTTTGCATGTGCATTTTTTGTAGCAGGCGCGAGCGGTACATGCTGATCGTTTTTACCGAGAGCGATAATTCGGAAGCAATCTGACTGACCGTCTTTCCCGAAGCGATCATCACTAGTGTCTGAAATTCGCGATCAGATAGCGTGCTGTGTATTGCGTGCACACCACCCTGATCGATGTGATGGGCTAACTCTTGTGCCAAAGTCTGACTGATGTACTTGCGGCCGGCTGCGACGGTACGCATGGCAGTAATCAATTCATCGGGTGCACTTTGTTTATTCAGATAGCCGGCAGCACCCGCTCGTATGGCGCGCACCGCATACTGGTCTTCGCGGTGCATGCTCAGTATTAATATGGGCAGAGCAGGTATCTCACGGCGAGCCTGTCTCAGCACGTCTATCCCGTTTCGGTCAGGGAGTGAGATGTCGAGCAGCACGAGATTCAGCGTCTGCTCGCGCATGCGCTGCAGCGCGACTGCGCCTGTGGCGGCTTCTGCACTCACGATAAATTCTCCGCTGTCGGCGATGATCTGCTTCAGGCCTTCCCGAATCAGTGCATGATCATCAGCGACCAGCACTTTTCTTAGCATTGAATCGGTCAGTGTGTCGGCGTGCATATCCCGCAATTATTTTTCACTGTGGTCGCGAAATACCTCAGGTATCTCGTAGCACTGGGGCTCGTGCGGATACCATGGTACCTTTGCCAGGTCTTGAGATAATCTTGAGAGAGCCGCCGATGGCAGCGACGCGCTCTTCCATACTCCGCAAGCCAAAAGATTGCGGACTGTCGCGCTGTTCGTCGCTGATGCCGCTGCCGTTGTCGATAATTTCCATCATTAGTTCGCTGCCGTCATCATGCAAGTAGATTTCGACACCGCTGGCATCAGCGTGTTTTCGAATGTTGTTGCAGGCCTCTTGTGCAATTCGAAAAAGCGTTGTTGCCAGCTTTGCATCTAGCGAGATATCCAGATCCTTGCAGTGGAATTCGCAGGCCAGACCCGTCTGCAGCTCGAATTCGGATGACAGCCATTCGAGTGCTGCGACCAGGCCGGCATCAAGAATGCCTGGCCGGAGATCTGCTGAGATTCGGTGTATCGAGGCGATCGATGAGTCCAGCAGGTTCTCGAAGTAGGCGTAGCGATCCACGAGGTAGGGATCGGAGGGCAGATTTTTCCAGACGTGTTGCAGCATCATCTTCAGTGCGGTTAGATTACCGCCAAGATCATCATGCAGATCGCGTTCGATACGACGCCTTTCCTGCTCTTTCACTTCTTCGATGTGCGCGGTCAGTACTGAAAGTTGTTCTCTTGACTGACGAATTTCTTCCTGCAGCCGCTTGGCCTGGCTAATGTTGGTCATCACGCCAGTCCAGCAAAGCACTCCGTCTGCACGGCGTGTGGGCGTTGCACGCAGGTTGATCCACTTAAGATCTTTCCAGGCATCGATACGTAGTCGACCTTCCCAATTGAGTGGCTTGAGCTGAGTCACCGACCGCTCAAGCGCTTCCAGCAGTGCCGGCTGGTCCTCATCGGTCAGTCGGCTCAGCAAATGCATCGTATCTGCATACAAGAGATCGCGCGGGATACCCAGCAGGTCCTTACAGGCGTCAGACAGAAAGGCGAATCGCAGACTTCCATCGGGTTGCCGCTCGAGCTCGAACAGAAGACAGGGCAGGTGAGCATCGAAGCGGGCCAGCCTGTCTTCGCGCTCATGCAAATGCGCGTCATCCAGAAATTCCTTGGCCCAATGATCTTCGTTCATCATTTTTTCCTTGTGGCAGTGCACACAGACCTGTGCAAAGGCTCAAAGTTCCGTCGGCATCCTTTGGGTTGCGCTAGATCGAGTATTTTTCGGAACTCCATGAATGTCGCGTCTGACTCCTCCGTCAAGTTTGATTTTTCACAAGTTTTCAGCTTTTCTGTATGACATGCCCATCTTGGCGGTACGGGGTTCTAGGATGTCCGTGACCTTTTTTCGCGCAGCGGCCGTGCGCTCTCGAGAACGCTAGATAGTGTCCTTCTTGGCGCCTCCCTCCGTGAGTAGTGGCGCGCAGCTTCGGCCACGAGCTCGTGGCAGGGGTAAGATAGCGCGCAGTATTTCTGGCGCGGAGGCTTGCGGTGGGATGGGTAATGGTGGGACTGGAGCTCGGGGTGGCGCTGGTGATCGCGCTGGCTATTTATATGACGCTAAAAAAATAAGCGACCCCGATAGGGTCGCGCTGGCGCTGGGGTTATTGAATTGCTAGTTGGAGAAAAATCTATCCTGATTTTTTCGCTGCCTGCATCAGACATTTCGAGAGCTTGTCGAAATGCAGTAGTGCTGCCTGGGTCAGTTCAAGCTGCTTGCGGCGCGCATCTTCGGTTTCGGCCAGCAATATCCAGCCTTTTTCGCGCATGGACTTCAGGCGACCGTGCAGCATCGCTGGTGAGCCCAGTTCACGCCTTCCCATCAGGTCTTTGACCGATAGCCTTTCCTTCTTTTGTCGGGCGTAGGCAATCAGTTCGAGAATACGTTCTTCGAGAGGCTCCAGCGGGGGTAGGGAAGGCATGCCACGCACGGCCTCTGCGAGCTGTAGGAAGCGAAGATAAACATCGGCGGGGCGGGTACGTTTACTCACAGCGTCACATCCTGGTTATGGGGTTGATATCAAATTGATTTCTTTAATGAAACATGATACTCCAGGCCACGCGACTATGCATCAAATTGCTTATCAATTCAATGAACGTGGCCGGCAAGCGCGAGAGCGTTTCGTTTGTTTAGAGCTTGATAATGTCGAAATCCATATCAAAAATCTTGCCCCTCAGAGCGCATGAAATCCCTGCTCGACCTGACGCGACGGGGTTCAGTTCTGTCTTTGGTAGATGTGGCGCCGTATCCCGAGATAGTGGCGACATGGCCAGGGCTCTCTGGCGACTGAGATAAAATCAGCCGCACACGATTTTTAATATTCTTTCGGTCCTGATTTGCAAACCGATCACTTGCCAGCCGTTGCCGGCCCACGCCTCATTCCAGACCATCCATCGACACGCACGGCGTTTCTGGTGTTGCTGCTGGTGTATGTCGTGCTATGGCCGCTGGTGGCGACGCTGTCCCAGCATAGTCCTCCGCTGGACGTGGTCGAAGGCTTCGTCTGGAGTCTTCATCCGCAGGCGGGCTACTATAAACATCCGCCGCTGCCGGCGTGGGTGATTTCTGCGTCGATCGTCTTGGCCGGTAAACAGATGTTGGCCTTGATGGTGCTGGGGCCCTTATGCATTGTTGCTGCGCTGGTCTCGCTGTGGTGGCTGGCTCGTCAGTTCCTCGACGAGCGTCAGGCCGTCGTGGCCTTGTTCCTGACGGCGACACAGTTCTACTTCAACGTACTGATACCTGAATTCAATCACAACGTGATCCAGATCCCCTTGTGGGCGCTGTCCATCACGCTGTTCTGGATGGCGACGCGGCGCGGCCAGCTGATCTGGTTTTTTTTGCTCGGGCTAACACTCGGCGTATGCGCTCTGGCCAAGTACAGCGCCGTACTGCTGTATCTGTTCATGATGATCTGGCCACTACTGGATACCGATTCGCGACGCCACCTCAGCGTTGGCAAGGTTGGCGTATGTGCTTTAACGGCAGTGATGGTGGCAGCGCCTCATCTGATCTGGCTGCTGAATCATGATTTTCAGCCGCTTCATTACGCTCAGGAACGAATGAGCGAGCGCCTATCGTTGTCTGGCCGCTTCAGCGACGTGGTGTCATTTCTGGCCGCCCAGCTCGGCATCCTCGCGGTGATGCTATTACTGACTGCGTGGTTGATGCACCGATATCGCTTAACCCAGGCACCGGTCATATCCTCGTCACGACAGGGTTTGTCATCATTCGCATCGCCAAGTGTTTTTCTGTGTGCCGCCAGCCTCGTGCCCCTGTTACTCAGCCTCGCGGTGCCGCTCATCGGTGGTCGACCATTGCGCGACATGTGGGCCATGATGATGTTCACGCCGATGGGCGTGGCACTGGTCTGCTGGCGACCGGCCCTGTTCGAGGTGCTAGGTCAAAGGCGGTGGCTGGTCGCGTGGCTGATGTTTCAGGGTCTGCTCATGGCCGCTTACGCTGGCAATGTCTACTACAAGACGCAGCTGAGACCGAGTCTGTCGCGCGCGAATTTTCCAGGACCTGAACTGGCGCGTCTGATCGAGAACGATTGGCAGCAAAAAACCGGGGTGCCGCTTCGCTTTGTGGTGGGCTCCACCTGGGCAGCGGGCAATGTGGCTTTTTTCGGAAAGTCGACTCCCGATGTACTGATCAATGGCGACCATGACCTATCACCCTGGGTGAGTCCCGAACGGCTACAGGCCTGCGGCTACGTGTTGCTGTGGGCGCCTGAAAAATCAGGGCGGGAGCCTGGGCCTTGGATGCGCGAGATGAACCCCAGCCTGCCCGAAGCAGAGACTGAACTCAGCCTTCCTTCGCAGCCGGCGATCCGCTTGACTGTACGGTGGGTGGTCGTGCCACCCGCTGGTCGGTGCGATGACTGAGCGGGTGCTGCAATGCTTGACCCGTGATCGCGCTGCCAGTACAGTCCGCGATGTTTGCGTTGCAGCAGCGCGCGCCTGATCCCTGCATCATGCCTCTCTCCCCATGACACCAGAACCAGTGACCCAATTGGACGCACCGTCGGAGGACAATGTGTCCGAGTTTATGCTGCGTCTGCGTGCTGCAGAGCGCCCCACCGATCCGCTGGTTAGCTGCCTTGTGCCTGCGTTCAACGAGGAGGGCAATATTCTGCCCATGCTGGACACCCTGCATACCTTGATGAAGGGCATGCACCTGAGGCATGAACTGATCGTCGTCGATGATGGTAGCCACGATGCCACGGTCGAAAAGGTCATGAGCGTCATTGATCGCTTGCCCGTGACACTGGTCCAGCTGTCGCGCAATTTCGGCAAGGAAGTCGCTCTGACTGCCGGTATTGCGGAGGCAAGAGGCGATCTGGCTGTGTTGATTGATTGCGATTTCCAGCATCCGCCCGAGTTAATCCCGTCATTCATTGAGCAATGGCGCCGGGGCTATGACATGGTGTATGCGGTGCGCTCCGATCGCAACGACGAGACCTTGCTAAAGCGTGCATTCACACGATTGTTCTATGGCTTGGTGAATCTGGGCGAGCGCAACAAGATCCCGGAGAACACCCAGGACTTTCGTGTACTAGACCGATGCTTGCTAGATGCACTGAACAGCATGCCTGAGCGCAATCGTTTCATGAAGGGTTTGTACAACTGGGTCGGTTTCACGCGGCGGGCGATGCGCGTGCGTACCGATCCGCGCCGGCACGGGAGCAGCAGCTTCAATTTCATCAGCCTTCTACGACTCGCCGCGACGGCACTGACCGCATTTTCGAATGTGCCGCTCCGGCTGTGGACGGTGATCGGCGGCATGGTGTCGCTGGCATCCATTGCGTTTGCAATGTATATCGTGATCGAGACGCTGTTGTTCGGCAATGATACGAGCGGCTGGCCGACGATTGTGGTCGCTATTACTTTCTTGGGCGGCGTACAGCTGCTGTCCGTCGGCATACTCGGCGAGTACATTGGACGTATTTTCACCGAGGTCAAGCAGCGACCTGCGTACCTGGTCAGTCGCATCACGCGCAGCAGTTCGGTGCTGCCGCGCGATGGCGATACCCGATGAACCGAGAGTTGTTCTGGTTCGGGGCGGTCGGTGTCACTGCGATGCTGGTGCATCTGGCCTGCGTGTCGCTGATTCTTGTTCCGCTCGGACTGGATCCGCTGATCGCGAACCTCATTGCATTTCTGATTGCCTTTCAGGTCAGCCATGCCGGACATCAGCGGCTGACCTTCAGCCATCACGACGCTCCCGTTGCGCGCTCACGGGCCCGTTTTTTTGGCGTGGCAATCACGAGCTTCATCATCAATGAGCTCATGTACTGGGTACTACTGCGTTTTACACCTCTGGATTATCGCGTTGCGCTGGCCATTGTGCTGGTTGCGGTTGCAGCACTGACTTTCGTGATCGCGCGGCAGTGGGCGTTCGCCCCGGGGGAGAATACATGAAAGAACGGCCGCGCAAGCTTGCGCTATGTGCTGATGATTTCGGCCAATCAAAAGAGATCTCCAGCGGCATATTCGATCTGATCGCTTGTCGGAGGGTATCTGCTACCTCAGTACTGACGGAAGGTCCGGACTGGCCTGAGAGTAGCTGGCGTCTGCGCGAGTTGCAGTCGCATGCCGATATCGGTATTCATCTCAACCTCACCCATCCGTTTGAAAATACCCGTGGCAATCGGCCTTTGCTCTACTGGCTGTTGCTTACTCAGCTGGGTATGGTGTCGCGCGATTGGGTGCTGCAGCGTTTCTTGAAGCAGATCGATTTGTTCGTCAAATACTTCAAGCGCTTGCCGGATTATCTCGATGGGCATCAGCATGTACATGCGTTTCCCATTATTCGTGATGCGATGATGGCGGCCATCGATACCCACTGGCTGCCGGGCAGTCATCTGCCCTGGGTGCGTTCCCCGGACCGGCTGGTCGACTCAGGCGGAACGCCCGGCAAGGCGCTCGTGCTGCGCGCAGCGTGCCGGGACTTTGCTGCAGTCGCCCAGCAGAAAGGCTTGCGCATCACTGAAAAATTCGGCGGTCTGTATGCACTCCAGCCCGAGGCAAAATTCGAGCAGCGCATGCGGAGGTGGTTGCACAGTGTGCCTAGCGGCACCTTGCTGATGGTGCATCCTGGGCGTCCAACCGTCAATTTTGACGATCCCATCAGTGATGCGCGCGCAGCCGAGTTCAACTATCTCGCCGGCACCCGCTTCGCGGAAGATTGCCATAGCGCGGGCGTACGGCTTGTGCGCTTCGGCGAGCTGTAGTGCCACCATTTCATCGAGCGATGGCCAGCCGGTTCTCGCGTTCCCGCCGTATCGCCTCGGCAGCGCGCGCTCCCTCAATGCCTATCGCCTCCAACACAAAGAATGATAGCTGCAAGCCGGCTTCCAGAGCCTCGGGCATTACCATGGTCGCGCCGGCCTCGCTGAGTGCGCGCGCATGATATTCATCATGTGCGCGAGCCAGCAACGGCACGTCGCTGAACTCACGTCGTATTGCGCTGGCGGCATGCAGCGCGGCTTCCGGATGATCCATGGTCAGCACAATGGCTGCCGCGCTTCTGGCATGCACACGGTGCAGTAGCTCGGGGCGACTGACATCACCAAAATAGACTGGTTCGCCCAGCGGATGGCGCTTGGTTGATCGCATCAGGTCGATATCGATCGCCACGTAACGCACGTCTTGTGTGGAAAGCACTTCTGCCACCAATTGCCCCATGCGACCAAAGCCGACGATGATCACATGATTTTTCATTGAGGCGACCCTGGCTTGCGACAGCGGTGCGCCGTCATGATGCTTGCACTGCCAGGTATGTCCAAGGCCATGCCCGAGGCGCGCGGCAAGTGGCGTCGCGAACATCGACAATGCGACGCCCAGCAGCACGAACTGCGCGAGTTCCTGAGGAAATAGCCCTCGCGCTGCGGCATCGGTAGCGATGATGAAGGCAAACTCACCGGCTTGTCCCATCATGAAACTGCCCTCGATCGCGCTGCCCCAGCCCAGTCCGCCCATGCGCAGCAGCGGCGCCAGTACGATGGCCTTGATGAGCATCAGACCCAACACCGACAGCGGCAGCAGAATAGGTGCCGACAGCAGCAATCGCATATCGGTCTGCATGCCCACTGAAAAAAAGAATAATCCCAGCAGCAGGCTCTTGAAGGGCTCGATCGTCACCTTGACCTCATGCCTGAATTCTGTCTCTGCCAGCATGAGCCCGGCCAGAAAGGCACCGAGTGCCATCGAGAGCCCTGCGTAGGCTGTCAGACCCGCAACCCCAAGCGTACACAAAAGAATTAGCGCGACAAAGGTGGCGGGCTGATGTTCTCTGCCCAGCAATTTGAAGAGCGGCCGTATGACACGCCGCCCGAGCAGATAGATCAACAGGATTGCCAGCACCGATTTGATGAGCGCGCCTGCCAGCAGCGGTAGCCAACGATCGATATCTCCAGCGGCCAGCATGCCGGTCAGCAGGAGGATGGGCACCACGGCAAGATCCTGGAACATCAGGATGGAAAGATTCGCCTGTCCGACATCACTATCCAGCGTATGGTGCTCCGTCATCCATTGCATCACCACCGCAGTGGACGACAGTGACAGCGCCAAGCTGAGCACGATGACAGCCTCTGTCTCGCCCCCGAACATAGCGGCCATGAGTCCGATCGCGAGCGCCGACAGCAGTACTTGTGCAGTGCCTGCGCCGAAGACCCAGCGCCGTAACTCGCACAATCGCTCCGCCGACAGTTCGAGGCCGATGCTGAACATCAGAAACAGTACGCCCAGTTTGCCGAGCGCGACGACTTGTTCGATACTCAGAAAGGTGAAATTTTGCAGCCAGGGTAGCTGGCCCACCCAGAGCCACAATCCGAATGGACCCAGCAGCACGCCGGCCGCCAGAAAGCCCAGCATCTGGTTGACACGATAGCGCTGTAGCAGAGGAATCAGCACGCCTGAGAGCGCGAGGAAGATCAGTGCCTCGCGCAAATAAGGCAAGCCGTCATGATGTTCGGGCATGATGAGTAAAGGCAGACAAAAGCTATTCTAGTTCGCGTCTGCGGGCCGCGATATGCGCAACCGTATAATCACCTAGCGATTAATAATGAGAAACCGAACATGCAACTACTGACGCGACTTTTGCTGAGGCTCGGCGGTGTCGGCCTGCTCATGCTGGCGCTGGCATTTGTGCTGACTCTGTTTACTGCCCGCCAGGACATTGCCGACGAGATCCAGGGCAGCCAGCGTATCGGTCAATTGCTGGCGGCACTGTCGGCGTTGCAGGACGAGATGCCGCTGGACCAGCATGCGCAACGCATTGATGCGCTCAATCGCAACGATACGCTCAGGCACTTTCATGTCGCGCTGCTTGATCGCGAGGGGCAGCGGCTGACGGCTAGCCCGCAACCAGTGCCGACGAGCGAACTGCCGTGGCTGAATCGCTTCGTTCTCAGCGAGCTCAATGTGCCGGTGTATGCCTTGTCGCTGCGGCGTCCTGATGGTGACATCGTGACCGTGCGGCTGGAGCCGAATCCACAGCCAGAGAGCACCGAGGCGATTGCCAGTGCACTGGTGCAGCTGATGCTGTTCGCTGCGCTAGTGGCGGTACTGATTGCGGCGCTGGCTTTCAGCCTGCGCCGCTCGCTACTTCCGCTGAACGACATTCTGGCGGGTATTGCCCGCATTGAAGCTGGAGACTACGGTGCACGCATTGCGAATTGCGCCACACGCGAGCTCAACCAGATTGCACAGGCACTGAATCATCTTGCCGCTGCACTGACCGAGCAGATAGCCAAGCAGCGAGAGTTGCTCCACCGTTTGCAGGATGTGCAGGAAAACGAACGCCGCAAGCTGGCGCATGAGTTGCATGATGAATTCGGCCAGCGCCTGACTGCGATGCAGGTCGATGCTTCGTACTTGCTGAAACAGACCGCCACGGAGCCCGTACTGGCGTCTTGCGCGCAGGCGATGTTCGATAACAGCAGCAGCATCTTGTCGCAATTGCGCAGCTTGCTGGCGCAATTACGACCCTATGGTCTGCAGGGCGATGAAGAGCACGGCATCGCGCTTGAAGAAGCCTTGCGCGAACTGGTGCGGCAGCGTCAGTCGCGCGGAGAGAGTGCGCTCGAATGTCATCTGCACACGGCGCTTGAAGGCGAGACCTTGCCGTTGCGACTGGCGGTCGCGGTATACCGCATCGCGCAAGAGGCACTGACTAATGTGATGCGACACAGTAATGCCACCCGGGTCTCGATTTCGCTGGCGTTCGAGCGAGAGCGGGGTCAACTGAACTTGGTCGTGACGGACAATGGAAAAGGTATGCCCGAGGATGTTTCGCCGGGACTCGGTCTGGCGGGAATTCGAGAGCGGGTGTTGGCGAATCAGGGCGAACTGGTACTGGGGAGTGCGGAACCGTCGGGACTAACGCTCAAGGCGAGCTTTCCGGTTTGTTAAAATGCGAGTCGGCTGGGCTCGCGAGACTGACTGGCCTTGTTCACCGGGCGTATTTTTTCTGACGGAGCCAAACCCATGTCCCTGCCGCTGACGCTGGAATTCGACCAGACCCTGGCGATCATCACTTTCACCAACCCCGCGCGCGGCAATGCGCTTGACCTCGCCATGGCGCATGCTTTTGCAGGCGCCATCGAGCAGGTGGCCGAAAACCCGCAAGTGCGCGCACTGCTGATCACGGCGCAGGGCAAGCAGTTTTGTGTCGGCGGCGATGTCAACAGCATGGCCGATCCATCGCGTCCGTTGACGGATACCCTGCGCGAATTGCTCGAACCCGTGCATGCGGCGATGGCGGTGCTGAAATCATTCAGTTTTCCGGTGGTCTGTGCACTAAATGGTGCCGTCGGCGGTGGTGGCATCGGTCTTGGCTTGTGCGGCGATCTCGTGCTGGCGGCATCTTCGATGAAGCTGCGCGGCGGCTACTCGGCGATTGGCCTCACGCCAGATGTCGGCGGTTCGTGGTTTATCACGCGCCGTGCCGGTGCTGCTCGCGCAAAAGAGATCTTCCTCACGAACCGTCCATTCAACGCAGAGGAATGTCTGCGCATTGGGCTGATCGATGCCGTACATCCGGATGACGAGTTGCATGCGGCTGCACTGAAACTCGCCCACCAGCTGGCAAACGGGCCGGCAGCCGCGCAGGCGCGCATCAAGTCACTCATCGACCATGCGACACATCGCACACTGGAGCAGCAGCTTGAGGCCGAGCGCGATTCAATGTATGCATCGGGCGAAAGCGAAGATGGCAAGGAGGGCGTGCGCGCATTCATCGAGAAACGCACGCCGAAGTTTGGATAAATTTCCTTCGCACTCGAACCCCCATCAACGATAACAAGAGGAGCAACATGAAAGCCGTGGTTTGCAAGGCCTGGGGTCTGCCCGAAACGCTGGTCGTAGAAGAGCTTCCTGAAGTCTCGCCCAAAGCGGGCGAAGTGATGATTGATATTTTCGCCGCTGGTGTGAACTTCCCGGATGTGTTGATCATACAAAACAAATATCAGTTCAAGCCAGAGCTGCCTTTCACCCCCGGCAATGAGTTGGCCACAAGGGCTGATCCAGGTGGACGGACGATCGGGTCACGACGCCACGCCACTCAGGTTGGAGTTGGCGATCGCCAAGCAGATGCCACCCTAAATGAAGTGCGCGATCACGCCCACCACGACACTCATCAGCACCGTGCTGGTGATGGGAATGAACCATTCCCGTCCGAACAGGCGAAAGCGGAAGTCGCCTGGCAGTCGGCCGAACCCCAACTTCTGTAGCAAGGGCGAGAGCCCGCTGATCAGGACGAGGGCAACAATGATGACGACGAACCAGCGAATCATGGAACCCGAGCCGCGGCCTCAGAGCGAGGCGGTGCGGTCACCCTCCCTGAAACCCAGGGCGTCCCAGAAGGGGCCCTTATGGAAAGCAATCACCTTGAACAGCTCGCCCATCTCGTGCTCGGCGATCAGCCGCTGGGCGGCGACCTGTTCGGACACCGTTGCCTGCGCCATCAAGTCGCCCAATCCGCAATTGACCAGGAAGCGCGCCTGACTGGTGTAACCCAGCACGCCCAGCCCCGACTCCTGGCCGGCCAGGGCGATGCCGCTGAAGTTGAGATGGGCGGTGATGTCCTTGCGCCCGGGCCGGTCCAGCGGATCGGGGTCGGCGAGGTGGCCGATATGGCACATGAGCGTGCCCATATGCCGTTGGGGGTGGAAGTA
>RGFZ01000038.1 GCA_010024875.1 Oxalobacteraceae bacterium | reverse complement strand
GGTATGCAAATGAGTAAAATTGCCTCGCGTTATGCCCAAGGTTATGAATTTCAAAAGTATGACGGAGCAAAGACACATTCTGGAAAATATCTCGCTATATTTTCGCCAATTATCATAGCTGGGCTTGCTACAGTTGGGGCGTTCATTACATCGACCAATCTAAAGGAAAAGCTCGCAGATGCTCTATTTGACAGAGGACAGGGCGAAGAATTTTATGATTTATGCCTCAAGACTGAATCCCTGGATCCCGGGGCTGGATTTCTCGAGGCCATAGAGAAACATCAGTTCGCATATCAAAAGTTTCTATCAGGATCGCTATACAAATCAGTGCGCATAGAGGCGGCGAAGCAAATATATTTTATTACGGCAGCTTGCGCGATTTTCTCGTTGTACACGCTACAACAAAATAAAATGGATAATGAAAGCTACCTCACAAATTATCCTCGAGTAAAATCTATGGAATTTAATGCCATGCTTGATCGGATCTGTACTTTGTTGAATTTGTCGGACGCCGATCGGTCTGCAGTGACCCAGAATCACCTCATATTGATTGATGGTATTCTGGTCGCATTGGTAGTCGAAGAGTGGTCTGCTCATGTCAAGATGTATCTTGATGTTGGTTTGCCTCTTACGTCGCATGAAGAGTCGTTGCATGGCTTGCTATTAGATCGTCAGGCGAATTTACCTGCGCCATTCATGATGGCAATCGCCCGAAATCCCGACACAAAAAGGATCATGCTGCTTGCCTACGCGCCTCTGACGCTAGATGCCGATTCTGATTTTTTAGTGGTAGATGCTCTCACCGCTGCTGTCCTGATGGTAAAAGGTTTGCGGGAGGAGTTGAGTTTGGCGGGTGAGTCGCCAACGTAAGGAAATGGGTGTGCCTGTAGAAAAAAATCATTTTTAGCAAGCCTGCGAAGGACGACAAGGCAAAACACCGGATGTTGTTGTATCGGGCCCTGGTCAAGGATGGGCTCGTTTTTTGGGGTAGGTACCTCAAGTCGAAGTACGTTGCCGCGAGCTGAAAGTCTGCAGGTCTTCTGGTGTATTGATGTTCATGAAAGCCGTCTGATCGGAAAAATGAGCGTGCGCATGTGGTTGCTGCATCATCCAGTCGGCAACTTTGCGGCCGCCGGAGCGCAGGTATGCATCCAGCGAGGGTAGCAGCGAGATTTTCATCAGGCAGAACACTGGATGTAGCTCTGGTCGGTTGTTCTCGCCCCGCAAGTTTCATGGCAAAGGCCAGGCGTTGTACGAGATCTTCCGGTAATCCTGGCGTGTCGCATGGAACGCTAAGCAGGTAAGGCGTCTTGCACCGTTGAAGCCCCGCGTGTATGCCCGCCAGTGGACCGGCGTGTCCGGGGATGTCATCTTGCACCACTGGGTAGCCGAATTTTTCGTAGAGACTCAGATTGCGGTTCGCATTGATTAGCAGATGTCCTACCTGAGGTTTGAGCCGTTGCAGCGTCACGCCGGCCAATGTTGAGTCGCTCAATGGCTGCAATCCCTTGTCGAGATGCCCCATGCGCCTGCCCAAACCTCCGGCAAGCAGCAGCCCGGTAATCTGTCCTCGTGGAATACTGTCTCGCATGTCAGGCTTTAGCCGAATGCTTCGGGCAGGGTGAGTATCTTGCCCGTGTCGGAGGCATCATAGCCAGGCAGTTGATTTACCGCGTCGCGGAAGCTGCTCGAGCAGAGCACCGAGACCAGTTGCTTCATTTGCGGTTGTTCCAGCGTCTCCGACTTCACCGCAAAGAAATAGCGCTCGCGCACCAGCGGGATGAAATCCAGCTTGAATCGCTCCGCCGCTGTCTGCACGCCAAAGCCGACGTCTGCCATGCCACTGGCGATGAAAGCGGCCACCGCTGAATGCGTGAATTCCGTGTTCTCGAAACCACTGACTTGCGAGGGCAGGATACTTTGCCGTTCCAGCAATAGCTCCAGCAGCGTGCGAGTGCCCGAACCTGCCTGTCGGTTGACGAAACGCACGTGGTCGCGCGCGAGATCCGTGATAGCCTCAATGCCGAGTGGATTGCCGGGGTTGACGAACAGACCTTGTTCACGCACTGCAAGATGAATCAGTTTATGTGCCTTGGGATCAAGCCAGCGCCGGTAGCGTTCCATCGTGAGTGACTCGAATTCACCGAGCGGTACATGAAAGCCTGCGAGATCGGACTCGCCTCGAGATAGCGCGGCCACCGCATCGCTGCTGTTGCGGTAGCGCAGATCGATCGACAAACCGGATTCGCCGGCCTGTTTGAGGAATGCAGCCACCGCAAAGCCATGGCTGGCATCAAGGCGGGTCACTGACCCTGTATTCCCCAGGGTTTTACCGAGTTCGGTTTCGAGTTCTGATGCGAGGCTGTCCAGCGTCGGCGTTAGTCGTGCTGCAATGCGGCGATCCGCCCAGATCAATTTTTCGGCGAGTGGCGAGAGAGAGGTGCCGCGACCTCGTCCTGTTTGCATCAGACTGTGTCCGAAGAGGGATTCGGCCTCGCGCAGCAGGCCCCACGCGTAGCGATAGGACAAACCGACGGTTTGTGCAGCGCGGGCAATCGAGCCCGCTTCCTCGATGGCGCGCAGCAAAGACAGCAGCACGGCCGTGTCCAGCGCAGTGTTTTCAGCGCGGCGGATTTCCCAGTGCGGACTGATCCTGACCTTGAACATACAGATTGCGTTGACTATTGCAGATTAGAATAGCGACCGACCGGGTCTGCAGGATAAATACAGCACAGACTGTATCAGAGGGACCGGTACCCGTGCCGGTGGGGTAATAAAATGCCCGCACCGTGCAGCGGCGCTGGCTGGCCATCATCGGGAAATCGTTCAACGTTTCCCTGGGTACTAACCATTCAGGAGGAGATATGGGTTTTTTTCGATTGCCGGATCTGCTGGCAAAAGAGCGCACGATTGCCGACGCTGGTTTCAACCGGTGGCTCGTGCCGCCCGCGGCACTGGCGATTCACCTGTGTATCGGCATGGCGTACGGCTTCTCGGTATTCTGGAAGCCGTTGGGCGGAGCGCTGCTCGGGCCGGACGGCGCGCCGCTACCCTCGTGCGCTGCGGGCGCTGCGAGCTTCGGTGACAAGCTCGCGGGTACCGCGCGCGCGCTATTTGCTACCGACTGCAACTGGACCCAGTTTGATCTGGGTTGGATGTATACGCTCTTTTTTGTTGTGCTCGGATGCTCTGCGGCGATCTGGGGCGGCTGGCTTGAGCGCTCCGGTCCGCGCAAGGCCGGGTTCGTGTCGGCCGTGTGCTGGTGCGGTGGCCTGCTGATCTCGGCACTGGGCGTATACGAGCATCAGCTATGGCTGATGTGGCTAGGCTCAGGGATGATCGGAGGCATCGGGCTCGGGCTGGGTTACATTTCGCCGGTGTCGACACTGATCAAGTGGTTTCCCGACCGACGTGGGATGGCCACCGGTATGGCCATCATGGGCTTTGGTGGAGGCGCGATGATTGGCTCGCCTTTGTCGACTTTGCTGATGTCGAAATTCGCCACCCCGGGCGACCCTGGCGTGTGGCAAACCTTTGTGACGCTTGCGGCCATTTATGCGGTGTTCATGTTCGCCGGTGCCTTTAGCTACCGGGTCCCCGCCACCGGCTGGAAGCCTGCGGGCTGGGAACCACCGGAGCCCACTGCATCGAAATCCATGATCGCGATGCATCACGTTCATCTCAAGAATGCGCACAAGACACCGCAATTCTGGTTGTTGTGGGTGATCCTGTGCATGAACGTGTCTGCAGGTATCGGCATCATTGGCGCCGCATCACCGATGATGCAAGAGACCTTTGGGGGTGCCTTGATCGGTCAGCCTGACATTGGCTTTGCCGAGCTTAAGCAGAACCCGGATCTGTTGAAGGGCGCCGTGGCCATAGGCGCAGGATTTGTGGGATTGATCTCGCTGTTCAATATTGCGGGCCGGTTCGTCTGGGCGTCCTCGTCCGACAAGCTCGGCCGTCGTCCAACGTATCTGATTTTTTTCGTGCTGGGCATTGTCATGTACGTGCTCGCGTCGGTGGCGGCAGGCTGGAAATCCTTGGCGATATTCGTGGCGTGCTTCTGCGTGATCGCCTCGATGTATGGCGGAGGTTTTGCGACGATACCCGCGTATCTTGCCGATATGTTCGGCACCCAGTTCGTCGGCGCCATTCACGGGCGTTTGCTGACGGCATGGTCCACGGCGGGAATTCTTGGCCCCGTGGTGGTCAACTACATGCATGACATCCGTCTGGAGCAGCAAGTACCCTTTGATCAGATATACGGCCCCATCTTTTATGTGCTGGCTGCGATGCTCGTGGTCGGATTCTTGGCCAATCTGCTGGTTCGTCCGGTCGCGGACCATTACTTCATGTCCGATGCCGAGCTCGCCGAGGAGAAGAAGCTGGCTCACGAAAAGACGCTGGCTACGACAAGCGGGCAAGCCAGCGATCAGGTCAAGGAATCGAACCCTGCCATTCCTGTTCTGGCGTGGATGGCGGTTGGCATCCCGCTTGCGTACGGCATTTGGGTGACGCTGCAAAAGTCTGCGGTGCTGTTCAAATAGCCAGCTCGCTGAAGCCCTCTCCAGATTGGTTTAGACTTCGCGCTCTGACCATCAGGAGAGGCAATGAGCATTACCGCAGAAGCAGTCCGCACCGCGTTGTCGGGCGTAATCGACCCCAATACGGACCAGGATATCGTCAGCAGCAAGTCGGCGAAGAACATCCAAGTTAATGGCAATGATGTCGCGCTCGACATCGAACTGGGCTATCCGGCAAAAAGTCAGATCGAGTTGATACGCAGCGCGGCTAGCGCGGCGATCAAATCCCTCCCTGGTGCTGGTGATGTCAGGGTCAATGTGTTCTCAAAGATCGTCGCGCACTCCGTGCAACGCGGCGTGAAGCTGCTGCCTAATGTTCGCAACATCATCGCGGTGGCATCGGGCAAGGGCGGGGTGGGCAAGTCCACCACGGCCGTTAATTTGGCGCTGGCGTTGGCTGCAGAGGGCGCGACGGTGGGCTTGCTCGACGCCGATATTTATGGTCCGTCACAGCCGATGATGATGGGTGTGTCCGGCAAGCCCGAGTCGCACGACGGCAAGACGATGGAGCCGCTGGAAAACCATGGCGTGCAAGTCGCCTCGATCGGCTTCATGATCGACCCCGATCAGCCCATGGTCTGGCGTGGCCCCATGGTCACGCAGGCGCTGCAGCAATTGCTGGAGCAAACCAACTGGCGCGATCTGGATTATCTGGTGGTCGATATGCCCCCGGGGACCGGCGATATTCAATTGACGCTGTCTCAGAAGGTGCCCGTGACCGGTGCCGTGATCGTGACCACGCCACAAGACATCGCCTTGCTGGATGCGCGCAAGGGTTTAAAGATGTTTGAAAAGGTCGGCATACCGATTCTCGGAATAGTCGAGAACATGAGCGTCCACGTGTGCAGCCAATGCGGCCATGCCGAACCGATTTTTGGTGAGGGCGGTGGCGAGAAAATGTGTGCCGATTACGGTGCGGACTTCCTTGGCAAGCTCCCGCTGGCCATGGCTATTCGTGAACAGGCTGATTCGGGTAAGCCGACCGTGGTCTCTGACCCCGATGGTACGCTTGCGATGATCTACAAGGAGATCGCGCGCAAGATTGCAGTCAGGGTCGCGGAAAAAGCGAAGGACATGAGCAGCAAGTTCCCCAGCATTGTGGTGAAGAACGATTGACGGTACGGTCTGGCATCCATCGTCGTGTGCAGCCGTCGCTCTGGTGAACCCGTGAGCTTCCTTTGTCTTCCCAGGGCAGGCCGGGGTCCATCGTGGCTAACCCCCGTCGTCAGGATGACACCGTTCCTTTGGCTCGTCACCCTGATCACCAAATGGTCAAGGGTAGAGGATCATTGCAGCCGCGGCGGCTTGGGCGGCGGTGCACCGTCGGGCTCTGAGCTGGCTTTACGCTTGAGAGATGCCGCAGACGCCTGCCGAATCTGGTCGCACCAATCGATGGCATCCAACACTTCATGCGGCGTGAAAGGGAATAAAACGGTCTGTGAATCGGACGCATTTTCTTCCAGCCAGTCTTGCCAGTACCCGGCGAATGACTGGTCAAGTCGCTGAAATCGCTGGGTGGCGCTGCCGCTGTCTGGCGTGCTGCCCGCATCTTGCACTGCGCGCTCCCAGCAACTGGCCATCGATCCGCATACGCTTGCGGGCAGGCCGGTGGCATTGATAATAGCTTGTGTCAGCGTTGGGACAGACACTGGGCGAAGGCCGATTCTTCCTTCGAGCTTGCGCAGAAAATTAGCTGGCTGGCTGATCATCGTACGCCACTGGGCGCGTTGCGTAGAGAGCTCAGTGCTCAGTCTTCTTGCGCAGTCATGCAGAAGGCTGTTGGGCATTGTTAAGAAGTGGCTGGGATCGATTTTCATCTGATCCAGCTTGCAGAACAATGTGTTAGCCATCAGCCGGGAAACCGCTGTCGCATCTGGCTGAGCACTGCTGTTCGAATCTTTAAGAAAGAGGCTTTCGGCTTCCATCCACGCGTCGATGATCATTCCTACGAGCGCCTCAGGAACTCCCGAAATGACACGCAGTTGGTATTCCATCGCTGGCGTGATCTTGCCATCCTCGGATGCGTCACGGATGTCTGACAAAAAAATTGCAGATAAGCAGGTGGCAAGCGCGCCGTTCAACGTATCTATCTGAGACGCTGCCAGATTAACTATTCGGCTGCTTCGTACAGCGATCATCTGTTGAATGATTGTCGAACTAGAAGGCGACCTTGCTCCATGTTCTAGCTGAAGCTCGGCAGCTGACACAAGTGCGCTGGCGGCGGCGCTCTCGTCCTCTGATGCTTCGTTGTGGGGTTGAGGTGATGGCAAGACGAAGCGCAACAAGATATGCGCGGTTTCCGCTGCGATTTGCATCTTCGACAAGGATTGGCTTTCGCGAGACAGACTGGTCAGCGCCGGTATCGCATCATGCAGCATGCTGATAAAAATGCCGCGTTGTGAAAGTTGCACCGTATCAAACGCGATTTCAGACAGTTCGGTCAGTAGTCTCGCTGGGCCGCCATCGGGTGACTTGACTAACAGCGCCTCAAATGATTTGCCACATGAGGCTGTGAGTAACTCGAGCAGAGTGCGATCCTGTGCCTTGGCGGCAAGTGCCCAATGAAAATCTTGGGAAGCGCTGAGTTGCGCGCCATGCTCGAGAAGTAGCGCCACCTGACTGGTATGCTCGAGGGCGACGGCGAGCAACAGTGCCTCATCAAGATCGAAGTTCGCAATCGGGGAGACCTGGTCATATTCCAGCAGCAGACTGAGCATCTGCGTATGATCGTCGTCGATCAATGTTTCGCTTAGTAGGTTGTGATTCAGAACGGCAGACAAGGAGCCGTCGCGTTTGCAATGCTCCAGCAGTATTTCCAGCTTGGCAGGGTCTCGGCATTGCACGGCTTTCAATATCGAGCTACCCACCCCAGTGAACAGGCTTGCACCGTGCTCAAGCAGCAGCTGAACCGATCGCGAATGTCCGCTGACGATCGCAATATTCAGTGGAGTCAGGCTTTCATTTTCACACCCATATTTTTCTCCGAAGATCTGGCACAGACTGTTGTGATCAGTGCCAGTGGCAGAGTCGTTACAGTCGAGATCACGCCGCAGCAAGGCTTCCACGGCCGCCGGCGACTGCGACATCGCCGCGTAATGCAGCGCAGTCCAGTCACCATTATCAGTGGCATCAGGCTGCAGATCGTATACGTCCATCAGCAGCTCCATCATGGGTACATTGCCATGAACAGCCGTATACATGAGCAGGTCAAAACCGGAGGAATCCGGATCGGGTAACAGCACACCCTGTGTAATCAGCGCCCGAGCAATACGTACAGAGTCCCTCGTTACCGCCATCTCGATGAGCGTTTTTTTTTGCTCATCAATGATATTAATATCAGCCCCGTCGGCAAGCGCCGCATTCATCAGGCTAACGAAATCATTTTCGTTTGCATATTTAACGGCATCGACCAATTTTTTATTGGGTGTACCATAACGAAGTACTTTATTCTGCAAAGGCGCATTACGCGCGATAGGATGTTGCCCTTGTGGAGCTTGGTGACGGACATTCATACTCGGGTGCATAACGTCTCCTCGACAATGTATGCCAACGACTTTGCTCAACAGTTCAGCAGCAATAAACTGCCGACCTATCCGGCGGGAAGAGGATCAAAGTCGGGCCGGCTATCAGTTGCGTCAAGAGATAAAGCGTTCCGCTTTTCGGTGAAGGCCAGCGTGATTCGATTGAGCCTGAACAAACCAGCTTCAATGCACGGGTTGAAACCTTGCTGAGGAAGTAATCTCCCGACGTTGATGATCGTCGAGTTACACTGCCTCGCGGTTGGATGCAGATTGGCGGCTACAGGCCAAAGAGCAAAGAAGAACGCGTCTTCACATACTTGCCTTCGGTAACGTGTTCTGCGATTGAGGTAAGCTGGCGCGAGATGAATTGAGGATGCTGTATGGCTTCTTCCGTGCTGAGCACAGGTGATACACAACAATCGGCGCTCTCGAAGGCTTTCGTCCAGGCCTGCTGAGTACGAGTTGCAAAGACTTCGTCGAGCATTGCTTTGACTTGCATCGCATCTTCGCCACCGATTTTCTGCCCCAGCGACCAATGCCGAGTTTTCAGTTCCGGGAGTCCGATCACTTCACAGCAGGCCTCCCAGAATTTGAGTTCCAGCGCACCGACTGCCATATAGCGATCATCCTCAGTACGATACACGTTGTAGCAGGGAACGCCACCAGTCAGAAAATCCTTCGCGGGTTCAGCTGTCTTGCCATAATAATTAAAGGCCAGCAGCGGCATCACGTTGTGGGTGAAGACAGCATCAGTCATCGATACATCAACAAAACGTCCCGGACCACCCATTTTGACGGCCAGCAGCGCAGCGAGTATGCCTTGCACCGCCGATTGTGAGCCGCCGAGTAAATCACCGACCTGCAAATTCGGCAGCACCGGCCGCCCATCCTCGCCAGAGTTTTGCGAAAGCATCCCCGCATAACCGACATAGTTGATGTCGTGACCTGCAGCCAGCGCGAGGGGTCCCGTCTGACCATAGCCACTAATCGCACACATTACCAGACCGGGATTGCGCGCCTTGAGTACTTCCCATCCCAGTCCCAGCCTCTCCATTACACCAGGACGAAAACTCTCGATCACGACATCGGCACTCTCCACCATTGTCAGGAAGTGCGCATGATCGGTCTTGTCTTTCAGGTCGAGATGGAGAATCTCCTTGCCGCGATTCACTGCAATAAAAAGCTGTGATAATTCATTACGCACGTGGCTCATGGTGCGCGCATAGTCGCCTGCGCCCTTGTCCTCGATCTTGATGACTTTTGCGCCCATGTCGGCTAAATGCAGCGTGGCCATCGGACCAGGCAGAAGGCGGGTAAGGTCGAGGATAGTGATTCCGGTAAGTGGCGCTTGTGCCATATCGTTCGTGGTACTCATGATGTGCCTCGTATTTTTATTTTTTCCCCAGCCACAGGGCGCTGTGGATCACTCATCGGCCAGTATTTTTTCTAGTAGTTCCTGCTGCTCCAACCATTCGCCTTCTAGTTGTTCCAGGATTTTTTTTAAGGATACTTGTTCTTCCAGCAGCAGCTTGAGTTCATCCTTGCGACTGCCATCATAAATCCCGTTATCAGCGAGTGTTTGCTCGACGCTGGCCATTCTGGTACTGAGGGGTTCCATCTGAGACTCCAGCTTGCGCAGCCGCGCTTCAATCGGTTTTTTCAGGGTAGACAGTCGCTGGCGTTCCTGCGCCTCGAGTCGTTTTTGTTCGCGCCGATCATTCGTAGGGAGCTGCGCATCAGTTGCCGGGAAGGCCGAAGACGGCGGATTCGCCGACAGTCGCGTCTGAAACAGCCAGTCTTTGTAATCATCCAGATCACCATCAAACGACTGCAAGCTGCCATCGGCTACGATCATGAATTCATCGGTCGTCGCCCGCAGCAGATGTCGGTCATGCGAGACCAGCAGCATCGTCCCATCGAACTGCGCGAGCGCTTCCGTCAGGGCCTCGCGCGTTTCGAGATCCAGATGGTTGGTGGGCTCATCCAGTAGTAGTAGATTGGGACGCAGCCAGACAATCAGCGCCAGCGCCAGCCGCGCTTTCTCGCCGCCGGAAAAGGGAGCAATCGGGCTTTTGACCATCTCGCCAGGAAAATTGAAGCTACCCAAAAAATCGCGCAGTTCCTGTTCGCGTATATCGGGGGCGATGCGGGCCAGATGCATCAGCGGACTATCGTCGGGTCGTAACATCTCCAGCTGATGCTGTGCAAAATAGCCGATCGCCAGACCTTTGCCCAGCCGTGCGCTGCCATGCAGCGGTGGTAGGTCGCCCGCAATCGTTTTGATCAGTGTCGATTTGCCAGCGCCATTTGCGCCAAGCAAGCCGATGCGTTGTCCGGCATTGAGTGAGAAACTCATGCCAGAGACGATAGTTTTTTCTTTACCATCCGTATCGCGGTAGCCGGCAGCGACTTTGTCCAGTACCAGCAACGGATTGGGCGCTCTTTCTGGCTCTCGGAATTCGAAAGAAAATTCGGCGGCTGCCCGTAGCGGAGTGAGTTCTTCCATTTTAGCGAGCGCCTTGATGCGACTTTGCGCCTGCTTTGCCTTGGTTGCCTTGGCTTTGAAGCGGTCAATGAAAGATTGAAGATGCGCGCGTTTACGCTGCTGCTTGTCGAGCATCGCTTGCGCTAGCTCCAGCTGTGCAGCGCGTTGTCTCTCAAAAGCGCTGTAATTTCCGGAGTAGCGTTTCAGCTTGCGCTCATCAATGTGAACGATGACATTTGTTACGCCATCCAGAAAATCGCGATCATGCGATATCACGATCAGTGTGCCGGCATAGCGCTTGAGCCAGTCTTCCAGCCACAGGATGGCATCTAGATCGAGATGATTGGTGGGTTCATCCAACAGCAGCAGATCTGAAGGACAGATCAGCGCTTGGGCCAGATTGAGCCGCATGCGCCATCCGCCAGAAAAACTCGATACGGGCAGCATCATCTGCTGTTGTGTGAAGCCCAGGCCCGTCAGTAATTGCTCCGCACGCGAACGTACGGTATACGCACCCGCATCCGCCAGTTGTGCATGCAGCTCGGCGATGCGCTGCCCTTCGGACTCGCTGCCTTCGATCAGCCCGAGCTCACGTTCCAACGCTCGAAGCGTCGCATCTCCATCGATTGCGTACTCAACCGCAGGTCGTTCGAGCGCCGGCGTCTCTTGCGCAACATGCGCGACGCGCCAGCTGCGCGGAAAATCCAGGTCACCCTGATCGGGATGTAGCTCATCGCGCAGCATCGCAAACAGCGTAGATTTACCCGATCCATTGGATCCGATGAGGCCGATTTTTTCGCCAGGATTGAGCGTTAGCTCAGCACTTTCGAACAGCGGCTTGGTGCCGCGCATCAAGCTGAGTTGTAATAAGCGGATCATACTAGAGCAAAATCTTAGATAGCCATTGGCGGCTTGTATTTTTTGGGTGGCCGATCGCAGTGAAACTGTCATGCCGGCGAAAGCCGGGATACAGCGTCTCTTTACCGATAGTTCACAGCTGATCCGCCCTCAGCAGAAACACTGATCCATCCCCGGCGCTCGTGGACAACCAGGTCAGCTCAAGCGTAGGGAAAGCTCTCTCGGCATGCGCATATTCATTCCCGATTTCGACCACCAGTACACCCTGGCTGGTTAGCCGTTCTTTAGCGCCTGCAACGATGCGGCGGACAATATCCATCCCATCTTTGCCTCCAGCCAGCGCCATGCGAGGCTCTGCACGATACTCGGCAGGCAGGGAATTCATCGACTCGCTGTTGACATAAGGCGGATTGCTAATGATGATGTCGTACTTTCTTGCGGGTAGTCTGGCATAGAGGTCAGATTCGTATAAAGACACGCGTCCCTGCAGCTGATAATCATCCACATTGCGTCGGGCAACCTCCAGTGCCTCTTTCGACAGATCCACCGCATCGACCTTCGCATGAGGGAAAGCATCCGCCAGCATGATGGCCAGGCAGCCGGATCCCGTGCATAGTTCAAGCACATCCGTCACAGCCCAAGGATCAGCAATCCACGGCTGGAACTGCTCGGGGATCAACTCGGCAATAAAGGAGCGTGGAACGATCACCCGCTCATCTACATAAAACCGATAGTCGCCGAGATAAGCCTCGTGCGTCAGATAGGCAGCGGGTAGCCGTTCAGAGCAGCGCCGCTCAATCAGGGCCAGCAGAGCTTCAATTTCTTGTGGCTGCAGCCTTGCATCCAGAAAGGGATCCAGCTTGTCTAGCGGTAGTTTCAGTGTGTGCAGCAGCAAATAGGCAGCCTCGTCATAGGCATTGTTGTTGCCATGACCAAAGAACAGGCCTTCGGTATTAAAGCGGGTGATGGCATGGCGCAGTAGGTCGCGCAGGGTGTGGTAACTGTGGTGCATTGCGGCGGGCCCCATACAGGGCTTGATGGGTCTGAAACCGCAAGGATACCGGATTGCCGTGGTTGAGCGGCAATCCGGAGGGGATGCAGATTTTTATTCGCTAGGGGGCAAGCGGTTCCGTCGCTTTCATGAATCCGCTTTTTCGGTATCCGCCTTTTGGAGAGCAGTTTCTTCAGCTTGAATCAGTGCCAGCAGCGCGTCGCGACCTTCGGCGGTACGAGCATCATCAATCGTCTGCTGAGTGATGCCAAAGGTCATACCTTCTAGCCAGGTTCCCAGTCGAGCGGGGCTGAGATCCGCCATCAGCGGCAAGATGGTTTCACCATCGGAATCGAGCAGAGCTTGCAGATTGAGCCCCCTGGTCTGATACGGATGTAATTTCGGAGACAAGTTTGTCGAATTTATCTTGATGAGCCGCTCCAAATTCAAAAGCAGTGGTGTTGCCACTTTGAGCAGCAAGTAGAACCATATGATTTGAGGCATACGTATTTCGCTCCATGGCAAACCCGGGTAAGTTGACAATAAATTGGGTGTAGTGAGAATCAGCATTTCCGCTAAGGCAGGCAATGAGCTGCCTGTTTTGTTGATCAATATTTGGCCACATTGCCGTCAGCAGAGCAGAGAAATTTTTAAATGGCAATGATGAAAGACGGTAGCCGCATGTAATCTGCTCGAGAAATGGTTCTAACTTTGGACATTGCGCCACGATTAAAGAAATTTTGGATGGATCAGAATTAGTCAGAAAAATCCAAGTTAGGTCTTCGGTGTTTCTGTTTTTTGAGGAGGTGCTCGTTTGGTCGAGATAAGTGTTAATGTTGAGAATAAATGCTTCGGCATCACCAGAAACTGCGGCGGCATAGATAGTCCCTAATTGAAGATTTTTTCGGTAAAGAGGTGTGATGTCTTTATCCAGTATTTCTTTGCGATTCAGTGTCCGTTCGACGATGCTCGATCCTGATGCATCAGGCAGGTTGAATAAAAATGACTTCAAACAGCTAAATTGGTTGGCGAAAGAGCGCAGTTCGCTTTCTGTGTGTAGCGAAGCCCATTGCTCCAGCTTGAGAGGATCTTCGCCAATCGGGTAGCCCTGTGACCAGTTCGCGGATTGAATCGAATTCTCAACTAGCAAGAAGAAAATATTATTATTTTTTGATGCTAGCGCCAAATCATAGGCACTGGTAGTGGGTATCGGGTCAGTTGCCGAAAACCTGCAGGCCCCACAAGGGTTGGCGCCCGCATCAATCAGCATACGGACTTGCGCCTCATTACCCTGGTCGACGGCAATGTACAGTGGAGTGCGTCCGCTAGCGTCAGGCAAATTCAGATACTGAGGCGACTTCTCCTTGATCATTATTAGCAGTTTTTGCATGAATTCCGGCGGCGCAGATGTTTGCACGCAGAGTGTCAGCAGGTTTGCCCCATACAAGCAGCCGGCTCCTTCGACCCATGTTTTCGGCACCATGTCCATGGCCATCTGACGTATCGCTTCCAGTCGGGTTGACTGGTCTTTGCTGGGTAGTTTCGTTGCCCATGCACCGTTTTCGGTATTTTTTCCATCGTTTGCGCTGTCGCGCTGCGACACGGCCGGGAGCCACAGCAATCCAATATCTTCAGCGCAAAGCATCTCGCTGGCAGTTTCCCAGTCTCGGTTGATGACAGCGGCATGAACTTCGGGCAGGCCGATACTCAGGCGATAGCGGTGCTGATCTGATCGTTTGTCCCAATCAAAGCCTGATACTGTCGCGTGCCAGCCGAGCGGACGGGATGCCAGGGATATTGACGTCGATGCGGCCTTGTCCGAGTTGATGGTCGTTGTGGTGGTGGTGCTTGTCGCGCTGTTGGTGGTCGTTGTGGTGACCGGATGGGAGGGCTTGGACTCGGTGCGTTGAACGCTCATGTTGGCTCCATTTAAATGAGTTCGGAGCCGGCTTGGTAACTATTGCAACGGATTCGTTCATTGCTGCAATATCTGTCGAAAAGAGCTGTCGCTTCAAGGTGGCGAATTTTCCAGCGCTAGCTGGTCAATTTTTTAATGCTCAGATCTCTGCAATGACGAGATGCTCATTAGTCTTGTAAAGACTAGCCTAGTTTGGCTCGAGTTCCAGCAGCAATCCTGCAATCGCGTCAGTCGTTCACTGATAAGAGCCTGTCCCATCAGGCCGCTAGCGGCGTTGGCAGTACCTTGCCGCTTCTCTGTATGTCTGTGATGCTGCCGCCTTGCCAACGACCTCATGAGACAGGCTATAGGTTCGCGCGCCATACCAAGGAACGAGCCTGTAGCGCTCAATGCTCGTCCCTCGGCGGTTCTGGCGAGAACGAAATCCACCTTTTTGCCTTGGCAAAGGCTAAGGCTTACTTGAGGATTTCATTAGGCAACATCTCGCGCCTAGCGCTGCTTTCTGTGATTTGATGCGTCTCTGGGGTCACCATTCCTATATAACTTGTGCTTTACGCATTTGTTTTTCAAATTTCGATCAGATCGCGGAGCGCCGACCGTCCTGCCTCTGTCTCTGCTCGTTGGATCATCGTCTCGGTAACCGTGACATTCTGACCGGCTACCCAATCCGCGACGTCGTTTGGAAAGCAATCAGCCATCTGGGGTAGTACGTCCGGATCGCAGTCTATAAATTTTCTCAGATCCAATCCGCCGATGATTAAATTCATGAACTGAGATCGATTTCCAGATTTTAGAACTCCCATCAGCAGGCATTTCACCGGGTTCAGCGTATCGATCGTATCCAAGCTGTTGAAGTAGGTTATTTCTCTTTTGGCCCTATCAAACAAATCAAGGTGCTTTGATAGGAGTTCCGATGTGGCTCGGTTGCCGTAAGCAAGCGCTCTGTCAATCCAGTGTGGGAAAACCTCGCTGTTTCGGTCGAGCTCAAAATCGCCCAAGCTCAATATTAAAGTTGTATGCTGGTTACTTTGAAATGCACATTTTCTGAAAAGTTCATTTTTTTGCTCAAAATTCAGAGCTGGCCAAGCGGCCTTGGCTAATGGGGCAAAAACTTTGTAAGCTAGTTGTGAATCGTACATCCTGTGATGACAGATAATCGAATGAATGATGCCTGCGACGAAAGGATGCTTCTTCGTCAGTAGTTCGATATTTTCTTCGGTGTTGTGGTCTATGAATGCTGTAATAATCGGTATTAATAATTGCTGTATGGATAATGGATCGTTTATTAATAATATTTGTAATTCGTTGAAAAAAGCTTTGACATCTTGAGACTCTGCAGCCTTGATTATCGGCCAATCAGGCGGTACCACGAAGCTGGTAACTTCTACGCCTTTGTCGATTGGCTGCTTATTAGTTAGCTGACGATAAACGATACTTGTTCCCGTACAGTCGTCAGCATTGAATAACACGGTTTTTAGGTTGCAAAAGCGATCGCCAAGTGTACGAATGGCCTCTTCGTTATTTCGTGACGCCCATTGCTCAAGCTGTAAGGACCTCATAAATCCGAACTCTGACATTTTAGGGCGATTTTGTGACGGGTGTTTTTTTGAATTCCAGTCCGAAAGGGATTTTTCGACCAGTAGCGAAAAAATTTCTAACTTACCAGGATCCATCGCATGGCGGTAAGCGCTTATTCTCGACGGGATATATATTTCCGAATCTGGGCCATCTGCACGTGTTGCGTACCATTCGCCTTGAAATGTGCAAAGA
Source organism: Oxalobacteraceae bacterium (assembly GCA_010024875.1). Taxonomy (GTDB): domain Bacteria; phylum Pseudomonadota; class Gammaproteobacteria; order Burkholderiales; family Burkholderiaceae_D; genus Pernthalerella. Next base: position 6,488 of record RGFZ01000038.1, on the reverse strand, counting down.
ATATGGGGATCCGCATCATATTCTAAAAGCAAGGCAACCTGTTCTTTGTCTCCTCTCTCAACGGCGATATAAAGCGGGGTACGACCGCTGGCATCAGCGCTCCACAGAGTAGAGAATGAGCTTTGTTCTGTTAATTGAATGAGTTTCCTCAGAAATGGTATGGGCGCGCCTTTCTGTAAGGCAAGCGTCAATAGATTGCACCCGTGAACACATCCTGCGTCTTCAACACTCGTGTTGCTCACAATTTTTGCGGCCATCTCGGTGATTGCCGCCTGCTGCTGATGTTTGTCAGTACTGCTTAATTGTTCAAGGCGACTTAATTCCCGCTTTGAGGAACTTTTCCATAAAACGCTAATATCTTTCCAGTTGAGTAGCTTTTCTGCTGTTTCCCAATCATCGTTCACAACTGCGGCATGAATTTCCGGTAGGCAGGTCTCTTCCAGATATTTTGAACGATCTGAAGGATCATTCCAGTCAAACCTGAGCATCTTTGCGTGCTGGCCGATAGGTCGGGTGCCCATACTGGGCGTATTGCTTGAACTTCGATTGGTCGAGTCTACGTAGGTCGTGGATGCCGTGGTCGTTGTAGTCGTTGTCGTTGACGTGACCGTCGTATCCGTTGTTGTGGTCATGGTGACCGGATAAACGGGTGGTGAAACGGTATTTTGCACGCTCATGTTGGCTCCATTTAAATGAGTTCGGAGCCGGCTTCGTCACTATTTCAGCTTATTTGTTCATTGCGACGCCCAATTAAAACAGGTGGGTGATTTCACAGCAATAAATTTTCCAGCGTTCGGCGGTAGATGTTTTTCAGTGGTTCGATCTCCGCGACGGCGACATGCTCATCAATCTTGTGAATGCTCGCATTGGTTGGCCCGAACTCCACCACTTGAGGGCAGATCTGTGCGATGAATCGGCCATCCGACGTGCCGCCCGTCGTCGAGAGTTCGGTATCCAGTCCAGTCTCGGACTGGATGGCAGCACTCAGTGCATTGCTGAGATCGCCGCGTGGCGTCAGAAACGGCAGCCCGCCGACGGTCCATCTGAGATCGTAATCAAGGCCGTGCTTGTCGAGCGTCATTCGTACACGCTGCTGCAAACCTTCGACGGTGCTGGCGGTCGAGAAGCGGAAATTGAAGTCCACTACGCAGTCGCCCGGAATCACATTCGATGCCCCAGTGCCAGCATGAATGTTCGACATCTGCCATGAGGTGGGCAGATAGTATTCATTACCCTTGTCCCACTCGATCGTGGTCAGTTCGGCAAGCGCCGGCATGGCCAGATGAATCGGATTTTTAGCCATGTGCGGATAGGCGATATGTCCTTGCACGCCTTTGATTACCAGTCGGCCCGACATCGTGCCGCGACGCCCGTTCTTGATCATGTCGCCCAGCTGTTTCACCGAGGTCGGCTCGCCGACGATGCAGTAATCGAGCTGTTCGCCGCGCGCCTTGAGCTGATTGCAGACAATGACAGTGCCATCGGTCGCCGGACCTTCTTCATCACTGGTGATCAGAAATCCTATCGATCCTTTGTGATCCGGATGGGTAGCGACGAACTCCTCGACGGCAACTACCATTGCCGCGAGCGAGGTTTTCATGTCGGCCGCGCCACGGCCATAGAGCTTCCCATCGCGATGCGTTGGCTTGAAGGGGTCGGAATGCCATTGATCGAGCGGACCGGTGGGCACCACGTCGGTATGACCGGCAAACACCAGCAATGGCTGCGCGCTGCCGCGCTTGGCCCACAAATTGGTGACATCGCCTGAAGCCATGGTTTCGCACGCAAATCCCAGTGGTGTCAGGCGTTCGGCCATTTTCAGCTGGCAGCCGCCATCGGCTGGCGTGACAGAGTGCAGCGAGATCAGTTCTTCGGTTAGGGCGAGAGTCTTGCTCATTTTGTTCAGCAGAGATGTTCTTCGTAAGTGCCAGCATCAAAGCCTACCAGCACGGTCTTTCCCTTGCAGAGCACTGGACGCTTGATCACGCTGGGGTTATCCATCATCAGACGGGTGGCGCTGGCGGCGCTGGTGACGGACGCCTGGGTTGCCTGCGGCAGTCCGCGCCAAGTTGTTCCTTTTTTATTCACCAGCACATCCCATGAGACGTGCTTCATCCAGCCGGTGATGGTGTCTTTGTCGATACCGGCTTTTTTGAAGTCGTGGAATTCGTAGACGATGTCCTGGCTTTCCAGCCAGTCACGCGCTTTTTTGACGCTGCCGCAGTTGGGAATGCCGTAAAGGGTGATCATGGCTCAGTGTCAGAAAGTCGCTGGATCCCGGCCTGCGCCGGGATGACAGATTGACGGTCAGCCGGCGCTTGAAACGTCATTCCGGCACAGGCCGGAATCCAGCGTCGTTAATCAATCCCGCAGCAATTCATTAATCGAGGTCTTCGCGCGCGTCTTTTCATCAACACGCTTGACGATCACTGCACAATACAAGCTGTACTTGCCATCGGCCGAGGGCAGGTTGCCGGAAACGACGACCGAACCTTCGGGAACGCGTCCATACGTGACTTCACCGGTTTCGCGATTGTAGATCTTGGTCGACTGGCCAATATAAACGCCCATCGAGATCACTGAGTTTGCCTCGACGATCACGCCTTCCACCACTTCCGAGCGCGCGCCGATAAAGCAGTTGTCTTCGATGATGGTGGGATTGGCCTGCATCGGCTCGAGTACGCCGCCGATGCCGACGCCCCCGGACAAGTGAACGTTCTTCCCAATCTGCGCGCAGGAGCCCACGGTGGCCCAGGTGTCGACCATGGTGCCCTCGTCGACATAGGCGCCGATGTTCACGTAAGAAGGCATCAGCACCACGTTTTTGCCGATAAAGCTGCCGCGACGCGCCACGGCAGGTGGCACGACGCGGAAGCCGCCTTTGGCGAAATCGTCAGCCGTGTAGTTGGCGAACTTGGTCGGCACTTTGTCATAGAACTGCATGCCATTTCCGCCCGGGATAGGCACATTGTCTTCAAGTCGGAAGGACAGCAGCACGGCTTTTTTTACCCACTGGTTGACAACCCACTGGCCGCTATCTTTTTGCGCGACGCGAAGCGTACCCTGATTCAGCTGCTCGAGTACATCAGCGACAGCCTGGCGCACGTCGGCAGGTGCAGACTTCGGGGAAAAATTCGCGCGCTCTTCCCAGGCGGCGTCGATCAAGGTTTGCAGTGATTGGCTCATGATGGTTCTTCGTTAGTAAAATGTCAGCGGGAGGTTGAGTATGTGTTTCAGCCAGCGAGCTTGCGGGTGAATTCGACAATGCGCTGCGCAGCTTCATGACATTCTTCGACTTCGGCCACCAGCGCCATGCGCACGCGGTTCGCGCCCGGGTTAATGCCATGCGCATCGCGAGCGACATAGCTGCCGGGCAGTACGGTCACATTATATTCGGCGTATAAGCGCTTCGCGAATTCGGTGTCACTGATCTTTGCCAGCTTGTCGACTTTAGCCCAAAGATAAAATCCGGCATCCGGCAAGGCGACATCCAGCACCTCGGCCAGCATTGGCGTGACCTTACTAAATTTTTTGATGTACTTGGCGCGGTTTTCTTCCACATGGGACTCATCATTCCACGCGGCGATCGATGCCGACTGTATCGACGGGCTCATCGCACTACCATGGTAAGTACGATAGAGCAGGAATTTTTGCAGGATTGCCGCATCGCCGGCGACAAAACCAGAGCGCATGCCGGGCACGTTCGAGCGCTTGGATAGGCTGGAGAAAGCAACCAGCCGGTCGTACTTGCGGCCTAACTTGTGCGCCGCCTCCAGTCCGCCGAGAGGGCGCTCATTGCCGAAGTAGATCTCCGAATAGCACTCATCGGAAGCAATCACGAAACCGTGCTTGTCAGAGAGTGCGAACAGTTCTTTCCAGTCATCCAGCGTCAGTACCGCACCAGTCGGGTTCCCGGGGGTGCAGATGTACAGCAGTTGCACGCGCGGCCAGACATCGGCAGGCACCGTCGAAAAATCTGGAGCGAAATTGCGTGCCGGATCGGAGTTCACGAAAAATGGTTCCGCTCCTGCCAGATACGCTGCACCCTCGTAGATCTGATAGAAAGGATTCGGGCATACCACCACCGATTTCGAATACGGATCGATCACCGCCTGTGCCAGCGCGAACAGCGCTTCGCGCGAGCCGTTCACTGGCAGCACTTCACACGAAGGATCAAGTCGAGGCAGGCGGTAGCGTTGCTCCAGCCAGCCGCAGATGGCCGCGCGCAGTACGTCAGTGCCGGCGGTGGTGGGGTAGGTGGCGAGTCCGCTCAGATGGTCTGCCAGCGCTTTTTGAATGAATGCGGGCGTCGGATGCTTGGGTTCACCGATGCCCAAGCTGATTGGGCGGTATGAGCGCTCGGGTGTCACGTCGGCAAACAGGCGCCGGAGTTTTTCAAAAGGATAAGGCTGAAGTTTTTCCAGTAAGGGATTCACGGCGCGAGCGTCTTTTCGGGTGGGCGTGCTGGTGAGGGGGTGGGCGGCGCGATTATACCTTCCGAGTGGACTCGCTGATCGGCAGCGGCCTGATACCTTTCTGGCAAAGCTTCGTGGCATCTGACACCAATGCGCGAGTACATGGCTTCCCAGCGATTTCTGGGATTTATTCGTAAGCCTCTGATCTGCCAGAGACTTTCCTGTGTTGGTCGGGCTTGCTCCGAGGAGAAATCGCTGAGCGGCGCATTCGGAGTGTTATGATTGAGCGCTTGAACGACACTAGCCGGACAAACCTTGTCCGGTTTGTCTTTTTTTGAGCCGGGATCGTTTCCGAAGCCGGCTCCCTGACGATCAATTCACGCTGAAAAGTCGATAACGTGCGGTTAACTTCGATAAAACTTTCCGGCTTCAAGTCTTTTGTCGATCCGACCAATTTCCAGGTGCCCGGTCAGCTGGTGGGCGTCGTCGGTCCAAATGGCTGCGGCAAATCCAACATCATCGACGCCGTACGCTGGGTGCTGGGCGAATCCAAGGCATCAGAGCTGCGCGGCGAGTCCATGCAAGACGTCATTTTCAATGGCACCACCAGCCGCAAGCCGGCCGGCCGCGCCTCGGTCGAGCTATTGTTTGACAACAGCTCGGGCAAGGCGGCCGGGCAGTGGAGCAGCTTCGCCGAAATCTCGGTCAAGCGAATACTCACGCGCGACGGTACCTCGACCTACTACATCAATAACCAGGCGGTGCGCCGCCGCGATGTGCAGGATATTTTTCTTGGCACCGGCTTGGGCCCGCGTGCATACGCCATCATTGGTCAGGGCATGATCTCGCGCATCATCGAAGCCCGTCCAGAGGAGCTCCGCATCTTCCTCGAAGAAGCTGCAGGTGTCTCCAAGTACAAAGAGCGCCGCCGCGAGACGGAGAATCGTCTGCAGGACACGCGCGAAAATCTCCAACGCGTGGAAGATATCCTGCGCGAACTGAACGCCAATCTTGCAAAGCTTGAAGCGCAAGCCGAGGTTGCGTCCAAATACCACACGCTGCATGCCGAGCAAGAAGAAAAGCAGCGACTGCTATGGCTGTTGCGCCGTAACGAAGCCCGAGCCGAGCAGGAAAAATTCCTCCGCGACATAGAGAAAGCGCAGACCGATCTGGAAGAGCAGACAGCCAAGCTGCGTCACATCGAGACTGAACTTGAGCATATGCGTCAGGCGCACTATGCCTCGGGTGACCGTATGCATCAGGCACAGGGTGCGCTGTACCAGACGAATTCCGAGATCGGTAGTCTGGAGGCGCAAATCAAGTTCGTGATCGAGTCGCGCTCTCGCTTGCAGACCCAACTGAGCTCGCTGTCCGCGCAGCGTGATCAGTGGCAGCGTCAGGGCACGCAGTTTCAGGATGAGCTGTCCCAGGCAGAAGCCGAGCTGGAAGCCCATGCGAGCCGCGTCGCGGAGGCAAGGCAGGCAGTCGAGCACAAAGAAGCCGAGATGCCCGCACTCGAAGAAGCCTGGCGCGCAGCGCAGATGGCCAGCACCGAATCGCGTTCGCGGATCATGCAGGTACAGCAGCGCATTGAACTCGAATCTTCGAATCAGCGTAATGCATCCAACATTCTCGCCAGCCTGACACAACGCCGCGAGCGCTTGCAGCAGGAAAAAGGCGGCATGTCGCTGCCGGACACCCATCATCAATCAGAACTGAAAGCACAGGTCGAAGAGAAGCGGACGCAGCAGGAATCAGCGACGGCTGCCCTCGAAGACGCTCGTCAGCGTCAGCCCATGCTTGAGCAGGAGCGACGTGATGCCCAAGAGGAGGCTATCCGGCAGAACGCCGCGCATGCCCAGCTCGAATCCCGTCTTGCCACCTTGAAGCAATTGCAGGATAGCCTGCAGGCCGAGGGCAAAGTTGCGCCGTGGCTGGAGAAGCATGAGCTGGGCAAGCTGCCGCGTCTGTGGCAGAAACTGCAAATTGAGGCCGGCTGGGAAAACGCCCTTGAGTCCGTGCTGCGTGAACGCACGGGCGCTCTGGAGGTCTCGAATCTGGATTGGGCGAAGG
>RGFZ01000037.1 GCA_010024875.1 Oxalobacteraceae bacterium | reverse complement strand
TTCGGAGGACCTTCGGCGGGGTTTTCTGAGCACGGTTTGCGCGATTGTGTCGCGTTTGCGAGCGCGCTTTAAAAAATTGTCGCGGATCGCGTGATTGACATCGTGATTTAGCGCAAACCCGCATGAATACTGGTGTTTTCACGCAATGCAGGGAGTTCGAATGCGAACATTTGCGCGATAAAAGTGCCGCTGAATGAAAAAATTCAGCTGCTTTCGAGCACGCGCAGCTCCTTGCTGGTCTGACGCAAGCGGGAAGCCAACACACGCGCGATTTCGGTGATCAGCGAGACGCCAAGTCGCCGGTGATTTTCGGCGAGCTGATCGAAACGGAAGCGTGACAGAGAAAGCAGTTCGACCTCGGTCACCGCAGTCGCTGAATCGGACCGCGCGCGACCGTCGAGAAACCCCAGCTCGCCAATGAAATCTCCCTGATGGTGCGAAGCGATGTGATGCTCGCGACCGTCTGCCAGCCGCATGTCGAGCCGGATCTCGCCTTCGAGAATGAAGTACAGCTCGTCGCTGCGGTCGCCCGTGTTAAACAGCCGTTCACCGGGAGCCAGCGAGTGGCGCTGCATGCAAGCTTCCAGATCGGCCAGCGTATCGTCTTTCCGGTGACGGAAGACATCGAAGTCGCGCAGCGTCAGTCGCTGGCCGGCACGCGGGCGCAGCCCTGCCTCATTCAGCCATTGTTCTTCTATCCATTCGAGCGCATCGTCGAGCTCGTTGAATACCCGGATGTGCGTGCGTTCCTGCAAGATGCCGGTGTGATCAAAGTACTGGCGCAGCTTGTCGCCGCTGGGCAGTTCTGCCGGCAGATCGCTGAGCATCAGCTCGTGACCGCTTTCCGCCAGCTGGTCGCGCAGCTGCTCCAGCGCATGCACCGCGCTCAAATCGACCGACTGCACCCAGCGAAGATCGAGTATCAGGTAGCGGTAGCCGGTGAGGTAAGGCTCTGCCGCGCGATACAACTGGTTGGCGGTACCGAAGAACAGGGGACCCTGCAATTCAAGAATTGCAGTCTGACGGCCTTTGTCTTCGAGTAGCGCGCGCTCGTGCTCCAGCCGCTCGCAGCGTGAGAACACCTGATGGCCAAAGGTGGCACGTCGAACGACCTGTGAACCGATCTGCTTGCGCAGAAACAGCAGCACGGCCAGCAGCAGTCCGGTGCCGGTCGCTATGATCAGACTAAAGACTTGCGCGACCACGGCCACCGTGATCACCACCGCAAAATCTAGTTGTGTATCGCGCGAACGCGCCAGTGACAGGCTATGACGGTCGATCATCTTCAGACCGACCACAATCAGTATCGTTGCCAACGCGGCCAGTGGTATCCACGCCAGCAAGGGCGCCAGCAGCAGGTAGGCGAGCAGCACCATCGCGCCTTCGATCATGCCCGATGCGCTTGTGCGCGCGCCGCTCGAGATATTGACCAGCGTCGCGCCCATGGTGCCCGCACCCGGCATGCCAGAGCACAGCGCCGACAAGAGATTGCCGATGCCCTGGCCGATCAGTTCGCGATTCGAGTCATGCCGCGAGCGTGTGAGCGTGTCCAGCACAACGCAGGTCTTGAGCGTGTCAATGGACAGCAGCACCGCGAGCGTCAGCGCCGGGTACATCAGGTTGCTGAGCGAGGGTAGATGCGCGCCGGCGAGCGCCTGCCAGGGCATCAGCAGACTGGACAACAGATTCGACAAGCCGCCCAGCGCATCGCTAGCGCCGCCACTCTCGCTTAGCCCACCGAGTGGCCCGACGATCAGCGTATTCCCCTGCAAGCTGCGCAAGGACTCATCCCACAAACCGAGCATCGCATAGGTGAGCGAGCCACCCATCATCGCGATCACGACCGCTGGCACGCGCTGGGTGAGCCGCGGAGCCAGCCACATCAGCAGCATGGCGACTGCACCAACGATCAGGCTGGGTGCACGCCATTGCTCCGGCGAAGTGAGCGCAAACCAGAAGCCCCGATTGCCCGTCACGCCCAGCCACTTGGGCATCTGCGAAGCGATGATGATCAGCCCCACGCCAGACAGATAGCCACTCACCACCGGATACGGCATGTACTTGATCAGTTCGCCCAGCCGAGACAGCCCGAACAGTATTTGCAGCGCACCAGAGATCGCGCCGATCAGCAGAAGCGAGAGCAGCACCTGATCGGCGGGCATACCATGTTGCGTAAACTGAATCGCGAACGCAGACAGCACGGCCGCCGCCGGCGCGCAAGGCGAAGAGATCAGACGCTGGCAGCCGCCGAACCGCGCAGCCAGCATGCCGAGCAGCGTTGCGCCGACCATCCCCGCCATCACACCCTGCGCATTGAAGCTCTGACCGAGCGGTTCGTACACTGCGACGCCAAAACCGATTGCGGCGGGTAACGCAACAACGGCGGCTGCCAGTCCGCCCCAGAGATCACCGGCCTGCAAGCGCACCGGCACGGTCATCAGTCCAGCCTCACATCACTGAGCGAGAACGAGGGTTTGGGCATTTTCAGGTCGAGATTTTCAAGCGTTTGTACCAGCAGCGCGGCAATGAACAGATCTCGGTGAGGCTTGGAATCGGCGGGCACAACGTACCATGGCGCATGCGCGGTACTGGTGGCGGCAAGCGCTTGCTCATAAGCTTCCATGAATTGCGGCCATAGCTTGCGGTCCGTAAAATCGGAAGGCTGTAACTTCCATTGTTTATGCGGATCGTCTAGCCGGGCCTGTAACCGCTTCTTCTGCTCGTGCTTAGAAATATGCAGAAAGCACTTCAGCACGACGGTGCCACCGTCATGTAGCAGCGACTCGAAGTGCTCGATATGCCGGTAGCGCTGCGTGCACGTCTCTTTGTCAATCAGGCCACGCACACGGGTCACGAGCACGTCTTCATAGTGGCTGCGGTTGAAGATGACCAGTTCGCCGCGCGCAGGTACCTTGTCGTGCACGCGCCAAAGAAAATCATGAACTAATTCTTTATCAGTCGGCGCGCCAAAGGCCACAGCGCGCACGCCGAGCGGACTCACGTGAGAGAACACATGACGTATCGTGCCATCTTTACCCGAGGTGTCCATGCCTTGCAGGATCAGCAGCACCGAGCGACTGCGGGATGCATGCAGGGTGGCCTGTAGCTTATTCAGTTTGTCAGAGAGTTTTTTAATTTGGTGGGCGAGTGCGTCTTCGTCCGTAGGGAGTAACTTGGGCGGATGACTGTCGATATCGCCCAGACTGAACCGGGTGTTGTGAGCGACTCGCCAGGGCGAGAGGTCGATGTGTTCCATGGGATGCGCTACCTATGTGGTTTATCGTCGTCTGAGACCCAGCGCCATCACCGTGCCGACCACGATCAGTGCACCAGCCACCTGCACTGGCGCGATAGCCTGACCGAGCAATAGCCACGCGAGTACCAGCGCAAACACGGGTTCGATATTCATGATCGCCGAATTGCCGACCACCCCCAGCCGTGGCAGCAGGCTGAACATGAGTGTGAATGCTGTGCCGTATAAAAAGGTCAGGCCAGCCAGTCCCCACCAGCCGGTCGATGACTGTGGCAGCGACCATCCGCCACTGAAGAACGCCAGCAGCGAGGTAAGCAGCGTCACCGTGCCCAGCGTGATGAATGTCCTCACCCGGCCATCGAGGTCCACTGCTTCATGTTGGGTAATCACCATCGCCAGCGCAAAGGTGGCGGCAGCCATTGTCGCAAAGCCCACGCCGGCACCGATCTGCTGCCAGTGCGCATTCGCGCCGAGCCCGGAAGCAGCACCGAGCACATCGAGCGCGAGTGCCAGACCAAACAGCATGACCGGCATCGCCTTGAGTACAAAAGGCTCAGCACGATGCTGATAGATCACGCGTGCCCAGAACGCAGTCCACAGCGGATACGTGTTGAAAGCCAGCAGCGCGAGCGCCACTGGCAGCCGCGCGACTGCCGAATATAAGCAGAAGCTTTGTATCGCGATGAGGCTGCCGATCACAGGCAGGAAGCGCTTGTGGCGCGTGCTGAACTCCAGCCTCACGCGCTGCCGCAGCAGCAGCAGTGCGATGATAGTGGCAGTGACGCCGCTGCGAAAGATCACCGCCGTCATCACACTGACTGAGTCATTGAACGCAAAGCGGGCAGCAACATGATTGGCGCCCATCATGGCCGCGATCAGCAGCAGAGTTAGGAAAGCGGTGCGCGAGATACCGGAGCTCATTATTGTTATGCACGGCGATGGTTGGCACGATCTCGCATTGTAGGGGGCAAATGCTTAATACGTCGCTGGGAGCATCGTCTGGTTTCAATAAAGTTAAAGGTTTGGTCGCGCGACGTTTTTCTGTTAGCGTCGCGTGAGCGGTTTCAGGGGAGGGGATTCATGCACGCCAAAGAATTCAAATCACGCGTTGTCAGGCAGCTGCGGGAGGACCTCGCGCTCGCGTTGCGTGCGGCAGCGCACCACGGGCTGGGTGAGGGTATCTGCAATCATTTCAGTGTTGAGCTGCCGGATGGATCGAAGCGTTTCCTGATCAATCCACGCGGCCTGTTCTGGGCCGAGATTGGCGCGGACGACATTGTGATGATCGACGAGCAGGGCAATCGACTTGCGGGTCGCCACGAAGTTGAACCCACCGCCATGTACATTCATGCAGCGATACACCGCATCTGTGGCAAGGCATGTGTGCTGCATACGCACATGCCATTTTCCACTGCGTTGACTCTGACTTCTCGGCGTGCGCTGGATACCACGCTGTCGCAGAATGCAATGCGTTTTCATGGCCGGGTGGCAATCGATGCTGATTACAACGGCGTGGCCCTGAGCCATGCCGAGGGCGAGCGCATCGCCCATGCGATGCAGGGCGCAGATATCGCCTTCCTCGGGAATCATGGTGTCGTGGTCTGCGGGCCCAGCATCGCCTACGCGTATGACGATCTGTATTACCTTGAGCGCGCGTGCATGGTAGAGGTGCTGGCCGCGCGCAGCGGCGCGCCGCTGGCGCCGGTCAATCCGGTATTGGTAGATCAGGTGGCAAAGCAGCTCGAGGGCGAGCGGCTGCAGGCAGATTTATTCTTCGAGGCGCTGCGGCGCACGATCTGAGAATCGCGCTCAGGTCACTGTCTGGGTTACTGTTTGGGTGAGACTCAGGTGCGAGAGGGCATCGCTCCCTCGTCCTCGTACTCGCCCTTGTTCCAGAAACCTTTGAGCAGCTTGCCATCCGGTGTCAGCATCTGTCCGCGTCCGTGCGGCACTCCCTCAGACCACTCGCCGGAGTACCAGCTGCCGTCCGCATCCTCATAACGACCGCGCCCATGCTGCAAGCTCTGTTTGAATTCGCCGACATAGGCACTGCCGGCCCGCCTGAGCTTGCCGAGTCCCTCTGCATAGCCATCCACCATGGTGCCCTCGTAGACTTCCGTCTTCACACCTGATTCGAACCAGGTCAGCGTGCCTTCGCCATGGGCCAGTCCGTTACGGCACTCACCGCTCCAGCTGACGGTCTCGCCTTCTTGCGGCGCCAGGTTGGCGATCTTGCAGCCTTTGGCGTCGGTGATCCATTCGGTGCCGGCGGCCACCGTCAGCGGCATCGCAGCAGCGATAGCGATCAGCAGGCCGGAAATTATCGTTTTCATTGCAGTCTCCCGATTGGCGGTAGGAATGGCCGTTTTATGCTGTTTTGGAAATCCCGAGATGGAATTTTTTCGCCAGCCCTTTGGCGCTTACAGTATCATCAATGGGCTGAATTCGCCGACCCAGCCAACAAAAATGGCCCCTCAAGGCCGAATAAAAATAATCCAAGGAGAATCCCATGCGTAGAGTTGCCGCCGCGATGCTGTGCTTCGCGTCCATTGCCTTTGCCACCGCCGTGCACGCCGCCGGCTGTGAACCCATCACTGCGGACGAGGCAGTCAAGGCGGAAGATGCCCGCTACGCGGCGCAGATGAGTAATGACTTTGACGCGATGGATCGCCTGATCGCCAATGATCTGGTGTACATCCACAGTAGCGCGTTGGTTGACAACAAGCAGACCTATATCGAATCCATGCGTACCGGCGCGGTGAAATACCGCGTGATGCGGCGCTCGGATGTCGTGGTGCGCACCTTTGGTTGCGTGGCGACGCTGACGGGCAATGGCAATTTCGATGTCACGGTGAATGACAAAGAGATGACGGTCGAGCTGCGTTTCCATGCGATCTGGGCCAAGCGTGACGGCAAGGTGCAGTTCATTTCCTGGCAGGCCACGCGTCTGCCGGCGAAATAATCTGACGCCTGGGGAGCGGTGTGATGACACTTCCAAAAGTACTGGCTTTCGATGTGTTCGGTACGGTCGTTGACTGGCATGGTTCTATCTGGCGCGAAGCCGAGGCGATGATCCCCGGCGTGGACGGCAACAAGTTTGCCTCTGCCTGGCGTGCCGGCTACAAGCCGGCGATGGATGAAGTCCGCACAGGAAAGCGCGGCTGGACCAAGATCGATGATCTGCATCGCCTCATTCTCGACCGCATACTGTCCGACTTCGGCATCGCGCTCGACGAAGCGAAGCGCTACCAATTGAATCGCGCATGGCACCGGCTCGCGCCATGGCCCGATACGGTGGGCGGCATGACGCGCTTGAAGCGCAAGTTCACGTTGACGACGCTATCGAATGGCAACCTCGGTCTGCTGGCGAATATGGCTAAGCATGGCGGTCTACCCTGGGACTTGATCCTCTCCGCCGAGGTCTTCCGTCATTACAAGCCCGACCCCGAGACCTATCTCGGCGTGGCCGAGATCTTTGACATCCAGCCCGACGAAGTCATGCTGGTCGCCGCGCACGAAGATGACCTCGACGCGGCGAAAGGCTGTGGATTGCAGACCGCGTTCATTGAGCGTCCAGACGAATACGGCCCCGACATGACGGTACCCAAAGGCGACCTCAGCCGCTTTACCTTTGCTGCGCGTGATTTCAATCATCTGGCCGAGCAGATGGGCGCATAAGAAAAACAAAAATCACTCTAGTCAATCCACAATAAAAAGGTGCCGTGCTGCAGAAAAGACAGCACGGTCAGCCCGCACGGAGAAACTCATGAAAAAAATCGGAATGATCGGTATCGGCCTGATGGGTCACGGTATTGCCAGTAATATCGTCAAGCACGGCTACCCGCTGACCGTGATGGAGCATGAAGGCAATCAGCCGCTGGAGAGCCTGCTCGCGCAGGGCGTGAAGACCGTGAAAACGCCGAGGGCGCTGGGTGCCGAGACAGAGATCATCCTGCTGTGCGTCACCGGCGCGCCCCAGGTGGAATCAGTACTGACCGGCGCAGACGGGCTGATCACGGGTCTCAAGCCGGGCAGCGTGCTGATCGATGCCGCGATGACGCGCACCCCCAAAGAGGCTGCAGAGGGACGTCTGAATCTGCTGGTCGGCAGCGATGCGCGCACGTTTGAAGCCGTCAAGCCTGTGCTCGACTGCTTTGCCGAAAATATTCATCACATGGGTGAGGTCGGTGCCGGGCATCAGATGAAGCTGCTGCACAACTATGTGTCGCTTGGTACAGTGACCGTCATTGCCGAAGCGGCGGCCTGCGCACGTAAATCCGGCATTGCGCCGGAAGAGTTCGTCGATGTGCTGCACAAGGGCGGAGGCTGGGGCGCGGCACTGGAGCGTCTGAAGCCCTATCTGCTGAATGATGGTGATACGTCCAATCTGAGATTCTCGCTGTCGAATGCGTCTAAGGATCTTGGCTATTACACGACCTATGCGGCGGATACTCACGCTGATCACACCGTCGCCGCTGCGATCAAGCAGACGATCACTCAGGAATGCGATGCCGGTCATGGCGATGAGCATATGCCAAACATGATCGCCTATATCGCTGCGCGATAAGGGTGGGACGGCACGCCGTACTGAGGTGACGAATCAAATTTGTCGCCAGCTGAGGTAGCGGGCGGCCGTACTGCCGGGTACGACGGATGATCAGATCCACCGGTAACAGCCGACGGGAGAGGTCATGAAGCGATTCACCGGTATCATCACCACGATGACGTTGTCGATTGCGCTGTCCGGCATCGCCCCCGATGCGTCAGCGCAGTATACGGGCGACACCATTCGCATCGGCCTGCTGACCGATATGTCGGGTCCGTACTCTGATATTTCCGGTCAGGGCGGTGTCGAGGCGATCAAACTCGCAATCACCGATGCGGGCGGCAAGGTCAATGGCAAGAAAATCGAGATCTTGTTCGCCGACCATCTGAACAAAGCCGACGTCGGCGCCAGCAAGGCGCGCGAATGGCTGGATCGTGAAGAGATCGATGTGCTGATGGTGGGTGCGAACTCGTCGGTGATGCTCGCCGTCTCCAAGCTTGCCGCCGAAAAGAAAAAGCCGCTGATCATTCCTGCGACCGCCACTGCCCGCGTAACGAATGAAGACTGTTCGTATTACACGATCCACTATGGTTACGATACGGTGGCCGCTGCGCGCGGCACCAGTTCGGCGGTCGTGCGGCAGGACGGCAAGAGCTGGTACTTCCTGACGGCTGACTATGTGTTCGGATCGTCGCTGGAAGGCGATGCGACCAAGGTGATCAAGGCGCTGGGCGGCAATGTGCTTGGCGCATCGCGTCATCCGCTGAACGCGTCGGATTTTTCTTCCTTTCTCGTGCAGGCAAAGGCATCAAAGGCGCAGGTGCTCGGATTGGCGAATGCCAGCAATGATCTGATCAACACCATCAAAGCAGCGAACGAGTTCGGCATAACGCAATCAATGAAAGTCGCTGCGCTGCTGATGTTCATCACCGACGTGCATGCGCTGGGTCTCAAAGACACGCAGGGGCTGTACACCACCGACAGCTGGTACTGGGACCAGAGCGCCGACTCCCGCGCATGGGCAAAGCGCTATTTCGCGGTGATGAAGCGCATGCCTACGGCGCTGCACGCATCGACCTATTCATCGGCAATGACTTATCTGAAAGCAGTCAAAGAGACCGGCACTGATGATGGCGACAAGGTGATCGCGCATATCCGCAAGGGCGTGGTCAATGACATGTATGCCAGCAATGCGTCGGTACGCGAGGATGGCCGACTGATGACCGACCTCAAGCTGGTGCAGGTCAAGACGCCCGAAGAATCGAAATATCCGTGGGATTATTACAAGATCGTACGCAGCATCCCTGCCGCGGAGGCATTCACTACCAAAGCAGAGAGCAAATGCGCACTGTGGAAGTGACGCTGGAGCGAAGCTCCAGCGTCATCCCGGCGAAGGCCGGGATCCAGGGGCCTTATTGAGCGAAGCTCCAGCGTCATCCCGGCGAAGGCCGGGATCTAGGGGCCTTATTGAGCGAAGTTCCATCGTCATCCCACGCGGATCAGTCGCTTACCCAAGTTATCCCCGCGGTATAAACCGGCGATCGAATCTGGCGCCTGCGCGATCCCCTCAAGAATATCTTCCTCGAAATGGATCAATCCCTCGCGCACCCAGCGCGCGAGATCGGCGCGCCCGGTCGCGTAGTGATCTTTATGGTCGAGTATCACGAAGCCCTGCATGCGCGCGCGCTTGACCAGCAGGTGACGCTCGACGCGCGGGCCCAATGGCGGCGGGTCCCAGTTCGCGACGGACGCGGTGCCACAGATGATCACGCGCGCGCCGACGTTCAGATAAGGCATCACGGTATCGCTGATCGCCCCTGAGGTATTGTCGAAGTAGATATCGATGCCTTCCTTGCAGGCGTGCGCCAGTTCGGCGACAAAATCTTCACGCTTGTAATCGATCGCATGATCGAATCCGAAGCGCTCAAGACAGAGTGATCGCTTGGTATCTCCGCCGGTGATAGCAATGGTTTTGCAACCGCGCAGTTTGGCGATCTGTCCGACGACCGATCCCACTGCGCCAGCACCCGTTGACACCAGTACCGTCTCGCCTGCGCGCGGCTCGCCAATTTTTAGCAGGCCGTAGTGCGCGGTGATGCCATTGATGCCCAGTACACCAAGGTAGGTCGACAAGGGAAGGTCAGGCTCATCGACACGGCAATCGATGACCGAAGGATCGACGGCGGCGTATTCCTGCCAGCCGAACATGCCGGTGACTGCTGTGCCGACGGTCCATTCCGGATGATTCGATTCGATGATCTCACCGGCAGCGAAGGAGCGCATCACTTCACCTATGCCCACTGGTTTTGAGTAATTCGATGCCGCATTCAACCAGCCGCGCATGGCGGGCTCCACAGATAAAAAACAGTTCCGGATCAGTACCTGTCCATCGTCAGGGCGCGGTATCGGTGCACTCTCAATGCGGAAATGCGTCGCTTGCGGAATTCCCTCGGGACGGCTGGCTAGAACAACCCGGCGATGAATGGTGTCGCTCATTGGTCAGCTTCCGTTGCTGTTTAGCGCAGATCAGCCGCGACCCACATAAGGCATGTTGGTCGCCATGATGGTCATGAACAGCACATTGCTTTCCAGCGGCAGTTGCGCGATCTGCAGCACGGCTTGACCCACATGCTCGGCATTCATCCGTGGCTCGACCTTGACCGAACCATCGGCCTGCAGAATGCCATTCGCCATTTTCTCAGTCATTTCAGTGGCGGCATTACCGATATCGATCTGGCTGCACGCGATATGGTCGTTTCGGTAGTCGAGTGCGATCGATTTGGTCAGGCCCGAGATCGCGTGCTTGGTCGCGGTGTAGGGCAGCGACAGCGGACGCGGCGCATAGGCCGAGATCGAACCATTGTTGATGATGCGGCCGCCTTTGGGTGACTGTGCCTTCATCATGCGTATCGCTTCCTGTGCGCAAAGGAAAGTACCGGTGAGGTTGGTGTTGACCACGTTCATCCAGTCTTCATATTTGATATCTTCGGACAGCGTCGCGGTGGTGAAAGTGCCTGCGTTATTGAACAGCAGATCGATGCGGCCGAACTTGGTTTTCAGCTTGGCGAACATGTCTTTCACGCTCGCCGGGTTTCCGACATCGCAGGTGACGGCAAGACAGTTATCTTCATTGCCGCCGATATCTTTGATCGCTTTTTCCAGCTTGTCGAGGTTGCGCCCGGAAAGGACGATCTGATAACCAGCGCCCAGCAGCGCGCGGGCCGCCGCCTTGCCTATGCCGGTGCCGGCGCCTGTGATGAGTGCAACGCGAGGTGTGGAGGTGCTCATGGATGCCTTTAAAGTTCTCAGGTGTGTGAACAGATCAAAACGAAGGGTGGTTCAGTATTCGGATTCAAAATCCGTCTCATAGCGCTGCCGGCGACGACGGTACTTCAGATAAGCGACAAAGGCCAGCAGTCCACCGATGAACAGTGAGATCAATGAGTTCGGAAACGAAGAATTCGCAGCGAGCAGTAGCTCGATCAGCGAGAACAGTATCAGCACGAATTGCGATAAGTAGTACCAGACAGTTCGCCAGGGAATCATGATCGCCTCCTTACTAAAGCAGTGCTCTCACTGCACTCTCAATGTTGCGGTATTGCCTGCCGGATGAGTGCCAGCAGATCATCATAGTCATCAACAGCCTTGAATTGCGGGAACTGCGCGATCACATTCTCGGGAGCGTGAAACAGAAAGCCCACATCGGCCTCGGCCAGCATTGTCGTGTCATTGAATGAATCTCCCGCCGCGATCACGCGATAGTTCAATCCTTTGAATGCTGCCACTGCCTTGCGCTTCTGGTCGGCGATGCGCAGCTGGTAATTCGTGATGCGATCATTCTCCACAATCAGCGTGTGGCACAGCAGCGCTGGCATACCCAGTTGACGCATGAAGGGCGCGGCGAATTGCTCGAAGGTGTCCGACAGGATCACTACCTGCACTTCAGCGCGCAGCTGGTCCATGAAACCTTTGGCACCTGGTAGCAGCGGCAAGGTGGCGATCACTTCCTGAATATCCGACAAGCGCAGCCCGTGCCGGTCCAGGATGGCCAGCCGACTCTGCATCAGCTTGTCGTAGTCGGGCTCGTCGCGAGTGGTTCGGCGAAGCTCGGGGATACCGGTTTTGTCGGCGACAGCGATCCAGATTTCCGGCGTCAGCACGCCTTCCATATCCAGAGTGACGAGGGCTTGTTTCACGGTTTTGCTTGGTTGATAGCGGAATGAGGCAAGTACTCTACCATCGCGCTCTCCGGTGGACGCAATTCAGCGCACCAGCGTCTCGACATGGCCATCGACCGACAGACTCTGCCCGGTGATCGAGGCGCCGGCATCCGAGCACAGGAAGACCACAGCGGCGCCAATGTCGCCAGCACTCACCATGCTGCGCAGGGACACCCGTTGCAGCACACGCTCGCGCATCTCATCGACACTCACCCCCGAAGCCTCGGCGCTGGCACTCAGTACGCGGTCTTGCCGCGGACCTTCGACAATACCGGGCAGTACGGCATTCACGCGGATCTGGTGCGGGCCGAGTTCAGTAGCCCAGGTCTCGGTTAAGCCGATCACGCCATATTTTGTCGCCGAGTAAGGAGAGCGGCGCGGAAACGCGAGCCGGCTGGCGACTGAGCCAATGTTGATGATGCTGCCGCGCCTGCGCTGCTTCATTCCGGGCACTGCGCTGCGTGTGCAAAGGAAGGTACCGGTCAGGTTCACATCCAGACACTGATTCCAGTCGTCGAGCGTGATGTCTTCAATGGCAGCCGTCGGGCCGGCGATGCCAGCATTGTTAATCAGTATGTCCAGCCCGCCGAGTTGCTGCTCGATTTCCGTAAACATGGCGGCGACCTGTGTCTCTTTCGTGATGTCAGCCACGCTGATACCGATGCCCGGCAGCGATTGCTGTGCTTCTTTCAGTGCAGCAGCATTCGTACCGCAGATATGCACACGCGCGCCGTGCGCGGCCAGTGCCTGCGTAATGGCCAGTCCTATGCCCTGTGCGCCACCCGTGACCAGTGCGCGGCGGTCATTCAGATCAAATGTCAGCGGGGGATGCATGAATGTCTCTCATCATTTGATGTTGTTCTAATTCCGCGTTCCCGAGGGATGGCAGCGCGGCGTGAGATAGTCCGCGTACTATAGCAGCGAGCAGCGCGCTGATGGCATTTCTTGCGCTATTGGCAAGCGTCACCTTGAACTTTCATGAGTATCCCAGATGGAGCGATCATCACTCTTCAAAGGCCCGCCGATCGGACTGGGCACCTGGCAGATGGGCGAGCGAGCGAGTGCAGCGGCATCGGAAGTATCCGCGATACTTCACGCACTGGAGCGCGGGATACGGCTCATCGACACTGCAGAAATGTACGCCGACGGTGAATCCGAGCGGCGTGTTGGCGAAGCGCTGGCTGCCTGGGGCAAGGCCAAGCGCGACGAGCTTACGGTGGTGACCAAGGTGCTGCCGCATAACGCCAGCCGAGAGGGGACGGTGCGTGCCTGCGAAGACAGTCTGAAGCGTCTCGGTATTGATTATGTGGATGTCTACCTGCTGCACTGGCAGGGCAGTCATGCATTCGAGCAGACGCTGGAGGGATTTGTCGCATTGCGCGAGCGGGGCCTGATACGCCACTGGGATCTGCTGCCTGCGATGCAGGAACAGCAGATGCCGTTGATGGCATACACGCCGCTGGGCTCAGGCACCCTGGCGCGCGACAAACGGCTCGCAGCGTTGGCCTCAGCGCTGGGCATCACCGCCGCGCAGCTGGCCCTGGCCTGGGTGATACGTAGCGCTCACGTGGTGGCGATTCCGAAGTCCTCACAGACTGCTCGCATCGACGAGAATCTCGCCGCCTGTGATGTCGTGCTCGGTGATGAGGTGTTGCGCCAGATTGATGTGTTGTTCCCGCCGCCTTCGCGCAAGGTATCACTCGCGATGGTCTGATCCGCGCAGGCGCACGCGCTTGCCCCCCATTTTCTGGCTCGCGTCAGTGATCATCCGGGTCAGCAGCGCCACGTAGTTCGGATGATCGCCACCCAGCAGAGGCTCGGACAGCAGCTCGCCTTGCGCGTTCACCAGCAGCAGGGTCGGTGTCATCGCCACCTTGTAGCGCCGGGCCATTTCGGATTCGGTGAGTCGTTGCCCATCAAAGTTTGTCAGCCAACGATCGCCGGTCACGGATAACTCGCGGATGAGCGGCTGCTCATCTTCTCGCA
The DNA here is from genome assembly GCA_010024875.1 of Oxalobacteraceae bacterium. Lineage (GTDB taxonomy): Bacteria > Pseudomonadota > Gammaproteobacteria > Burkholderiales > Burkholderiaceae_D > Pernthalerella. The sequence continues at coordinate 8,895 of RGFZ01000037.1, read as the reverse complement.
GCCCACGCATCATCGGTATCAGATAGTCATGCCGAACGATGCGGCAATAGCTGCAGCCCGGCAGAGTGAAGAAGAGGATGACCGGCCGCTGGCTGGCAGACGACAACGCACCATCCTGCGGCAGCTGCACCGCGGGTGGCAGTGCGCGTAATACGGGCTGGGCGCTCAACGGGAGGCTGGAGCAGAGCGCGGCCAGAAAGATTATCAGGGTTCGCATAGCCGCTATTGAACACCAAAACTGGACAGGCTGCGTTGCCCCGCTGGATGCGGGCGGGGGACGACGGACAAAGGGTATGAGACACTCGCGCCCTGTTGCCCGATCGTGATCAGGTCTTTTCCTCTTGCCCATGTCTTCTCACACCGCTGTATCTGACGGACTCTGGCGGCCGCCTGCGCCGACGATGCGTTCGAACCTGGCGATCGGACTGCGTATCCTGTTCGGACGTGCGCCCGAGCTACTGCATACCCTGCCGCGCGATTGCTACACCCGCGATATTGTCAGTGTGCCTATCGGCCGCCGCCCAGTATTCATTGTCAATCATCCCGAGACCATACGAAGAATTGTCAACGAAGACCGCGAGTTTTATCCCAAGAGCGACCTGATGATCTCCACGCTGATGCCGCTGGTTGGCGAAGGTGTACTGGTGTCCGGAGGCGAGCGCTGGGAGCATGACCGCAAGATGCTGGAGCCGGCGTTCATGCAGATGCGGCTAGAGGCATTGTTCCCCAAGATGCGCGAGGCGGTCGATGACTGGATACGCCGGCTGTACACACTGCCGGCAGAGACACAGATCGAACTCGAATCCGAGCTCAGCCGAGTGACCGCGGATGTGATGTTTCGCGTGCTGTTCTCTCAGCCGATCGATGGCGAACAGGCGTCGAGAGTCTTTCACGCATTCAGCAGCTTTCAGCGGCGCAGCCCGCAATTCAATCTGCGCGTGGTACTCGAGAGTGACCCGTCAAACCCATCACCGCCGTCGTACGACTTGCTTGATGACGCCATGCAGATACGCGGCCTGATCGAGACGCTGCTGGATGAACGTCTCGCACGGCTGGATCAGGGAGAGCATTTCATCGATTTTGCGCAGGCAGTAATCGATGCGCGCGATACGGTTGATCAGCCCTTCACTCGCGAGCAGATGATCGATCAGCTCGCCGTATTTTTCCTCGCCGGACACGAGACGACAGCCAGTACGCTGGCATGGACATTTTTTCTGTTGTCGCAGCAACCGCAGTGGCTGCAACGCTTGCGCGACGAACTGGAACAGACCTTAAATCAACAGGCTTTTGCTTTTGCTGATTTCAGGCGACTCAGTGTGACGAGAAAGATTCTTCGCGAGAGCTTGCGTCTGTATCCGCCCGTAGCCTTTCTGACACGCCGCGCCTTGAGAGAAGATCGCTTCGGCAAGCTGAAGGTGCCCAAAGATAGCTTCATTGTGATCTCCCCCTGGCTGGTGCATAGGCATCATGCGTACTGGGAGCATGCAGATCGTTTCGATCCCTCGCGCTTTGATGAGGATGCGCCCGCATCGGTGGCGGGGAGCTACCTGCCGTTTGGTCTAGGGCCGCGCGCCTGCACCGGGGCGATGGTCGCTCAACTGGAGGCCACTTTGATTCTGTGCGAAGCGTACCGCCGCTTTGACTTCATGCCAGTCGCGCCCAAGGCGGTACAACCCGTGACGCGCGTCAGTGTCCGCATCGAGGGCGGTCTGCCCGTCATCCTTCGCACACGCTGAGCGCGGCAGAATCACTGCATCACGAACACGACGGCAGTAACATCATCACGCCGCATCTGCAAACCCTGCCAGGCAAGAAAGTCTTCCCACATGCGTCTGGCAATTGCTTTCGCATCGCGTTCTTCGGTGGACTCCAGCAGCCGCTCCAGCCGCCGGTAGCCATAGGAGGCTGGCTGCACGCGATCGCCGCCGACCTGATCCGTGAAACCATCCGTGACGATCACAAACACGTCGCCACGCTGATAGCGGATAGGCAGGTCGCTGGGCTCGTCTTCCGGATCGGGCGGGTTTTGATAGCCGAGGCTAGCGCGCGAGGCCAGATGCCGCAGCACGCTGCCATCGCTGGTCAACTGGAACAGACCGATCTTGGCGCCAGCGAAGCGCAACTGCCGCGCCTTGTTATCCACTTCCACGATGGCTGCGTCGCAGCCATCATCGCTCTCGCTGTCCGGTGCATCCTGATTCAGGCCGACGCGTACCAGATGGTCGATCGACATCAGCGCGCGCGAGGGATCAATCTGCGGATCGCCGGAGTAGATGCGCTCGAGAGAATTACTCACCAGCAGAGACAGCATCGCTCCCGGCACACCATGTCCGGTACAGTCGGCGACTGCCAGTGAAAATTTATCCTGAAATTGCGAGGACGATACCCACCACAGATCGCCGCCGATGGTGTCTCTGGGCTCCCAGATTGAGGCGACGGACTGGAAGCGGCCATCTAGCCGATGCCGGCGCGGCAGCTGGCTGCGCTGCAAGCGGCTGGCATAATTCACTGAACTCACCACCAGCTGATGTGTCTTGTCGAGTTCGCTGTGCTGCTCTGCCAGCTCGCGCGTTCGCTCGGCCACGGTCGATTCCAGCATACGGTTCTGGTTCTCGACCAAGGCCTTTTGCTCCTCCATGTTATGTGCCAGCTGCAGCTGCAGCCAGCGCGTGCGGCTGATCACCGCCAGCGCCATGATGATCGCTTCGCAGCACAGACCGATCGATTGCGCCGTATTCGAGTGCTGCATCAGGAAACCGATCCCCGATGGCTCCATCAGCGAGAACGGCGAGGGCACGCCCGCCAGCCCAAGAATAAAGATCGAGCGGAAAATCAGATAAGGAACGATGGCGAACATGAAAAATCGTGCGGCACTGTGGCCTTGCCGGTAGCGTCTCCATGCGACGCCGAAGAAGGATGTCAGCAGGATGAAAGTCAGCACACCGAGTGGTAGCCACATCAGCTTTTGCGACAGATTATGATGCACCAAGGAAGTGAGCACATAGTGCGCTAAATAAACGGCAATATAAAACACCGTCATTTTGTACAGCCAGGGGGCATGCTTTTTTACGTTGAGGAAGGTAGCGGCAAATACCGCATAAAAGATCGCCTGGCCATAGGAAAAAAGTATGAACGCTGGCCAGTAAACATAGTGATGACGGAAGCGTATATCTTCGACATCTGCGAAGAATTCAGCTAGCCGAGGACCTTCAGGCATGTAGTTCGACAAGATCTGCACGAACGCGCTGAGCATCCATATGCTGTAGGCGAAGCTGGCCTTATCTTTGTTATTGAACGCGGAGAACCAGCCGAAAATAGCCAGCGCCAGCAGCACGCCCAGCAGCACACCTTCGATGTACAAACCGTAGCGACGCAGCTCAAGAAATTTCACATGATCAAACAGGTTGAGCGTGAAAGCTCTTGCGGGCAGATTGCTGTTGGATTTCAAGCGCGTAACCAGCGTGATTTCCTGATTTTTGACGAGGGTGTACAGTGTGAATTGGCTGGCTATCTTCGCCGAACCCGGCAGGAAAGGGTTGAGATCAACCATATAATTGTGGCTAACTCGGTAGGTGCCGGTCGACTTCAAACGCGTGATGGTTCCGCTGTCATCGATAACGTAGCTGTCGATGCTCTCCCATCCCGAGGGATCAACACGCAGCTGATAATCGTGTGGCAAAAGATTCTTTACCTTTTGCACGACCCAGTAGTTACTGTAGCTGTTGATCGTTGGCAGCTCAGCCGTGCTGCGGAAACCCGTGGTCTGGTTCAGCAGATCGTCAATCCGCATCTGCGCAGAAGCATCCTCGAAGACGAAGAAATTTTTTTTCGCTGCGTAGGCAATAGGTGTCTCTTCTGTGATCTCGAGCGGCGGCGTAGCGGGGAGGGCGGTTGCCGCGATACTCGTACCGAGGAGAATGACTGCCGCAAGTGTTCTAATTATGTTTTTCATTGCGTGGTCCCGTCAGGATCAAAAAGCGATTCTCTGCTGTGCTGCTGAACTCTCCTCCAAAGCGGTGCGCGGCTCGGATATGCATAGCCGACGGTCTATATTGGACGAGCGCGAGAGCTTTTGCAAAGCTTAACGAAGTGCTAAATAAAGCACATCGTCGATAACGCCTCGAGTGGTGCTCGAACTTGCCTCGCGAGGGACAGGCTTTTCCGCTCAGCCACCCAGCCCTTGCGTAGCTGTTTGCGTTTGCGCGCCTGCCGCCGCTTGCGCGGGCAGGCATAGGTTAAGCTGAGCGGCTTGACTTTGACGAATTATCAGATTGCTAAAGATGTCTCAGGCCACCGGACTCATCGGCAGGGCGATTGCTTTCTCCGCTGCGAAGTTTGCCTCCTCCCCGCCGGCTGGCGAGGCAGGACTATGCTGCGTGCCGAATCGCGCCGAGCTTGTGCGTATCTTGCAAGAAGAAGGCAGCGAACCAGATCCCTACCTGATGGTGGCTGCGGTATTGGGAGGTGTGCTGCAATATACATCGACCCCAGAAGAAGAGATCCTCAAAGCCTTCGGTGTCGAAGTCGCTTTGATCGTTGCTGAGCTGACTGAGAACAGCAAATTCACCATCGCTACGCGCAAGACCCTGCGGCTGACGCGTATGTCCGGCCTGTCGCGCAAGGCAAAGCTGATCCTGATTGCAGAGATCATCGAGACCTTGCGTCAGATCGCTAGCAAGACAGCGCCGGGTAACTGGTCAGTGCAGCACAAACTGGAATTCTTTGAGTGGGCAGATAAAATCATCGCCGCAATGGGCAATGTGAACACGACGCTGCTGGCAGTTTATCTCGCAGAGCTGGAAACAGCTAAGCTGGGCGTTGTCGCGAAACCGAAAGCGGCAAAGCGTTAATGTACTGATGCGCTGATGCGATCAGGAGCCTCGTGCACCGATCGGCGCGGTTCAGGAGCTGTTGGAAGGTGGAGGCTGTGCCAGGATTAGTGCTTCCTCAATATTGCTTCGTTGAGTTTAGTACACAGATCAGTAATTTGTCCCAGGTCCGGTTTTCCTTCCTCGTCCACTGAAGCCTTCACGAGAAATTGATCAATACGGTCAGCCATCACCTTGATTTCCGCTTTGGATTTCGGTCTAGCAACGCCATCGCGCAGGTCGATTGCGTAGTCAATAGCATTCATTAGTTTTCTTTGCGTTTCAGACTGCCGAGGATTTACTGATTCGGATGAAAAAAAATTCTCCAAAAGGTTTTTTAAATTGCTTCTTTCCGCCGAGTTATCTTTTACTTTAATCTTGAAGGTTATCGGAGCTGATCCGTTAAAAGCTGGCGTACTTCTTTTCGTCCCAGAGTTTGTGTTGATTCCAAGCTCGAGTTCGCTTTCGTGGTGAGAGGACTGAATCAGTGCGGTTTTAATATGGCCTAGCTTGGCATTCTCAAACACATTTTCGCTAAGTGCCCTGTGCAGATGTTTGTTCGCCTTGTTCTCCGCGGGCCGTATGCCATTCATAAAATCCGTAATTTTTTTCCCAAAACCAATCTGTGATGCGTTTCTTTGGAACAGATAAACCTGGGTTTCGCCAGATTTTTTGTTATGAACGGTTTGTGAAAACCATTGTGCTCCGGTGGGCTCCAGAGTTTGTGACACATGAATGGTGACCTTGCCGGTAACGGACATGCTGGGACGGGGTCTTTGACCCCAGGTATTAATGGGGAGGGCGTCACGTCAATGATCTGTTCGTGACCTGATCGAGTAGTGATATCTCGGTCCCCCGCTCGAATTTGCATTGGGCATGTACTATCGGCTCGTTGGTGTACGAGGCTGCTTGGCTTGGCGCCCGCGCGGTCGACCAGAAATTACTGAAATGGACAGCTAGTAACCGTGGCCATCTAGCCCGGGCCTTGGGTGCGCCCGGGCAGTGCATTGATGATGGCTACGGCTGCGGTTGATCCGCCGCCTTATTTGCAAGCCGCTCTGGCTTCCTCCAGCAGCTTCTTGCCATCAAAGCCTTTTGCCGTCATGTCTTTCACCCATTCCTCAGTGACGCTGGCCGTCGCGGCTTCCCAGCGCTTCACTTCCTCAGCAGGCAGGGAGTAGAACGTGTTTTTCCTGACTTCAGCAGATTTTTTTCCGGGGATGATGTCGTCGACAAAGACTTTGCCGACCCATGCCGACGGCTCAGGGCCGCTGTTGGCATCAATGACTTTCTTCAGTTCGGGAGGCAGGCTGTCGTATTTCGCTTGATTCATCGCGAAGATGAATGCAGTGTTCGAAATCTGTGCCTCACCGGCACCGGCATCGGTATGGAACTTGGTGATTTCCTCGAACTTCATCGACGGGATCACTTCCCACGGAATGATCGCGCCATCGATGACCCCCTTGGACAATGCTTCGGCAGCTTGTGGCAGCGGCATCGGTACGGGTGTTGCACCGAGTGCAGCGACCATCTTCGATGACTGACGATTAGGAGCGCGTATCTTCAAACCCTTGAAGTCTTCCAGTGTCTTGACCTGTTTTTTCACGGTGTGTAGTAGCGAGCCATCATGCAGATGGAACAGAATCGGTTTGACGCCTTTGTACTCAGCGGTTGCGTTCTTCATCGCGTAATGCCAGAGGCCGCGGCTGGCACGCTCGGAGTCGCGCACCATGAAAGGCAGCTCGAAGGCTTCAGTTACCGGGAAGCGGCCCGCCTGATAGCTGGGCACAGTCCAGATGATATCGGCCACGCCATCCTTGGCCTGATCGAACAATTGTTGCGGCGAGCCGCCCATCTGCATCGAGGGGTAGATTTGGCACTTGAGCTTGCCAGCGGATTCTTTCGCGATCTTCTCGCACCAGGGGACCATGAAATTCTTGTGTGCCGTCGAACCGGGCGGCAGGAAGTGGTGCACCTTCAGCGTGATCGTCTGTGCCGATACGCTTGCAGCTGTTAGCAGCATCAGCAAACTGCACAGGTGCCTGGCAAGCATTGTTCTCATGGTCTCCCCTCGGGGTGTCAGTAGTTTCGGGTGGGTTTCAAAACAGGCAAGCATACGCAGAAAAAAAATCTAGTGTGTGCTGAGCAGCCGAATAAACAAGGCTGCGTGATTGTAGTACAGCCAGCCGATTCATCCGACAAAGCTGTCGCGTGAGCGCTGAAAAAACTGGTATCTTGGGCGGCTTTTCTGCAATTACAAGGAAAAAGCATGTCCTCAGCAATACCCCCTAGCGGGGTGATCGGCGTGGTTGGCGCAGGGGCCATGGGCACCGGGATCGCGCAGCTTGCTGCGGCGGCCGGTCATCGCGTCGTGCTGTTCGACACGCGCGAAGGCGCTGCGGCGGCTGCCTGCGAGTCCTTGCGCAAAGTCTATGCGTCGCTGGTCGACAAGGGCCGCATGAGTCCCGATCACGCAATGAGGTCATCCGAAAATCTGAGCGCGGCAAACTCGCTTCAGGCATGTCGTGATGCTGCGCTGGTGGTCGAGGCCATTGTCGAGCAGCTCGAAGCCAAGCAGCAGTTGTTCATATCACTGGAGAAGATTGTCAGTGATACGTGCATTCTCGCGACCAACACCTCATCGATCTCGATTACCGCGATCGGTGCAAAGCTTGCTCATCCGCAGCGATTGGTTGGCATGCATTTCTTCAATCCCGTGCCGCTGATGCAACTGGTGGAAGTCATCAGCGGATTGGCAACGTCAGCCTCAGTGGCCGACCGTATCGTTGCTACCGCATCCGCCTGGGGCAAGCTCCCGGTGCGAGCCACCTCGACACCGGGATTCATCGTGAACCGGGTCGCACGGCCCTTTTATGCGGAAAGCTTGCGTTTGCTGCTGGAGCAAGCTGCTGATCCTGCCACGCTGGATGCGGTGATGCGGGAAGCAGGAGGCTTTCGGATGGGGCCGTTCGAGCTGATGGATCTGATCGGGCATGACGTGAATTACGCGGTCACGCAATCCGTGTTTGATGCGTACTATCAGGATCCGCGCTTCACGCCATCCATCATTCAAAAAGAGTTGCTGAACGCCGGTTTCCTTGGTCGTAAATCCGGACGCGGCTTCTACGTGTACGGCGAAGGAGCACAGCCACCTTCTGCGCAAGAGCTGGCTGAGTGCAGCTATCCCGGTAAGCCCGTGCTGAATAAAAGCTCAGTCATTGGCAGCACTATCGCCGCTCGCCTGGGCGCCGCCGGCAAAGAGTTTGGTTTGACAGAGTCCGGCTTGGCGGATGCGCCGCTGCTCACGGTGAATGGCGCATCGCTGTATCTGACCGATGGTCGCAGCGCGACGATGCGAGCTGCCGAGCATGGCAAGCCGGATACGGTACTGATCGATCTTGCGCTTGATTTTGAGAAGACGACACGGGTAGCGCTAGCTGTCGCCGATCAATGCTCGGGTGGTGCGCGTGACGCTATCGCTGGTGTGCTGCAGGCCGCCGGCTATCGGGTGAGCGTGTTACGGGACGTGCCCGGTCTGGCGGTGATGCGTACGGTCGCGATGCTGGCAAATGAAGCTGCTGATGCAGTGAACCAGGGCGTGTGCAGCGCTGACGATGCTGATCTGGCGATGCAAAAGGGCGTCAACTATCCGCTGGGCCCGCTGGCATGGGCTGAGCGTATTGGCGTGGACAAGCTGCTGCGGGTATTACAGAACATGAGCGATGAATATGGCGAGGATAGATACCGGGCATCGCCCCTGTTACAACGCGTCGTTGCCAGCGGCAAGGAGTCGTTCAGCAGGTAGCTCGGTGTGCCGACACGAACTGCGCTACGGCCTCGGTCAGAAGCAGCGGCTGGTCTCGGTGTGGGGAATGTCCGCAGCGCGCTACAGGTACCACGACTGCATCAGCAAGTATGCGCTGGATGCGATATACCTGTTCCATCGTCCCGTACTCGTCGTCCTCGCCCTGCACCGCGAGCAGCGGGCAGCAGATGTTTTTCAGATCGGCTTCAATCGACCAATGGC